>DATDHU010000060.1:0-11940 GCA_036521415.1 Acidimicrobiales bacterium
GAGCACACCGTGCTCCGGCGACTGGTGTCGAAAGCGTTCACCCCCCGGCGGATGGCTGAGCTCGAGGATGAGATCCGGGCCTTGTGCGGCCGCCTCCTCGACGCCCAGCGAGGAAATGACCGCTTCGACTACGTGCAGGACTTCGGGGCTCAGGTCCCGGCGAACGTCATCGCCGCACTGCTCGGGGTGCCGGCGGATGACCGGGAGGAGGTCCGCCACCACATAGACCAGATCTTCCATATCGAGCCCGGAGTGGGTATGGTCAACGAGGTGTCGGCCTCGGCCGGTCTCTGGCTCATCGAGTACATCGACGGGCAGCTGGCCGAACGCCGCACTCGTCCTCGCGACGACATGCTCACCGACCTGGTGGAAGCGGAACTGGTTGATCCGGATGGTGTCAGCCGACGCCTTACACCACAAGAGAGTGCCGGGTTCGGCCTCTTGATCATCAGCGCCGGCACGGAGACGGTTGCCCGGCTGCTCGGATGGGCCGGCCTGTTACTGGCCTCCCACCCCGCCCAGCAGGCCGATCTGGCCCGGGACCCGTCATTGATCCCCAATGCCGTCGAGGAGCTGCTCCGCTACGAGTCGCCGTCGCCCGTCCAAGGTCGGTGGTTGACCGAAGCAGTCACGCTGCACGGGCAGACCATTCCGGCCGACTCGAAGGTGTTGTTGCTCACCGGGTCTGCCGGCCGTGACGACCGCGTCTACCCGCATGCGGACCAGTTCGACGTCCGTCGCACCTTCAAGCTGCACGTGGCGTTCGGCTACGGCATTCATTTCTGCCTGGGCGCAGCGCTGGCCCGCATGGAGGGCAGGATCGCGTTGGAGGAGACGCTCAAGCGCTTCGAGAGCTGGACCGTCGACCGCGAGCACGCCGTGCCCCTCCACACCAGTACGGTCCGCGGCTACAAGGAACTGCCGATCTTCGTCTGACCCCGTTCCCGGCAGCGATCCCGCCGGTCAGGGGCCCACGCCGGGCCGGTAGTGCGACGGGTCCGGTGCCCAGTCGCATATAATGTACAGTCGTTTCCAGGAGCGGCGAGGGCCAGCAGGGAGCGGCCAGAAAGGACGTTGGGTGCCCGGTTCGCTCGCAGGCCTTCTGTCCGATCATCCGCTCCCCGACCCTGCCCCGCTCATCTCCACGGTGAGCGGTACCCGATCCGCAGGGGAGGCCCGGGGCGACGCGGCCGAAATCGCCGGACGGCTGCGTGCCGATGGGCTCGAACCCGGTCAAGCCGTCGTCATCCAGTTCCCCAACGGCCCCGAGTTCATCTCGGCCATGTTCGGTGTGTGGACGGCCGGCGGGGTGTTCGTGCCGGCGAGCCCCAGGCAGCCGAGCGCCGAGATCGAGCACGTGATCGAAGCCACCGCCCCGGCCATGATCCTCGACGGAGAAGGCCTGCGGCACGCCGGAGTCGATCCGACCGGTTACGGGCCGGACATCGCATTCGTCACCTGGACGTCGGGGACCACCGGGCGACCCCGGCCCATACTCCACACCCACTCGGGTTACCTGGAGTTGCTCGACCGGGTGCTCGAGCCGCTCCGAGGGAGACCGGCCGATCCGGCCCGGCCCCCCTCCCCCAATCTGGTGCCCGTCTCGCTGGCCCTCAATGCCGGCATCTACAACGTCCTGTTCGGGTTGCGGGCCGGGGCGCCACTGGTGCTGATGGACCGGTTCTCCACTACCGAATTCGCGACCCTGGTGGGCCGCTTTGCCATCCGGTCAACCGTCCTGCCTCCAGCGGCGATGGTGATGCTGGCCGACGATGACGACGTCGCCGATCTCACTCCCCTGCGCTATGTCCGGAGTATCACGGCTCCCCTATCGCCGTTGTCGGCGCGTCGATTCTCGGACAAGTTCGGCGTGACCGTGCTCAACAGCTACGGGCAGGCCGAGATCGGGGAGGTCATCGGCTGGACGGCGGCCGATGCCCGGGAACATCCCGACAAGGTGGGTGCGGTCGGGCGACCTCATGCCGGCGTGGGCATCAGGGTGGTGGCGGAGGACGGCACGGCGGCTCGCGACGGATCGATCGGCGAGCTGCTGGTAAAGCCACCCCGCATGGCTTCGGGCTACGCCGGCGGCGAGAACCTCGACGACCGGATCGACCAAGAAGGCTACGTCCGCACGGGTGATTACGCCCACGTCGACGGCGACGGATTCGTGTGGATCGAGGGCCGGGTGAGCGATCTCATCAATCGGGGAGGCAACAAGGTGTTCCCCGAACAGGTCGAAGAAGTCCTGCGCCTCTCGCCCAATGTGCGCGAAGCGGCTGTGGTCGGTATGCCCGACGCGCGGCTCGGCGAAGTACCGGTGGCCTATGTCGTCGGATCCGCCTCCGGCGACGAGCTCGAGCGGCTGTGCCGCGATCATCTGGTCCCCTATCGGATCCCGGTTGCGTTCCACCACATCGATGCGTTGCCCCGGAGCGAGGTCGGGAAGGTCCTGCGCCGCGCCCTGGTCGACAGGGACGGGGCCGGAGGTCAGGCCTCGGCCGGTGTCTGATCGAACAGGGAGCGTTCGTCGAAGAGCAGGATCACCTTGTTCCCCACCTGCCGCATCATCTTGGCGTACTCGGCCGATGCCCTCTCACCGTCGTTTTTCTTCATGGCCCGCACGATTGCGGCCAGGCCCCGCTCCTCCACCTCCACCGCGTCGGGCACCATCTCGAAGAAGTCGCCCGGCACCATGGCGGACATGCCCCGCAGCACCGCGATGATTCGGGGCGAGGCGGCCCCCCTGACGATGGTGGCGTGGAATGCAATGGAAAGTTGCTGTTGGTCGGAGGGATCGGTCGCGTCGGCGAACCGCTTCTGGAGGTCGGCCAAGAGGTTGGGAAGCTCGTCCCCCGCCCGGGCCAGCGCCCGCTGGGCGGCGAAGCCGTAGATGAGGCCGAAGAGCTCGTAGTGGTCGTGGACGGCCCGCTTGTCGAGGGCGTTGATGTACGCACCGCGGTGCATCTCGATGGTCAC
Source organism: Acidimicrobiales bacterium (assembly GCA_036521415.1). Taxonomy (GTDB): domain Bacteria; phylum Actinomycetota; class Acidimicrobiia; order Acidimicrobiales; family RAAP-2; genus DASXMT01. The sequence continues at coordinate 2,980 of DATDHU010000060.1, forward strand.
CCATCCCTCGTGCTCGAGCACGATCAACGCCTCGCGAACCGGGATACGGCTCACGCCCAGGTCTTCGGCGATGGCGTCCTGGGGCACCCGCATCCCGGGGCGGAGCACCCCGTCGAAGATGAGTGTCCGGATGTGGAGGGCTATGTGGTCAGCGCTGCTGGTGCGGACGAGTCTCTTCCCACCACCGACGGACGTACGCTTCGCCGTCTTTCCGTTCGGGCTTCGGGAGGAGGACGGCACTTCTCACATCATATTCGATATCAAGTTGCGCTCCGGGCCTCGCCACGGGTGGCCAGCTGGCGGAAGGGCACGCCCTTGTCCGCCCGCGGCTCGCCGGGCAGGCCCAGGACCCGCTCGGCGATGATGTTGCGCTGGATCTGCTCTGTCCCACCGCCGATCCTGCTCATCCACTGCCCCAAGAACTGGAGGGTCCACCGGTTGCTGGAGCTGTCGTCGTAGTCCACCAAGTTCGCCCGCGGGCCCTGTAAGGACATCACCAGGTCCCCGGTCAGCCCCAAGTGCTGCGACAGGCCCAACTTGAGCACCGAGCTCTCCGGCCCGGGCTGTTGGTTGCGGGAGACGGCCGTCTGGATACGCCATCCCAGGTACTTGAGCAACTGCAGGCGGATGTACGTCTCGGCCAGGGCCTGGCGATCCACTGGATCACGGGTCCTACCGACCTCCCGCGCCAGGCGCACGATGTCACCGAAGGCATCGCCGACGCCGACGCCGGCACCGATCATGGTCCTCTCGTTGGTCAGCGTCGTCATGATGACGCCCCAACCGCCGTTGACCGGACCGACAACGTTGTCGGCCGGTATCCGCACATCGGTGAGGAACACCTCGTTGAAATGGGACGCACCGGTGGCCTGGCGCAGCGGGCGCACGTCGATGCCCGGCGTCGTCATGTCCACCAGGAAGTAGGTGATGCCGCGGTGCTTGGGGGCGTCGAAGTCGGTGCGGCCCAAGAGGATGCCCCAGTCGCTGAAATGGGCCGACGAGGTCCAGACCTTCTGGCCGTTCACGATGAACTCGTCACCGTCGCGGACGGCGCTGGTGGCCAGGGCGGCCAGGTCAGAGCCGGCGCCCGGCTCGCTGAACAACTGGCACCAGACCTCGTCACCCCGGAGCATCGGCTCCAGGAAGCGCTGCTTTTGCCACTCGGTCCCGTGGGCCATGATGGTGGGACCGGCCATCCCGATCCCCTGGGCGAACACACTGCCGGGGACGTCGAACCGGGACTGCTCCTGGGCGAAGATGATGGCCTCGATGGGCGCCCCGCCCCGCCCCCCGTACTCCTTGGGCCAGGTGATGCCGGCCCATCCGCCGTCGAAGAGCACCCGCTGCCAGGCCTTGGACTGGCGGACGTGCTCCACCTCGGCCACCCGGTCCAGTCCTCCACCCGGGGCCGGGGCGGCGGCCAGATCCTTGAGCTTGGCGTGCTCGCTCAGCCAGGAAAAGGCCTCGGCGCGGAACGCCGACTCTTCGCCACTCTCGTCAAAGTCCATGGCGGATCACTCCTGTACGAAATCGCTCGGCGGCAAGTCTGAGCCCAGCAGGTGCTTGAGGACCTTGCCGGACGCGTTGTGGGGCAGTTCGGGGACGAATTCCACCAGGGTGGGAACCTTGAACCCGGCCAACGTAGCCGAGCACCACTCCCGGATGTTGGCTGCGGCCAGGGTGCCGGGTACCTTCTCGACCACATAAGCCGCCACTTCGTGGCCCAGGGTGGCGTGGGTGACCCCGACCACCGCCGCCTCGGCGACGCCCGGGTTCTCGATCAAGCGGTTCTCGATCTCGATCGGGTAGATGTTCTCCCCACCCCGGATGATGAGGTCCTGACGCCGTCCTTCCAGGTACACGAAACCGTCGCGGGCATGGCCGAAGTCGCCGGTGTGGTACCAGCGGTCGCCGTCGAGGGCCTTGGCCGTTGCCTCGCGGTTACGCCAGTAGCCAAGAAAGGTGGCGCCACTCCGCATGGCTATCTCGCCCACCTGGCCGTCGGGCAGTGCGGCGTGCGTGTCGGGATCCCGGATCTCAACCTGCATCGTTGCCGAGGGTCGCCCGATCGAGTCCGGATGGGTGTAGGTGTTGTCGAGGCGAAGGGACGTCCCCAGTCCGTTGGTCTCGGTCATCCCGTACCCGAGGGCGAGGCCCGGTCGCACCCAGGGCAGCTTCTCCTCCAGGCGGCGCAGGAGCTCCGGTGCCCACACCGCGCTGCCCCCTCCCACTGTCTTGAGGGACGACAGGTCATAGTCACCCAGTCCAGGCCAGTCGAGCAGGCGCCAGAGCTGAGTAGGGACCAGCGACCACGTCGTGGCCCCGTGCCGCTCGGTCAACTCGAGCTGGGAGGCCTCGCTCCACTTCCCGACTGGCGGGTAGACGATGGTCAGCCCGTTCATCGGCGCCAGGACCAACGAGCAGTTGAGGCCGGCCACGTGGAACATGGGGCTGGCCGAGATGGAGCACGGCAGCATGGGCGGCGGGGGCGGCTGGTCGGCTTGGGCCGCGGCCATGCCCTCGGCCGCACTCAGCCGTGTGGCCAGACCGAAGTGGATGTTGCTCCGGTGCGAGATCATCGCCCCCTTGGACCGGCCGGTGGTGCCGCTGGTGAACAGGATCAGGAAGGGGTCGTCTTCCTCGATGTCCTCATCGGGCAGGACCGCACCGGCGCCGGCGGCTTCGATGGCGGCGAAGTCCTCCTCGAACAGGACGCGGGGTAGTCCGGGCAGGTCGATGCCTGCCAGCCGGCCGAGACAGCGGCGGTCGCCCAGGAGCAGTTTGGGCTCCGTCAGTTCCAAGGCATGGGCCATCTCCGGACCGGTCCACCAACCGTTGAGGGCGACGGTCACGCCGCCCAGGACGGTCACGGCCCAGAACGTCAACACGAACTCGACACAGTTGGCCGAGCAAATGGCGACACGGTCACCGCGTCCGACTCCGTAGGTCTCCTTGAGGCTCCGGGCCACTGCGGCCACCGGACCGATGATGTCGTCGAACGTGATCCGGCGCTCGGGGAATACCACATAGGGCCGTCCGGCAAAGCGGTCGGCCCCGCTGCGCAGGATCTCCACGATCGTCCGGGGTCGGTCGGCGAAGACCGCCATCGGAGTCCCGAGCACCTCCTCCTCGATCAGCTCGAAGGGAGCACCCGGGCCCACCAGGGCGAGACGGAGGTCCTCGGAGAGGCTTGGATTGGGCCAGGTCAACGTCACGTCTGTCTTCGTTCCTTCGAATCGAGCTGAAAGGGCACGGGGTCAGGCCGCGACTGGTCCGGCCAGCCGACGGTCTCCCGCTGACAAGTTAGCGACCGGCCCGGATCGGACCCCCGGGGATCTCAATCGGTTACGCCGGCCGGCGGGTGGAGAGGCCTACCCCGTTCTCGCGCATGACCAGCTCACAGTCGCGATCGGAGAAGTCGAAGTTCTTCAGGTCCTTGATGTAACTGGTCGGGTCGGCCAGCCCCTCGGCGTGGGGGTAGTCCGAGCCCATGAGCAGCCGATCGGCCCCGAGCAGCGCCCGGAGCTCACCGAGCTTGTCCTCGTAGTACGGGGACACCCAGACGTGGCGCCGGAATGTCTCACGAGGGTCCTCGGCATAGGCCTTGGGCGTCTGGCCGTAGGACTTTTCCAGCTTTTCGAACAGGTGGAAGACCCAGCCGGCGCCGTTCTCGATGGAGGCCAGGCGCAGATTGGGGAACCGATGGAACAGCCCGTGGGCGAGCAGGTTGGCGAAGGTGTCCTGGACAGGGCTGGGCGAGGCCAGGGCCCGGAACGGGTTCTGGCGGAACGACTCGGTCTCGGCCCGCTCGCCCCAGTCGGCCAGGTAGCTCGCATAGCGGCTGTCACCCCCGTGGTAGCACACGGTCACGCCCGACTCATTGGCCAGGGACCAGAAGGGGTTGTAGACGGCGTCGGCAGGGGAAACCCCGATCCCGTTGACCACAATGGGCCCGCCCACCATCACCATGAACCGGGCGTCATGGTCGATCGCCCACGCCAGCTCGGCCAGGGCGTTCTCGGGGTCGACCATCGTGATGTAGGGGGCAGCGAATATGCGTTCCCGATAGGCAAAGCCCCAGTCCTCGTCCATCCACCGGTTGAAGGCCCGGAAGGCGGCGGTGAGGGCGGGGACGTCGTGGAGCAGGGCCTGTTCCATGCCCACGCCCAAGGTCGGTAGGAAGATCGCACCTTGCAGTCCCTGGGCATCCATGAGGTGCAGTCGGGCATCCCGGTCCTGGTACTCGGGATGGTCGGCCAGGCGGTCGAGCTCACCGAAGAGAGTCGGCGCGTCCTCTCCCTTGGGGTTGCGGCCCCGGAAGTACTCGTCGAGGGCTCCCGGCTTGGACACGGGGTCCCAGGTGGGGTTGGGGATGAACCGGTTGACCCGACCCGAGACCAAGAGCCGTCGCCGCCCGTTGATCTCGGCCCACTGCATCGCCCGCTTAGCGAACTGTGGTTCTATGTAACGGGTGAACGCGTCCGAAGCCTCGTAGTAGTGATTGTCGGCATCGAACGCGGCAAAGTCCAGCTCTGTCATGGCGCCTCCCAAGCGGTCCCCTCGGAGGAGAGTAAAATCGGAGTCTAGTTTCGTCAAACCAGGCTGTCGGTCAGCCCAGACGGCGGTACACGCCCGAACCCGTGCTGGTGACCCGGTCCTCGTTCCCCTCGTCGTGCAACGACAACCGCACGCCGACTCGGCCCTGGGCCCCCTCGTAGGCCTCCCCGGTCACCCGGAAGGGGCCCACCTTGCCCCTGGCCACGAACATCACCTGCCAGCTCTCGATCTGGAGCTGATCGGTGCCGGCCTGCTCGGCGGCCAGCTCGTTGGCCGCCGTCTCGAGGACGATGTGGATGGGACCGAGGTGCAGGGCGGCATCGGGGGAGGCGAACTCGAGCTCGAGCTCGGGCAGCACCCAGAAGCCGTCATCGCGCTTCTTGGCCCCGAAGACCTGGTGGAGGGGCGGCATGGTGGGCGAGTCGACGACGTCGATGGGCGGGTTGTCCACTTTCTCGAAGCCAGGCGGAGTCGATCCGAGGCTGATCCCCATGCCCGTCGAGAGGGCGATGACCCGGTCGTGGTCCTCGTAGTCGACCACCAACGAGCGGCTGAACCCCATGGTCCGGCCGAGATGGACGGTTTCGGGGAGCACGGCCACCCTGGCCACGTCGCGCCCGTCGTCGAGGATCTGCATCGAGGCGATGACCGGGTTGGGCACGAACAGGTCGTCGGCCATGCCCCCCGACTCGGGGGCGGCGATGCACAACGGCGCGGCCATGATGCCGCCCCCGGCGTTGCGCATGTCGTGGCGCAGGGGCATCACCGTGCCCTCGGGGGCATTGTCGAGCCAGCTGCTCTCCTTGCCCAGGTACCGGTAGCTCAGCAGCGCCGTCCACCGGTTCTCGAATTCCGACCAGTACTCGTCGGCCGGCGTCTCGCGGATGTCTCGTTGCGTTGCCATGTCTCTCCTCGTTATCGGCTCGTCATTGGTCGTACCATCGGCTGGTGGGCGAAGGCGTGGGCCCCCTGTTGTCACGGCATCGGCCCTGCCCCAGTGACCTCAGACGGTGGCGGTGGCGGTGAGACCCATCAGGTCCATCATGTTGCCACCCATCACCTTGCGTAGATCCTCGTCGGGTAGACCGTGGAGCTCGTCGGCCCAGGACAGGGGGTCGGCCAGACCCTCGATGTGGGGAAAGTCCGATCCGAAGATGACGTGGTCGGCGCCCAGGAGCTTCACCAGATCTCGAGGGTCCTCTTCGTGGAACGGGTGCATCCAGAAATGGCGCTTGAACGTGTCGGACGGCCTTTCGACGTAGAGCTGCGGCATCTTCTCGTAGGCGTGATCGAGCTGTTCGAGGAAGTGCGGGACCCAGCCGGCGCCGTTCTCGACCAGGGCGACCCGCAGCTTCGGGAACCGGTGCAGGGTGCCGTGACAGATCAGCGAGGCCGACGCGTCGCGGATGGCCCGGTAGTCGCCCTCGATGACGGCGCTCAACAGCTTGGGCTCTGCGAAGGCCATCTCCTCGCTCTGGACCCCTTCCCACTCGTTGGAATAGCGGTTGTAGCCGCTGTCGGAGGCGTGCAGCACCACCAGGACACCCGAGTCCTCGACCCGTTCCCAGAACGGATCGAACTCGGGCAGCGCGAACGAGCGTGGGCCTCGGTACCCCCACGCCGGTGCGGGACGCATCAGGATCGCCTTGGCCCCGTGCTCGACGACGAAGTCCAGCTCCTCGATGGCCTTGTCCACGATGCCCAGCGTCATGACCGGCGTGGCAAAGATGCGGTTCTCGTAGGCATAGGGCCACGCCTCGAGCATCCACTGGTTGAGGGCGTGGATCGCCGCGGCGCACAGATCGGGGTCGTCCTTCATGCGCTCCTCGATCAAGCTGGCCAGCGTCGGGTACATCATGGCGAAGTTGACGCCCTGCTCATCCATGAGGGCCAGGCGAGCACTGGCCTCACGGAAGGCCGGGGGGCAGTCGATGCCCCGACCGATGATCTCCCGGTACGACTTTCCCTCCGGGTTGCCCGACTTGAAGTACTCCTCCTGGGCGCCCGGCCGACCGATGCGATCGAAGGTCGGATTGGGGATGTAGTTGCTGATCTGGCCCCGAACCATGATCTTGGTCCGCCCATGGACCTCGACGAAGTCGATGGCGTGCTTGTGGGCTTCGGGAAGGTACTTGGTGAGCGCGTCGCGCGTTTCGTAGAGATGGTTGTCGGCGTCGAACACCGGAAAGCCGAGATTTCGGGTAGCCATGGCACATTCCTCCCCATCGGTTTGCACAGGAGCGGCCTCAAGCCTTCGTCCAGCCATTGTGACTCCTGCGTATATTTTATCATCGTAACGGCCGTGAGGCCCCCACCTCTGCTCTGGATCCACCCCCCGATGTCGCATGCAGCCCGTGGGGGCGGGCGCGGAGCCCGCTCGTGCACGCCGCGTTGCCCTCGAGGTCGCGGCCGAGGTGCCGGCCAGTCGGCCGAACCGACGATCTGGCATACGATTTCAGATGGCCGCCAATGAGCCCGGTCCGACACGAGCCGGTCACACCGGCCGGCCCGGGCGATCGCACAGGCACCCAGCCGAGGAGGAACCGATGGCAGACAGCACCGAGGCATCGACCACCGCCACCGGTGGCAGCCGGCCACCGGTCTCACCATCATCCCGGCCGACTGCCACCAGGCCCCGCGCCGAGCGGTGAAGGACAAGACGGGCACGACGATCAACTTCTGACCCCTGCATCCACTTCTCGATCCACGGAAGGAACAAGAGATGAGCGACCCGTCGTACGCCACGATCACAGAAGCAGGTGGGGTCGTCACCGTCACGCTCGACAGGCAGAACAAGCGCAACGCCATCAACGAGGAGATGTCGGCGGCACTCTGGAGGGCGACGACTGCCCTGGCCGACCGGGACGACCTGCGATGCATGGTCATTACCGGCAAGGGCCCGTATTTCACGGCCGGCCTGGACCTGACCAGTCAGTGCGGGACCCGACCGGGGAACCCGGAAACGGGACAGGTCCATCCGGGCTGGAACTTTCGCCGCAACTACCGGAGCCACCACCTTCTCTACGACGAGTTCGAATCCATCGAAAAGCCGATCATCCTTGCTGCCCAGGGCCATTGCCTCGGGGCTGGACTCGAAATGGCCGTCTCGTGCGACTTTCGCTTCTGTACTCCTGATGCCGAGTTCGGCCTCCCCGAAGTGCACCTCGGGGCCATTGCCGGAAGCGGGGGAATGAGCCGGTTGACCCGCATGGTCGGTCCGGCCTGGGGTAAGTGGATGGCCATGGCCGGAAAGCGGGTGGGCGGGGCGCAGGCCGTCCAGATCGGCCTGGTCAACGAGGTGTTCCCGGCCGAGACGTTCCTGGAGGACGTCCACGCCTTCTGCCAGGACCTGATGGCGGTCCCGGCCGAGGTGCTCGGTGTGACCAAGCTCGCCGTGGACATGTACGCCGACGTGCAGGACCGCACCGTCCAGCGTCACATGGACAGGCTACTGGTTACCGGTGTAATGGACTCGCCCGAATTCATTGCCCGGACGGCGCGCTTCAAATCAGGCGATCAGGAACCCGAGGGATCGGTGTCGTAACCTGCTCGACGGCGGTACGGTCGGTCGCCCCGGTTCAGAGGGTGTACAGGCTGGACGCCAGGCCCAGGAACGTGCCCCGGTCGGCGTCATCGGTCAGATCGAGCGCGGCGCTGCGCCGGCCCCGCAGCCACGCCGCCTGTCCGGGAGTGGAGCGGAACAGTCCCCTCCGGGCGGTTCGATCTTGATGACGTCGGCCCCGTTGTCCGACAACAGCATGCCGGTGATGCGACGGCCACGCTCCATGACAGGTCGAGCACACGAACGCCGCCGAGCACACTGATCATGGATGCGTCCTCCGGAGAGCTTGGGTCCGGCAACCGCCATAGTGCCTGGTATGTCGACCCCAGCAGGGCAACTGTCCGTCAACCTGCTTCGAGGTGGGGCACCAGGAGGCCGGCCAGGATTCGTCGCTGTCGGGCCGCACGGTCGGCCTTGGGCGCCGAGACGTCGTAGGCCATCGTGCCCTGGAGCTGTTGGCTGATCGCGAATCCACGGAGGACGAGGAACACCGTGGTAGCCAGGTCGGGCGTGCTGGCTGCCGGGCCCAGGCCTTCGCGTAACAGCCTCCGCACGTGATCCTGGGATCGCGCCGAGACTTCACGCATCGTCTTTCGGACCTCGACGCTGGTGCGAGGATCGTGGTCCATGTTGAGCAGCACCTGCAAGTAGGCCAGGAACTCGGGCTGACCGTAATGAGACGTCAGGATGTCCATTAAGTGCTCGACCCGCAGCTCAGGGGTGTCCCCTTCGACGTGGGCGTCCTCCACCACCTCGGCAAAACGGCGGGCACCGTCTTGGAGCACGGCAAGCATGAGGGCTTCCCGGGTTCCGAAGTAGTGCTGGATCACGCCCCAGGTGAC
>DATDHU010000061.1:0-9717 GCA_036521415.1 Acidimicrobiales bacterium
ATTCCCAAGGAGCTGGTGGCCCGCTGGAGCGGACAGTCCCTGGTGTCCACGGTCGAGGGCATCGGGCGAGCGGGAACCATGCTGGCCGGCCCTGCGCTGATCGTGACCGCCGCCCGCAGCCGGCGTTTTCGGTGGTCGGCACTCGCCCTATTGGTGGTGCCGCCCTTGGGCGAGTGGTTGCGGCGGCGGCCGCCCGTCGATCCGGTGCGCTGGTCGGCGGCGGCCCTGGCCGACGATTTCGCCTACGGCCTGGGCGTCTGGCGGGGGTGCATCAGAGAACATACGTTTTCTCCCCTGATCCCGTCCATACGACCGATTCGCTGAATCCAAACAGGCTGTATCTCCGCCTTTCTACCCTCTGAACTGGTCTTATGAGCCGACCGCATGGTCGGCTCACTCGGGCCGTTACTTCTGAAAGAGCTCACCATGCACCAACCGCCCGTCAGAGGGCTGTATAGTTTCGGCAGCAACTTCCGAGGTACCCCGGCTGAGACCGAGGGGCTGCTCCGGACCTAGGCACTCATTGCCGGCCGGGACGTAGGGAAGTCACCGAGAAATAGTGCTCGGTTCGGCGCGCGTGCGCTCCATCATTCCCGGTGGAGTACTGCGCGTGCCTGACCGGGACAGAAAGAGGATTCGAAGACGACGTAACTCAAGGGCCCACTCCAGAACCGGCCGCACACCCTATGGCGTAAAGCCAGGACGAACGAAGCCTTCCCGCTCGCCGTCCGGGGCGCGAATGCAATTGGCCGGAGCCCGCCAACACCGAGCAGAGGAAGGCGCACTCGCGCCCGACGAAGGGAGGTGCCATGCGGACCCGCATTGCACTCGCGACGGCTATGCCCGTTGCACTTATCGCTACCGGCGTACTAGTCGGCTCTGAGGTCACGTCTGCCCCTGCGCAGGCTGCTCTCGCCGCCCAGAACGCCTCCTACACCGCACCCATTACCCCAAAGCAACAAGTGTTTCCGGCTCCCGGGACACGCCTCGTCAACCTGGTCCCCTTGACCGGTGCGTTCGGGACGTTCTCCTGGTCCGGAAGTCTGTCCCCGTTGGTGTCGTCAGTGACCACACCGTTGGCCACACCGGCACCAACTCCGACACCGACACCGACACCTGCTCCGGCACCGGCACCTGCTCCGGCTCCTACGCCGGCGCCAGCTCCGGCCCCAGCACCGGCGCCTGCTCCTGTGGCGGCACCGGCTCCTGTGGCGGCACCCGCTCCGGCTCCGGCACCTGCGCCGGCCCCGGTCTCGGACGCCACCAGCACCGGCACTGCCGACTGGGAGTGCATTCGGGAGCACGAGTCGGGAGACCGGTACAACGATCCCTCCGCTCCGAGCGGGGCGTACGGAATCCTGAGTAGTACCGCTTCCTCGATGGGCCTGCCCTGGCCGGTGTCCAACGCCTCGGCCGGTGCCCAGGACGCGGCAGCGCTCCAGCTGTACAACGAGTACGGCTGGCAGCCCTGGAGCAGTGCTCCATCGTGCGGGCTCTGAGCCTGGCAACCGGGTAAGCAGAGCAACACAACAGCAGAACAACACAACAGCAGAGCTACACGCAGTACCGGCAACAGAGCAGAACCCGAACCGGCCGGCATCCCGCGATGCCGGCCGGTTCGCGCCGGGAGCACGACGAGGTTGGTGACCATCAGGTAGGAAGGATGTCCGTGAACCGGTCTCGCCGACGTCGCCCGTTCCTCGCCGCGGTCGCGGCCGCCTGCGTCGTGGCGGTGGTGGCCGCAGCGTGCGGCAGTTCTCCCACCGCCACTCCGACCATGCCGCATTCGATCGTGCAACTGGGAGACTCGGTGGCATCGGGTGAGGGCACGTTGTACGGCTACACCTACGACACTGCCACGCAGCGGTGGACGGGCGGCGACCTCGGTGCCGTATGGCCCGGGCCGTACCCGCTCTGTCACGACTCGCCCGACGCGTACGGCCACGTGTTGGCCAACCAGATGCACGCGCGCTTCACTCAGTTCGCCTGCACGGGCAGTTCGTTCGCCAACGGCATCACCGCCCCGAGGACCTCGGGCGTGATCACGTACCGTCCCGCACAATTCGGCAACTGGACGACCAAGGCACATCTCAACGCGGCCTACGACACCGCTCGGCCGGACCTGGTCCTTGTCACGCTCGGCGCCGACGACGTGCAGTTCGCGTCGGTGGTTCGGGCGTGCGTGGTGAACAAGCTGGCCCATGCCTTCGACCCGGCGATCGGGCTCGAGTGCACGGCAGCCGATCCCGGTGCCACCGTGGAGTCCGACACCCGGAGCCGGCTTCCCGCCGTGACCGGCAACCTGCAGACGTTGGCCAGATGGATCAATCAGCGGGGAGCGGCCGACCACAAGGTTCCCAAGGTGGTGTTCACCAACTACTTCGACCCGTTCCCGACAGGGGCTACCAGCTGTCCCGACTCCTCCCTCCTCGCCACGTCGCAGGTCCAGTACCTCTCGACAGTGCTCGGCGAGCTCAACCACGAGATTGTCCAGGCGATCACCGGATTGCATCTGGCGAACGTCAGCGTGGTCAACCTGTCATCGGCGTTCGACGGGCACCGGTGGTGCTCATCTGACCCGTGGGACTACGGGTTGTCCATCATCAACCCGCTCGACCCGGTCAGCCTGTTGTCACAGGCTCCGTTCCATCCCACTCCCCGCGGACAACGGCAGATCGCCAGCCTGGTGGAGCCGGCAGTCAACCGGCTGTTCGCTGCGAGCTGACCGTGCGCCGCGATCCGGCCGACAAGTCGAGCCACGATCTAGCTGACCAGTAACGCCACGGTCGGCCTGACCATTGGGGCCACGGTCCACCTGACCATTCGTCCGGAGACGGCGACAGCAGTTCACGGTGCATAGTTCACCGCGACGTCGCCGTCCTGTGAGCTGACCACGATGTGGCGATCGGAGGCCGAGTTGGTGTGCACGCCCACCGAGTGGTTCCCGTTGTCAGTGGTGGCGCTGACCAGGTAGGAGTCGGGCCCACGGGGGAGCCCTACCGTCGCGTTCCCGTTTTCGCTCGTCGCCGTCACTGTCTCCGGTGCCCCGGTGAAGGTCATGACGACATCGCCATTGCTGCTCGACGCCTGGACCTGCGAGGAGGTGAGGTCGGCTCCGATCACGTCGCCGTTGCCACTGGACAGGTGGAGCGGTCCCGATGCCGAGCCCACGTCGACGTCACCGTTGTCGCTGTGCAGGGTCAGCGCCCCTTGCACGTCGGCGACCGAGATGTTGGAGTCTTGGGACGTGAGGTCGAGCGACGATCCGGCCGGGACGGACAGGCGCAGCGAGGTGGAGCAGGACCCAAAGCTGACGCCGGGGCAGGATGCCGTGATGCTGAGGTCCGCTCCCGTCCGCTTCTCGGTGACCGTCGGCCGCTGGAAGGACCAGACCTGATGGGTGGCCATGGTGACCTGACCGTCGGGCCCGGCCTTTACCTGGACGTCGCCGTCGACGTTGACGCGGATGCTCGACACCGGTCCCACCACGGTTCGGCTGGCGTCCTTGGACTGGATCACGATCCCCGAGGCGGCCTGCACCGCGCCGGCCCCGATGAAGGCCAGCGCCAGCAGAACCGACAGTCCGATGACGATGCGCTGCAGCGGCGTTCGCTTGGTCACGGGCGTCTCCTCACGATTCGAGAAACTGAAGGACGGCGAGCACCCGCCGATGGTCTTGGTCATCGGGCGAGAGGTCGAGCTTGAGGAAGATGTTGGCTACGTGTTTCTCCACTGCACCGACCGAGACCACCAATCCCTCGGCGATGGCCCCATTGGACCGCCCTTCGGCCATCAGCCTCATGACGTCCTGTTCCCGGACGGTCAGGGTGGCCAACGGGTCCACCCGGCGACTACGAGCCAGCAGCTGCGTGACCACCTCCGAATCGAGGGCGGTGCCACCGGCGGCCACCCGCCGGAGGGCTTCGACGAACTCGTCGACGTCGGCCACCCGGTCCTTCAGCAGGTAGCCCACACCGTCGGTATCGCTGGCCAGCAGCTCGCTGGCATAGCGCTCCTCGACGTACTGGGAAAGCACCAGTACGGCAACGTCCGGCCACTGCTTGCGGATCACCAACGCCGCCCGGAGGCCTTCGTCGCTGAAGGTCGGGGGCATGCGCACATCGACCACGGCGATGTCGGGACGGTGCTGCTCCATGGCCTTGAGCAAGGAGGTGGCATCGGCCACCTTGGCCACGACGTCGAAACCGGCGTCCTCGAGCAGTCTGGCGATCCCCTCGCGCAAGAGGACCGAGTCGTCGGCGATCACCACCCGCACGGGATCACCGCCTCGAGCCGCGTGGGCCCGCCAACGGGACTCGACACGCTGACCGTACCGTCGACCGCGGCCAACCGGTCGACCAGACCGGCCAGGCCGCCGCCCGGCGTGGCCGCCGCTCCCCCGCCGCCGTCGTCGGCCACCACCACCCGCATCAGGGCGTCGTCCTGTCCGATGACGACGGTTGCGTGGGTCGCCCTGGCGTGCTTGGCCACGTTGGTCACGGCCTCGGCCACGAAGAAGTAGGCGACGGCCTCACTGGTCCGGGAGGGCCGCCTGGGCAAGTCGACCTCCACGCCGACCGGGACGGGTGATCCGGCCACCAGGGCCGAGAGTGCGGCATCGAGACCGCGGTCGTCGAGCACCGACGGGTGGATTCCCCGGGCCAGGTCCCGCAGATCGGAGAGGGCTTCCTTGGCGCTGTCGTGAGCCTGGGACAGCAGCCGATTGGCCTCGCCCGGGTCGTTGTCGAATTTGGCCTGGGCCCGGCCCAGCGTGATGGCCAGCGAGACCAGACGGGGTTGCACCCCATCGTGCAGGTCCCGTTCGATACGTCGACGCTCGGCGTCGGTGGCATCCACGACACGGGCCCGCGACACCGAGAGCCGGGTCACCTCGGTGGACAGTCGGTCGCGGCGGCTGGGCCCCAACATCACCCGGGCCAGGGCGAGGTCGATGGTGGCCAAGGCGCGGGTGACCCAGGGGGCGACGAACAACAGGACCACGCCGGCGGCACACAGACCGGCGACTGCCGCTGGTGGCGGCGTGCCCGAACCGAACCACCAGTTGCGGCCGCCCGGCACCGTGGGTCGGATGTAGAGGGGCAGGGCGATGAGTGCGGCGGCCGACGACCAGGTGGCCACGGCAAGGGTGGTCACCACGACCATGATCGGCCCGCGAACGATCTGGTAGGCGCACTGCTTCCACATCGCTGCCGAAGTCACCCAGGACCACTGCCAGGAGAAGAAGGACTGGCCTGGAGCGCGCACAGGGAGGGTCGGCGCGCCGATCTCGGCTCCGAAGAAGGTCCGGACCCGAGCACGGTCCCACATGGCCAGGTATCGGGTCAGGTGCAGCGTTCCCACCAACAGGACCACACCGACCAGGGCGAGCGGAATCAACCCGACCCCTACTGTGACCAGGACGACGATGACCACGAAGGCGACGAGCCCGGTGACGAGAGAAACGACCAGGTCGCTGGCAGCTTCCCAGGTCCGGGGGGCGACCGGCCCCACGATGATGGCGAGGGCGCCGTGCCCTATCCGGGAGCCTGGTGTCTTGCGATCTCCCGGCCAGGAGCGCTCCTGCGCCACGGTGAGGGGCGTATGCGACATGCCTCACACGATACGGAGATCTCCCTGTTGGGAACATCCGACACACCCCCGGGACGAGGGTGGGGTTGTCCCCCTATTGCCGGGTACGGACGCCTGTTGTCCGGTCAGGAGGTCCGTTGCCGAGTGCCGAGTCCTGTGGCCGGGTGGGGAGGCCGGAGGGCGTAAAACCGGACGGGTGGCCCTGACTCAGGCCCCTTCGAGGGCGACCATGTCCAGGGCCTCGGCCTCGACGGCAGCGTCCGCACGCTGGACGGCGAGCTTGGGGATGATCAGCGCGGCGATGAGGGCCATCAACACGGCCACCCCGGCCCCGTAGAGGAAGGCCTGGTCGTACCCGGAGGACAGGGCCGACCCCGTCAGGGCGGGAGTGGCGGGATGGCCGGCCAGCACGTGATCGGTGCGGCTTATGGCCAGGGTGGCCAAGCCGGCCAGGCCGACGGCCGCTCCCACCTGGCGGGACGTGTTGATGAGGCCCGAGGCCAACCCGGCGTCCCGAACGGGCACGCCGCCGGTGGCGGCCATGGTCATGGGCACGAAGCACGTGGCCAGGCCCAGCCCCACCAAGGTGCTCGGCACCAGGATGTGGGCGAGATAGCTGTCACCCGGGCTCAGTTGAGCCATCCACACGAGCCCGGCCGCCCCGACGAGCGGCCCGACGGCCAGCAGCACCCGGGGCCCGACTCGACCGACCAGCTTCCCGGCAATCAGCGAGGCGGCCAGGCTGCCGAGCGTGGCCGGGAGGATGGCCAACCCGGCCTTCAGCGGGCTGTACCCGTTCACCTGTTGGAGGTAGAGCGACATGAAGAAGATGAAGGCAGTAAGGACGGCCCCGAGAAGCAGGGCGATCCCGTTCGCCCCCGACAGTGAGCGGCTGGCGAAGATACGCAGGGGGACGAGCGGGTGCTCGACCCGGCTCTCGATGAACACGAATGTCACCAACAACACGGCGGCCACACCCAGGAGGGCGAGGGTGTGGACCGACCCCCACGAGTGGGTGTCGGTGGTCACGATGGCGTACACCAGCGCAGCCAGCCCGGCTGTCACGGTGACGGCACCGGGTAGGTCCAGGCTGCGCAGGCCGGAAAGGGTGCCCCGCGACTCGGTCAGCGAGCGGGCGGCGGCGACAAGCAGCACGATCCCGATGGGGACGTTCACGAACAGCACCCACCGCCAGTCCAGGACCTGGGTGAGCACGCCCCCGAGCACAGACCCAAAGGCGCCGCCGCTGGCCGCGGTGGCGCCCCACGCGGTCAGGGCGCGGGTCCGTGCCTTGGGGTCCGTGTAATTGGTGGTCAGGAGGCTCAGGGTGGCCGGGGCCAGGATGGCGCCCCCCAGGCCCTGCAGGGCGCGGGCAGCGATGAGCATGCCACCGCTCTGGGCAAAGCCCCCGGCCACGCTGGCCAGGGTGAACAAGGCCAGGCCGATGAGGAAGACCCTCTTGCGGCCGAACAGGTCGGCGGCCCGGCCCCCGAGCAGGAGGAAGCCACCGAAGGTCAGGGTGTAGGCATTCACGATCCATTGCTGGGCCGTGGAGCTCAGGTCCAGGCTGTGCTTCATGGCCGGCAGGGCGACGTTCACGATCGATATGTCGAGGACGACCATGAACTGGGCCATGCAGGCGATGACCAGGACGGCCCAGCTGGGGACCGGGCGCCGAGACCGGATGGTGGGCATTTCGAGATCAGCAAGAACAGCCATCAGACTCCACATCGTTCACAGGGCGGGTACGACAAGACGTCCGCCAGGTTCGTTCACAGGGGTAACATGTACATAACCATAAACCATTGTGGTTTGTCAATCTTTGACTTTGACCCATTACTTCTGGTACCCTCAGCTCGTGAGCACCACACAGACCGGGACGCCGGCCAAGACCGGTCCGGACACGCCGGCAGCGGACACCAAACCGGACGAGTACACCGACAAGGCCGGGAGCATCCAGGCAGCCGCTGACCCGGCGGCGTGCGAGGCATGGCAATGCATGCGAACCCTTGTGGTCGGCGACGAGGCCTTCGGTGAGGTCCGCCGGATCAGTTCGGAGGTCGGTCTGACCGCAGCGCTGATGAAGGCGCTCCTGAAGCTCTCGCCCGAGAACCCGGTGGCCATGCGCGAGCTGGCCGACCAGTTCGGTTGCGACGCGTCGTACGTGACCGCCCTGGTCGATGGGCTGGAGAAGGCAGGCATGGCCGAACGCCAGGCCCATCCCACCGACCGGCGGATCAAGGTGGTCGTCCGCACGAAGAAGGGCGGAGAGACGGTGGACCGGGTCGAGGGACTCCTGGCCAAGCCGCCTACCTCCTTCCGACGGCTCTCCTCGGTCGAGCAGAGCCAGCTGCGGGACCTGATGGGCAAGCTGAACGATCCGGCATCGGATCAAGCCAGCACCTGACCGACGCCATGAACGTGGTCTCGTTGGTGCCTTCGGTCACCGAGACCCTGCTGGCCTGGGGTATCGAGCCGACGGCCTGCACCCGGTTCTGCGAGCAACCCTCGCGCACCCATGTCGGCGGCACGAAGGACCCCGACATCGACCAGATCGTCTCCCTCCGACCCGACCTGGTGGTGGTCGACGAAGAAGAGAACCGGCGGGAGGACTACGAGGCGCTGCTCGGCGCCGGGCTGGCCGTCCATGCGCTGGCGGTGCGGGACCTGTCCGACGTGAACCCGGCCATGGAGGGCCTGGCCCGAAGGGTCGGCGGCCACTGGGACCCGCTGCCGGAACACCAGCCCCGGCCGACCGCCACCCGGGCCTTCGTCCCGATCTGGAGGCGCCCGTGGATGGCCCTCGGCGCACCCACCTACGGGACGTCGCTCCTCACCACCCTGGGGATCGAGAATGTGTTCGCCGAGGACCCGTATCCGACCGTGACCCTGGATGAGGCCCTGGCCCGGCACCCCGGCGTGGTCCTGGCCCCGAGCGAGCCCTATCCCTTCTCCCGGCGACAGCTGTCCGAGCTCGAGTCGGTGGCTCCGACCGTGTTCGTCGACGGCAAGGACCTGTTCTGGTGGGGGGCGCGAACGGCGGATGCGCTCGAGCGGCTCGAGGGCGCCCTGGTGGGCGGGCCCTGAGCATGCCCGACAAGGTGGCCGTGGTCACCGGCTCCAATTCGGGCATCGGCAAGGAGACCGCCGTGGCCCTGGCCGCCATAGGCATGACCACCGTGCTCGCCTGTCGCAACCTGGAAAAGGCAGCGGCCGCCGCGTCCGAGGTGCGGGAGCGGGCTGCCAACGGGGCCGTTCACGTCGTGGCTCTCGACCTCAGCGACCTCGCATCGGTGACGGCCTGCGCCGAGCACGTACTCGAGCGTTGGGATCGGCTCGACGTCCTGGTCAACAACGCAGGCGGCATCTGGTCGAAGCGCGAGGAGTCGGTGCAGGGCTTCGAGCAGACCTTCGCCGTCAACCACCTGGGCCACTTCGCACTGACGCTCCGCTTCTTGGATCGGCTGGAGGCATCTGCTCCCAGCCGCATCGTCAACCTCACCTCGGTGATCCACCACGGCGCCGTGTTGGGCATGCGGTGGGACGACCTCGACGCGCGACGCCACTACACCTCGGTCGGCGCCTATGCCCAGTCCAAGTTGGCCAACATCCTCTTCACCCGGGCGCTGGCCACACGGCTCGACGGTACCGGCGTCACGGCCAATGCCGTCCATCCCGGCCCGGTCCGGAGCGGCTTCGGGATGGACGGCGACTTGCGTGGCATCGTGTGGATGGGCAACCAGCTGTTCCGGCCCTTCGAGATCTCCCCGCAGGCGGGCGCCACCACCAGCATCCACGTGGCCACCGCACCCGAGCTCGAGCAGGCCTCGGGTGGCTACTACGCCCGGGGCAAGCCCGGCCGGATGTCCCGGCGCGCCCGCTCGCTGCCCGATGCCGATCGGTTGTGGCGGGTCAGCGAGCAGTGGGTCGCCCGAGCGGGCTTCCCGGTTCCCGAACCCGGCCGGTCAGGCCCGGGGGACTGAGTAGGAGCTCACCGCCCACCCGTGACGGTCTCGGGCCCGCGACGGCAGGCCCGAGACCGTCACCCTGCGACGTCAGGTCGACGTCAGGTCACTGATCGTTGCCCCGGCTGAAGACGTCCCGGCCGAAGGGGGAGAGCCCCGGGGC
>DATDHU010000062.1:0-43425 GCA_036521415.1 Acidimicrobiales bacterium
GGTCCGCTTCACCTTGTTGGGGAATCCCAGCCAAGCGCTGCTCGACGTGGTCGGCCCGATCGGGGCGCAGGTCAACACGCCGCTGGCCGGCTATATCAAATAGGGCTGCAGCCACCGAACGATCGACGAACCAGCTACTCCGGGGGAGCACATGGATGTCGCGGCGACGACTCCGGTCGTCAACATCAGTTTCCACGAGGATGGATTCAACCAGGACCCGTACCCCCTCTTTGAATTGATCCGACGTGCTGGACCCATTGTCTACAACGAACTGCTCGACCGCTGGATGGTGACGTCCTACCCCCATGTGTCGCGCGTCCTCGGGGATGGCGGCCACTTCGCCCAGGGAGCCAGCGAGGCCTTCGTCGACTTCTTCGGGGGCACGACCATGGAAACGGTCGACGAACCGCAACGGCACAATTCGATGCGCGGCATCTGGGCGCCGGACTTCCAGCGGGGAAGCCTCGAAGCCCAGCGCGAGCTGGTCGAGACGGTGGTGGCCGACCAGCTCGACGTCTTCGTGGAGCGGCTACGAGCCGGCGAGATCCTCGACGCGGTGGCCGAGCTCACCCGCCGTATTCCGACCCTGGTCATCGCCAGCATGCTCGGCATCGAGACGGCCATGTTCGCCCAATTCAGTGCCTGGAGCGATGCCATGGGGGCCATCACCGAGGGGGCCCTCGACCCCACGGAGGCGGGGATGGCCACGGTGCTGGGCGGCCAACGGGCGACCAAGGAACTCAATGAGTACATCGCCGCGCAGGTGGCTGACCGGCGGCGCCATCCGTCCGACGACCTCATCGGAAAGATGGTCGCCGCTCCCTTCGCCCAAACCGAGATGAGCGAGTCCGAGATCATCGCCAGCAACACCCAGCTGGTGTTTGCCGGCAACGAGACGACGGCCAAGCTCATGGCCCACACGCTGGTTGCCCTGGCCCAGCACCCCGACCAGCGCCGCTCGCTGGTCGGGGACCGCTCGCTGGTCCCCGGGGCCATCGAAGAGGTGCACCGCTGGCAGACCATCACCCAGTTCATCGACCGGGACGTCCATCAGCCCGTCGAATTGGCCGGGGTACGGCTGGAGCCCGGTGCGGTGGTGACCCCCCTGCAGGGTGCGGCCAACCGCGACCCGGAGCGCTGGGACCGCCCCGCGGCATTCGACGTCACCCGGCCCGGCCGCCAACACCTCGGCTTCGGCTTCGGGCTCCACAGCTGCATCGGGCTCAACCTGGCCCGCCTCGAAGTGCAGGTGTGGCTCGACCGACTGCTCGATCTGCTGCCTGATTTCACCCTCGCCGACGACGTGGACTACGGCCCCAACTTCCAGCTGCGCGGCCCCACCTCGGTGGAGCTCGGCATTGACCGTATGCAGTGAGATTGCTAACTTAACAAAGTAACGCGGAGGGGGCCGAGTGGAGAATTTCAGGGACATCGGTCGCCGGCTGTCCAACTGGGGTCGGTGGGGTGCGCAGGATCAGCGGGGGACCCTCAACCTCATCACCGCCGAACGGATCGTGGAAGCGGCCACGTTCGTCCGCACGGGCAAGACCTTCGAGCTCAGCATCCCGCTTTGCAGTGACGGTCCCCAGACCGGCGCGGGGGGCCGCGTCAATCCCATTCACTTCATGACCGTGATGCCCACGGACGATCTGCAGTTGGGGGAGCGGATCAACATTTCGGACGACTTCATCTCCATGCCCCTGCAGGGGGCGACCCAGTGGGACAGCCTGGCCCATGTCGGCTACGACGATCGCTTCTACAACGACGTGGACGTGCGGACCGTGCAGGCATTGGGCGGTGCCGGCCGCAACGCCATTGATAATGCCCTGCCCGGCATCGTCGGTCGGGGCGTGCTGCTCGACATCCCGCGCGCCCGCGGGGTCGAGTGGCTGGACGCCGGCCAGTCCATCGGCCCCGACGAGGTGGAGGCGGTGCTCGAGGCCCAAGGGGTCTCCGTCTCGTCGGGTGACATCCTCGCCGTGCGCACCGGGTGGAGGCGCAAGGCGGTGGTCGAGGGCTGGGTCGACTGGATGGCGGGCAATCCGGGCCTCTCCTTGGCCTGCGCCTCGTGGATCCACGACCACGAGATCGCCGCCGTGGTCTCGGACAACTGGGGCGTCGAGGTGCATCCGGCGGGGGACGGCGAGGGCATCCTGCCCCTGCACTGCGTTCTGATCCGTGACATGGGGATGATGTTGGGCGAGATCTTCGACTTCGAGGAGTTGGCACGCGACTGCGCCGCCGACGGCGTGTGGGAATTCCTGTTGAGCGCACCTCCCCTGCGGGTGGCGGGCGGCGTGGGCTCACCGGTGAGTCCCGTGGCCGTGAAGTGAGTGCGTCCATGATGTGTCTGACCGATGGGCCCGGGAGCACCCGGTGACGGCGTTCGACTACAAGCTCACCTCGAGAGCCGGCCCCATCACGGTAGAGGACTACCGACGCCTGGCCCGGCGGGCCGTGCCCAGCATGGTGTGGGCCTATGTGGACAGCGGGGCCGAAGACCTGGGCACGCTGCAGGCCAATCGGACCGCCTTCTCCCGCTGGTGCCTGCGCGCCCGGGTGCTGACGGGCATGGAGGCCACCGACCTCAGCGTGGAGGTGGCGGGGGTGCCGCTGTCCATGCCCGTTCTGCTGGCGCCCACCGGCCTGACCGGCATCTGCCACTGGAGCGGCGAACTGGGGGCGTTCCAGGCGGCCCAGGGCGTAGGGACGAGGGGCATCCTCAGTTCGGCTTCGACCTATTCGATCGAGGAGGTGGGAGCGGGCACCAGCGAGGACCATTTCTTCCAGCTCTACCCCTGGGCCAATGAGGCCACCGGGGCGCGCGCCCTGACCGAGTCGTTCATCGACCGAGCCAAGCGGGCCGGGTACCGGGCCCTCTTCGTGACGGTCGACGTGCCCGTGCACGGCAATCGCGAGAGCGAGCGCAAACGGGGTATGGGCACGCCGCCCGTGTTGACGCCGGCCCGCCTGGCCAGTGCCGCCATCCGACCCAAGTGGTGGTACGGCTTCTTGCGCTACCAGAGAATGTCGGCCCGCAACCTGGTCGACGCCGGCGGCGCCCGGGCCGCCGTACGCTCCGTGCAGGCCCAGTACCGCTGGATGCGGCCCGAGCTGGTGTGGGAAGACTTCGCCTGGATGCGCCGGCAGTGGGATGGTCCGCTCTTCATCAAGGGGGTGCTGGACGCCGACGACGCCGCCCGCGCCGTCGATCTAGGGGCCACAGGTGTGGTGGTCTCCAACCATGGCGGTCGGCAGCTCGACGGCGCCGTCGCCTCGTTGGACGCCCTACCCGCCATCGCCCATCGGGTCGGCGGCCAGGCCGAGGTCCTGCTCGACGGGGGGATCCGCCGGGGCAGTGACGTCGTCAAGGCTCTCTGTCTGGGAGCCAAGGCGGTCTGCATCGGACGCCCCTTCCTCTATGGCCTGGCGGCGCGGGGCCCGGCCGGGGTGACCCATGTGCTTTCCATCTTGCGAGAGGAGGTGGCTCGCACCATGACCTTGATGGGGGTGGAGAGACTCGAAGACCTCGACGAGTCACACCTGCTCGCCGCCCAGTCGGTGGTGCCGGATCATCCCCCTGGCGGCCACCTGGCCGCGCCGTCGGACCGTTCGCCCATGGGGACGGGCCGGTAACCATGGCCCACGCCTCATTGACCGCCCGCTGGGAAGCCGGTCAGCCCGCTCTGGGCGGCTGGGTCACCGGTGACTCGGAATCGACCATCGCCATATACGGACGGCTCGGCTACGACTACGTCGGCATCGACACCCAGCACTCGCCGGTCAGCGAGGCCCAAGCGGCCCTCCTCGTGCGCCGCCTGGGGCAGGCACCCCATGCCGTCATCGTGCGGGTCTCCAAGAACGATGCCGCGCTCATCGGCCGGCTGCTCGATGCCGGGTCGGACGGCGTCATCGTGCCCATGGTCAGTACGGCCGAGGATGCAGCGGCGGCCGTGGCCGCGTGCCGGTATCCGCCGGCGGGGGTGCGCAGCTTCGGCCCCTTCCGGGCCGATCTCGGTCTGGATCTGGCCGAGCTGGAGCAACGGGTCAGTTGCTTCGTGATGATCGAGACGGCGGAGGGCCTGGCCAATGTGCGCCAGATCTGCTCCGTGCCCGGATTGGCCGGTGTCTACATCGGACCGGCCGACCTGTCCATCGGCTTGGGCCTGGATCCCCTGCTGGCCTTCTCCACCGACCAGCTCGAAGAGCCAGTGGCGGCCATCAAGGCGGCCTGCGCCGAGTTCGATCTCATCATGGGCTCGCACTCGTTGAACGCCACCGATGCCACCCGGTGGGTCGGCCGGGGCGCGCAACTGGTCTCGCTCGGCGCCGACTCGGTGATGTTGGGCACCATGGCGGCCCAAGAGTTGGCCCTGGCCCGTGGGGGAACCTCTGGTCAAGCCGGTCCTACCGGCGGCGACGAGCCCATCAGTCCCTACGGCGGGAATTAAGGAGCTGCGTTCATGCGTGTCGAGATAGATGCCGACAAATGCATCGGGAGCGGGGCCTGTGTCATCGCCTGCCCCGACGTGTTCTCACAGGACGACTCGTGCGTGGTCATCCTGCTCGACGCCGCCCCGGCCGCCCCGCTGCACGACCAGGTGCGAGAGGCCGTCCGGGCCTGCCCGGCCCAGGTCATCGCCATCACCGACGAGGCCGGGGTCCCATGAACCGCATCCGCGCCGCCCTGGCCGAGGGCCGGCCCTCCTTCGGGGCATGGGCCACCCTGGCCGACAGCATCTCGGCCGAGTTGATCGGCGGAGCCGGATTCGATTGGGCCATCGTCGACACCCAGCACGGCAGCGTGACCGGCGCCGAGCTGGTCCGGGTCATTCAGGCGCTGGCCCTCGGGGGCACGCCGGCCGTGGTCCGGGTGCCTTGGACGGACGCCGCTACCATCATGCGCGCCCTCGACGTCGGCGCCGCCGGCGTCATCGTGCCGATGGTCAACTCCCCCGAAGAGGCAGCTCTGGCCGTCTCGGCCATGCGGTACCCGCCCGACGGCATCCGTTCCATGGGGCCGACCCGAGGCTCCTTCGTCTCGACGGTGGAGGCCAACGAGGACGTCGTGTTGCTGGTGATGATCGAGACCGCCGAGGCCCTGGGTCGGGTCGAGGAGATCGCGGCCACACCGGGGATCGACGGCCTCTTCGTCGGTCCAGTGGACCTCGGCCTCAGCCTGGGCCTGCCGCTCGACTGGACCGGTACCCAACCCGAGGTCCTCGAAGCCATGGACACGATCGTGGCCGCCGCCAGCCGGGCTGGGGTGTGCGTCGGCACGGTGAGCTCGAGCCGTGACCATGCCGAGGACCTGTTGGCGCGCGGGGTGCAGTTCGTCTCACTGGGTGCCGATGTGGGCTACCTACGGGCCGGCCTGGCCGCCGACCGGGCAGTGCTGGCCGGCCTGCGCTCGTGAACGCGCCGAAGAAGGTCCTGATCCCCACCTTCTTGCTCCATCCCGACGCTGACGCCCTGCTCGCCGAGGCCGATGACATCGAGGTGATCTACGGACTCGACGAGGCGGAACGGGCCATCGGTCTCGCCGGCACGGACCGGTTCGTCCAACGGGAGGAGGCGGTGGCCCGGTCCCTGGACCGCTACCTGCCCGAGGTGCACGCCCTCCACGCCATTGGGCCATTGGGTCATCTCCCGGTGACGGCGGCCATGCTGGCCCGGGCCGATGAGCTCGAGGTGGTGTTCATCAGTGCGGCCGGCACTGACAAGATCGATGTCGAGACAGCCACCGAGCGCGGCGTGCTGGTCATCAACGCGGTGGGTGCCAACGCGCCCGCCGTGGCCGAGCATGCGGTGGGCCTGATGCTGGCGCTGTGCCGGCGTATCGCCGACACCGATCGCTTTGCCCACGTGCACCAGCGCGTCGACCCGGTCCGGGTCATGCAGACCCCGCCCCGGCTGTCCCTGCTCGGGGGGAAGACGCTGACCATCGTGGGATACGGGTTCATCGGTCGCTCGCTGGCCCAGATCTGCCGTCACGGCTTCGGCATGGACGTGGCGGCCTTCGATCCCTTCTTCGATCCCATCGAGGCCGAGCGGCAGGGGGTCCCACTGGTCGACGATCTCCATCAGGCCCTGGCCCAGGGGGACTTCGTGTCCGTCAACACCCCCTTCAGCCCGGCGACGACCGGGTTGATCGGGGTCGCCGAGCTAGCGGCGATGAAGCCCTCGGCCTTCCTGGTCAATACGGCCCGGGGTGGGGTGGTCGATCCCGACGCCCTCCTGGCCGCCCTCCAGGAGGGCACCATCGCCGGGGCGGCCCTGGACGTCACCGAGCCCGAACCACTCCCCGACGGCCATCCACTCTTCAGCCTGGAACAGGTCATCGTGACCCCCCACATCGGGGGGAACGCCTCGGAAGTCTTCCGCGCCTCTTCCATGACGCCGGTCCGGTTGGTCCTCGAGGCACTGCGTGGTCGCCGACCACGCCATCTGGTCAATCCCGCGGCCTGGCCCCGCCGCCTCGAGCGGACGGGTTCCCGGCTCCATCAATGAGGAGGTCGTCATGAGGATCGTGGTCGACTTTGCCCGATGCGAGGGCAACGGACAGTGCGTGACGGATGCCCCCGACGTGTTCCACCTCGATGCCGAGGACAACCTGATCGTGCACAACTACGAGCCCCCGCCGGAGCACTGGGCCCAGGTCGAAACGGCGGTGCAGTCGTGCCCCAAGCGGGCCCTGGCCATCGCCCCCGATCGGCCGGAGGTCTCTCGATGACCGGGATAGCCGCCCAGGACTTTCACTTCGATCCCTTCTCGCCCGACGCCATGGCCGACCCCTTGCCCTTCTACCGGGTGCTGCGGGATCAATTCCCGGCGTACTTCCTCGAGCAGTACGACGCCTGGGCCATCTCCCGCTTCGAGGACGTCTGGGACGTGCTGCAGGACACCGAGGGACGCATCACCTCGACCGAGGGCACCATGATGTTCGAGGAGCAGCTGCGCCAGAAGAACGGCGGCATCGTGCCCGCACCGGGCTCTGACCCCTTGCCCGTCCTCTCCTACACCGAATCGCCGGTCCACGAGGAGCTCCGCCAAGCGGTGGGACCGGCCCTGCGTCGAAACGCCGTGCTGCGCCTCGAAGAGCTCGTTCGCTCGATGGCCCGGGCCCGGCTGGACGAGCTGATCCCGCGTGGGCGCTTCAATGTGACCAGCGAATATGGGGGTGTCGTGGCCGCCGGGACCATGTGCCACCTCTTCGGCATCCCCCTTTCGGACGCCGACGTCGTGCGCGACGCCGTCCTGGCCGCCGCGCCGGGTGCGCAGGACCCGGCGGACCAGGCCCTGGCCTACCAGAAGCTTTCGGAGCTGGTGACCGAGGTGGTGGCCCGTCGCCGAGCCGCCGGGGCCGATGGCCGCTATCCGATCATCGACGGACTCGTGCACTACCGGCTGGATGGCCGTCGGTTGACCGATGACGAGATCAGCGGTTCAGTGTTGGCCACCGTCCTCTTCGGAGGAGCCGAAACCCTCCCCAAGATCGTGGCCCACGGGTTGATGGAGCTGTGGCGCCGACCGGACCAGCGCCTCCAGGTGGCGGCCGACCCGGCCAACTGCGCCGTGGCCTTCGAGGAAATGCTGCGCTTTTGCGCCCCGGCCCAATGGTTCACCCGCACGGTGAAGAAACCCGTCACCATCGCCGGACAGCCGCTCGGAGTGGGGCATCGCATCTTCCCCCTGCTCATGTCGGGCAACCGGGACGAACGGGAATTCGACCAGCCCGATACCTTCCGCTGGGACCGACCGATCGCCCGCCACCTGGCCTTCGGGCAGGGTCAGGGCTTTTGCATCGGCAATCACCTGGCCCGCCTCGAGGGCCGTGTCCTGCTCGACGAGCTGCTGGCCCGCGTGCCCGACTACGAGATCGACCTGGACCAGGCCGAACGCCCGCCCTCGAGCTTCCAGTGGGGCTGGCGAACGGTGCCCATGGTCGTCGACTGAAAGAGGACAGGACGAACATGCCTACTGTCGCCACCGTGCGCGGCGAGGTCGAGACCGACAGGCTCGGCCCCACCCTGATGCACGAACACATCGTCAACATCACGGCCCAGATCGAGAAGGAGTATCCCGACCTGAGCTGGGTCGGCGGCAAGGACGAAGTCGTTCGGGCCGTGGCCGAGACCCTGCGCGAGGTCAAAGAGCACGGTATCGACACCATCGTCGACTGCACGGCCTTGGGTCACGGCCGGGACATCGAGGCCGTCCAGCGCATCAACGACGCCGTCGACATCAACATCATCGTGGCGACCGGCATCTACACCTACGACTATCTGCCGTTCTTCTTCGAGTACGGCCATCCGGTGCGCCAGGTCGATGGGAAGGTCGAAGACATCCTGACCGAGATGTTCATCCGCGACATCACCGAGGGCATCGCCGGCAGCGGGGTCAAGGCCGCCCTGATCAAGAGCGCCACCGACAAAGCCGGGGTGACGCCCAACATCGAACGCATCCTGAGGGCGGTGGCCCGGGCTCACCGGGAGACCGGCGCTCCCATCACGACCCACACCGACGTGGCCTCGCGCAACGGACTGGACCAACAGCGCATCTTTGCCGAGGAGGGTGTGGACTTGTCCCGGGTCATCATCGGCCACAGCGGCGATTCCACCGATCTGGACTACCTGCGGACCCTGGCCGACGCCGGCTCCACCATCGGCGCCGATCGCTTCGGCCTCTACCTCCCCGACATGGGCCTGCCCGAGATGGACGTGCGGGTCGCCACCGTGGCCCAGCTCTGCGCCGAGGGTTACAGCGACCGCATCGTGCTCTCGCACGACGTCACCTGTTACGGCGACTGGGTGTCGCGGGACTTCGAGGCCAACCTGCCCGACTGGGTGCAGACCCACGTGAGCGATCAGGTGGTGCCGGCCCTCTTGGCCCGGGGGATCACCCAGGCTCAGGTGGCGCAGATGATGACCGGCAACCCACGGCGGATCTTCGAGGTCCAGGGCTCCTATTGAGGGCCCGGGCGGCCCGGGGCCCCCACCGCATCGAGGTCCAGACCCTCGAGTGAGCGGCGTACGTCGGGCACGCTGACCTTGCCCATGGCGTTGCGGGGCAGGGGGGCGAGGACGAAGGCCTCGGGGATCTTGTAGCGGGCGATGTTGCCTCGGCAGTGAGCCCGCAGTGCCTCCACATCGAAGGGCGGGGCGGCCGGTGTCCGATCCCGCACCTCGACCACTGCGGCCACCCGGGCCCCCAGCCGTTCGTCGGGCAGCCCGATGACGCAGCTCCCGACCACGTCGGGGAAGTCGTTGATGACCCGTTCGACTTCGGCCGGGTAGACATTGGCCCCACCGCGCAGGATCAACGACTGGTGCCGGTCCTGGACGTGCAGCTCGCCGTCGGGGTCGAGGAACCCGACGTCGCCGGTGTGGAGCATGCCGTGGCGCAACGCACTGGCGCTGGCCGCTTCGTTGCCCCAATAGCCCAGCATCGGGCGATAGAGGGCCGAAAGCTCAGGATCGGCGGTCGGGCCGACGCAGATCTCTCCCGTGGTGCCCGGCGCCAGCGGCCGGTCGTCGGGGTCGACGATGTGGACGGCCAGGTGGGGGAGGGGGGAACCGCTCGAGGTCGCCTCGTCTTTCCGTCCGCGCCCGGCGATCGTCACCATCGAAGGCACCTCGGTCATCCCATAGGTGGTGGTCACGCTCAGGCCGAACTTGGCGGTGAAGCGGTCCTTGGTGGTCCGGGGGCAATGGCTGCCCCCGCTCCAGACGTCGTCGAGCGTGCGCAGGGACGTCGGCGTGACCGAGTCGTTGGTGGCCAGGCCGTAGAGCATGGCCGGCGCGCCGTTCCACACCGTGGCCCGCTCCCGGCCCAGCCACTCGGCGATGCCCTCGGGGTCGACCCGGTCCATCACGATGGCCGTCCCGCCGCACTGGGGCACGAGCAGGGTGGAGAGGATCTGCAGGTTCAAGATGGTGAGGGGGAAGCAGTCGGCCTTGCGCAGGCCGGCGTCGTAGCCTCGGGCACGGATGATCATGGCCCCGGGCACCATGAGGTTGTGCTGGGAGTGCACTGCGCCCTTGGGAAAGCCAGTGGTACCGCTGGTGTAGGCGATGGCGGCTGGAGCCAGGGGGTCGGGCACCGGCGGCCTCCATGAGGACACTTGTCCCGTCAGACCATGCCATTCGGAATCAGTCCCCGGATCGACGGTCAAGAGACGCCTGACGGCATGGTGGTCCGACACTCGGCGCACTTCCTCCACCGTCGCCCGGTCGCCGGCAAAGAAGGCGGCCTGGCTGTCGGCCAAGAGGTAGGCCTTCTCCGGTGGGGCCAAGGCGGGATTGATGCCGACCCAGACGGCTCCGAGCCGCATGGCGGCGTGAAAGAGGCCGACCAGGGGCAGGTCGTTGACCAAGGAGACGCCCAGGCGATCGCCGGGCCGTACGCCGGCGGCGATCAGGGCCCGCAGGGACTCCTCAGCCAGGTCGTCGAGTTGGCGGTAGGAGAGGTGACCGCTGCGGGCCACCGTGGCCTCGGCGTCGGGCCGCTCCTCCAGGGCGTGCTCGAGGACGCCGGCGGCGGAACGGGGTCCGGCCGGCATCACGAGGCCGACCGGCCGAGTCGCCGACGCAACTGCCGCACTAGTGCCTGGCACTGGTCGGTGTCGAACGATTCGAGCTCGGCTATGATCACAATGATGAATAATATGGCACGCGGCGAACGTGTGGGACACGTGGGCTGATGGAGGCAGCGGGACTTCGTCGCACATGACCAGTGCTCCGACCAGCCTCGCGCCGGTGTCCTACGGCGCCCGGGTGACCCAGATGGCCACCGAACGCCCGGACGAAACGGCCTTCGTCTTCGTCGCCCAAGGGGGCGACGAAGATCATGTCTCCTGGCGCCAGCTCGACGAGGCGTCGAATCGGGTGGCCCGCCTGCTCGATGAGCACGAGGTCGGGCCGGGCTCGACGGTGGTGACGGCCCTGCCCAACTCGGTGGCCCACGTGGTGGCCATGTACGGCTCATGGAAGGCGGGGGCCTGCGTGCTGCCGCTGCGGTCGGATCTCCCCGAGTGGGAGCGAGACCGGGTGCTCGACGTGGCCCGTCCCACCGTCGTGATCGGCGACTGGCCCGGCCTGTCGGCGTCACCGGTGCTCCCCAGCGCCGCCCTGCAGGCGGCAGACCGTTCGGCGGCGCCCGTGGCCGACCGCACCGCCTGTCCGGCCAAGGCCATCGCCACCTCGGGTTCCACCGGCACGCCGAAGATCATCGTGCTCGGTGATCCGGGGGCAGCCCTCCCGGGCGCCGGGTATGGGGCCCACGGTGAATTCCTCGGGCACCGCGACGGGCAGGTACAGCTGGTCCCGGCCCCGCTCTACCACGCCAACGGGTTCTACGTCCTGCAGTTCGGCCTCTTCGGGGCCCAGCGCATCATCCTGATGGAACGGTTTGAGGCCGGTCTGGCCGTCGAGCTGATCGAGCGCCATCGGGTCAACACGTTCGCCGGGGTGACGATCATGTTGCAACGGATGGCCCGCCAGCCGGGCATCGAGCGGCGCGATCTGTCCTCGCTCGAGTCGGTCCTCCACGGCGGGGCGCCGTTGCCCGAGTGGGTGGCCCGCACGTGGATCGAACTGGTCGGTCCGGACCACTTCTTTGTTTCCTATGGCTCTTCGGAGAACGCCGGGATCGCGCTGGCCAACGGCCGGCAGTGGCTGGACCATCCCGGCACCGTGGGCCGGCCCTTTCACACCGAGGCTCGCATTCTGGATGACGACGGCGCCGACCAGCCTCCCGGCCAGGTGGGGGAGATCTATCTGCGCTGGGCCGATCCGGGGGCCAAGAGCTTCGAGTACTCGGGGCAGGTCCAGGCCCGACGGACCGCCGACGGCTTCTCCAGCCTGGGGGATCTGGGTTGGCTGGACGGGGATGGATTCCTCTTCCTGGCCGACCGGCGAACCGACATGATCATCTCGGGCGGCGCCAATGTCTACCCAGCCGAGGTCGAGGCCGCCCTGACCGAGCATGCCGACGTGGTCGATGTGGTCGTCGTCGGCCGACCCGACCCCGAGTGGGGCGCCCGGGTGCACGCCATCGTCCAACTCCGGGAGGGTGAGGGAACGGTGGAGGCGGAGGATCTGCGGGCACACTGCCGCGGCCGCCTGGCCGCCTACAAAGTGCCCAAGACCTTCGAGTTCACCGAGGAGCTACCGCGGAGCGCGGCGGGAAAACTGCGCCGATCCGCAATCGGCGCCAGTGATGACTGAACTGCGATGCACCTCGAGGTGACCTACTTGACGCTCGGTGGCCAACTTGGCAAGATCATCACAATTATTGATCTCTTAACGCTGTCCGCTGGGTCGCGGCGAAAGTAGGTCTCCATGGGGCATCTGGCACGACTGCAAGAAGGCATGCAGCGAGAGGGGATCGATGCCCTCCTGTTGGGGGGCGAGGCGGCGGGACAGTTCGCGGCCGGACACTCCCGCATCGGCGTGCACATGCCCGGCTGGCCCATCCCGGTCACCTTCGTGCCGGCGGCCGGCCTGCCCCACATCGTGACGGCCGATCCCGACGGAGCCATCGATCTGCCCGGCGATCACGTCCACGGCATGATGTGGAATCCCGAGACCCTGGTCGGTGCCCTGAGCGACTGGCTGGAGGGTGGCGACGGGCTCCGCATCGGCACCGACGCCCTCTCGCCGGGCGGCCGCGCCTTGATCAATGCCGCGGCGCCGGGCAGCACGCTGGTCGACGCCACCCGGCTCCTGGCCGAAGTCATGCTCACCAAGACGCCCGACGAGGTGTCCCTGCTCGGTGACATCTGCGCCTTCGTGACGGCGGCGGCAGAGACGAGCCTTGAAGGCGGGCGGGCGGCCATGTTGCGGGCGCTCCACGGGGCGTTCCTCGTGAGCTATCCCCACGTCTCCGAACGCAGCGTCAGCGTGGCCGTACGCCGCAACGGGCTCGTCGGAGAGGCCCGGCTCGGACCGGGCGATCCCGAGCGAGGGGATCGCGCCCTGGCCGCACTCCAGCCCGGCGCCGTCACGGCGCAGGTGGCCGCCTCGCTGCCGCCGGGTGTGGAAGTGGTGGGCGTGGGCTGGGGATACGAATCCCCGCTGTTGCGCGACGGTTGGGCCACGCCCGAGGACCTCACCCTGCAGCCGGGAGCCGTGCTCGCCGTGCGCTGGGACAGCTGCGGCGTTACTGCGGTGATCGAAGACGATGGCCACCGTCTCCTGTCCCTCTCCCCCAAGGAGGTCGTGCGGTGATCGAGCTCGACGAACCCGAATTGATCGCCCCCCGCAAGCGGCGCGTGACCCAAGCCGCCGAGGCGATGGGCATCGACAGCTGGCTGCTGACCACCTCGCAGGCCGTCCGCACCGTGACCGGAGCCTGGTCCGACGACGTCGACCTGTTCGGTGAATGGGCGTCTCCCATCGTGGCCGTGGGCGCAACCGTGCTCGACCGGGCGCGGCCCCCCAGCGATCCGCGGTTGATCGACGACGTCATCGACCTCTTGCCGACCCGGGGCACCATTGCCGTCGACCGATTGGGTCCCTTGGCTCAGGACCGATTGACCCAGTTGCGGCCCGACCTGGTCATCCAAGATGCCGCCCTGTTGCTGGGCGCGGCCAAGGTGCCCCGCGACCAGATCGAAGTCGACGTCTTGGTCGAGGCGCACCGCCGGACCGAAGCGGTGCTGGCCTCCATGGCCCACCTGGTCGTCCCCGGCGTCAGCGAGCGCGACCTGACGGCTGAATTCACCGTGCGGTCAGCCGAGCGTGGCCTTGACCGCATGCATCTCGACACCGTCTTCAGCGTGCTGCCCACGCAACACAGTGACGCGCCCTGGGCCCGTGGATTGTGGGAGACCCGCTCGCCGTACCGGGAGTTGACCACCGACCGGGTCCTGGCCGAGGGCGATCATGTGGCCTTCGACGCCGGGGTGGGCTACTCGGGCTACACGGCCGACGTGGGCTGGACGCTTCTGGCCAGCCACGACGGTCCGAGCCCCGAAGAGGTCTCCCTGGCCGCCGAGTGGGATGACGTCGCTCGTCGGGTCATCGACGCGGCCAAACCCGGCGTCAGTGCCTCGGTGCTGCGGGCGGCTGCGCTCGAGGGATGGAACCCCGAGCTGCCGCCGCCGTGGCCGTACCCGCTCTACGTCGCCCACGGGGTGGGGACCGAATTGGCCGAGCCCCCGTTCGCCGGGGCGGACTTCGCCCCCGAAGACGAGGAGGCGATGGTCTTGGTCGAGGGGAACGTCTTGATGATCGAGCCGTACATCTGGCGGGGGGGCGTCGGCGGCTATCGGGCCGAGTACTGCGTCGTGGTCGGGTCGAGCGGCACCGACATCGTGAGCTCGCTGCCCTACGGCCAGTGGCCCGAGCCCTAGTGCAGCTATCCGAGCGAACGCAGATAGGACGAGGGCATGGACGCCGGAGGCCCTGAGGGTTGGACGGGTGCCAGGGGGTGGAGGCCGTGACACACAGCAGGCAGGATCTCTTCGGTCCGTCCGGAACACCGACGGTGATCGTGATCGGCGCCGGGCTGGGCGGAGTGGCCGCCGGGGTCAAGCTCAAACGAGCCGGCATCGAGACGTTTCAGATCTTCGAGCGTTCGCCGTCGGCCGGCGGGACGTGGTGGGACAACGACTACCCGGGCTGCGAGGTCGACGTCGGGTCGTACCTGTACTCCTATTCCTTCAAGCAGCACTACGCCTGGACCAGGACGCACGCCACCCAGCCGGAGCTGTTGCGCTATATCCAAGAGGTCATCGACGAGCAGGGGCTGCGCCCCCACATCCGGCTGGGCACGGCTGTGAACCGGGCCGAGTGGGACGAGGCCCGCCACATCTACCGGGTGACCCTCGACAGCGGCGAAGTCCACGAGTGCAACGTCCTCATCAGCGCGGTGGGATTCCTCAATACGCCGCGCTATCCGACCTGGCCCGGTCTCGAGGACTTCACCGGGCCAAAGTTCCACACCTTCCACTGGGAACACGAGCACGACCTCACCGGGAAGAAGGTGGCCATCGTCGGCACCGGCTCGACCGCCACCCAGATCGTGCCGATGCTGGCTCCCACCGTCGAGTCCCTCACTCTCTTTCAACGGGAGCCAGGATGGATCATCCCCAAGGGTGACCGCGACTACTCGCCCGAGGACATGAGCAAGTTTCGACGGGCGCTGTCCCGCCGGCGCGAACGGATCCGCCTGTTCGTCTGGCTCGAGATGGCGAACTTCCGGCGCGCCATCTATCGACCGGGCACCAAGGTGAACGACAACCTGGAAAAGATCTGCCGGGACTTCATCGACGCCGAACTCGCCGACCACCCCGAGCTGCGGCAGGCAGTGACGCCCAGCTACCCCTTCCCGGGCAAGCGACCCATCTTCAACCAGACCTTCTACGCCGCCTTGAAGGCGGACAACGTCACGTTGATCCCCCGGGCGGTGACCGAGGTGACGCCCAAGGGGATCGTCGACACCGAGGGAACCGAGCACCAGGTCGATGTGATCGTGATGGCCACCGGTTTCCAGCCCACCAATTACCTGGCTTCCTTCGAGATCATCGGGCGCCAGGGGCGATCGCTTCATGAGACGTGGGCCGGAGAGCCCGAAGCGTTTCTCGGGATGACCGTGCCCGGATTCCCCAACTTCTATATGTTGTACGGGCCCAACACCAATGGGGGAGAGATCATCTACTTCCTCGAGCACCAGTCGGCCTACGCGGTCCGGGCCATGAAGCGGATGATGGGCCAGGGGGTGACCGCCATCGAGGTGCGCCCCGGCGCCTTCCGGACCTTCAACCGCTGGATGCAGCGCAACATGCAGGGCACGTCCTGGCTGCTGACCAGCAACTACTTCAAGGCAGCCACCGGCAAGGTGGTCACGCAGTGGCCGCACGGGGCCCTGTTCTACGGCTTCTTGACCAATGTCCTGGGCCGGATCTCCTCCACGGCCCGCCGGGCCGAGCGGGTCGGTCCGACCGCCGCCGCCTCCCCGGTCACGGCGGAGCCGGCGGCACGCTGACAGGGTGCTGGTCTCGGCGTCGAGCGTCGACGAGGGCGCCTACGAGATCACGGCGGCGCTTCGACCGGCCAGGTATCCCATCGTCATGCCGTGCCCCAAGGGCCCCCCCGGTCCGCCGTAGCCGGGACCGAAGCAGCTGGCGGCGGTATCGCCGGCGGCGTAGAGGCCCGAGATGTACGAGCCGTCAACGTGGCGCACGCGGCCATGCCCATCGGTCAGTAGGCCTCCCGAACTGCCGATGGCTCCCGGGTACACGGTGAGCGCGTAGTAGGGCGCCCGGCCGATGAGGCCCAAGGTGGGGCTGGGCTCGTTGCCGAAGTCGGCGTAGTAGCGGTCGAAGGTGCTCTCGCCGCGGCAGAAGTCGAGATCGCGACCTTGATCCACCATTCGGTTGAAGCGTTCCACCGTCTCGACCAGCGCGGCCGGTTCGATGCCGAGCAGCTTGGCCAGTTCGCCCAGGCTGTCGGCTCGGGTCAACCACGGCGGATCGGCGTCGTTGGGCGTCAGGGTGAGCACCGAGTAGGTGTCACGGAAGTTCCGATCGAAGACGGCCCAGGCCGGGTGGTTCTCAGAGCCCGATTGCACCGGGTCCCAGGTCATAAAAGCCCGCCCGATGTCGGTGTAGGGGTGGGCCTCGTTGACGAAACGCCTGCCCTTCTGGTTGACCATGATGGCGCCCGGTAGGGCACGCTCACCGACCACCATGCGCGACAGCGGTTTGCCACCGTATTCCTCGCCCGGGATGGCGGCCGAGGGGAAGCGCCACAGATCCCACATATTGGCCAGGTCGGCGCCGATGGCCCGGGCCATGGTCAAGGTGTCACCCTCGTTGGTGGGGCAGCTGATCGGATGGCTGACCGGGCCAGCCACGAACTGAGTGACCAGCTCCTCGTTCCATTCGAAGCCGCCGGCGGCCAAGATGGTGCCCTGGGCCGCCTGCAGGGCGAGAGTGGCCCCGTCGGGCCCGTCGGCGTCCACCCCGACGACCCGGGACGCATCGAGACGCAGGGAGGAGGCCCGGGTCGAGACCCGGATGTCGACGCCGGCGTCGAGGTTGGCCTTCAGCAACCAGCCCACCAGCGCTCGACCCATGCCGACGAATCCGGCCTCGGCCCGCTCCGTCATGACGGCCAGGTCCAGGCGCTCGGGATGGAAGACCCCGTTCATGGCGTCGAGCTCGCGCCAGGAGAGTGGGACCCCGAAACCACTGACCGGGCGCAGGCGCTCGAACCAGTGGCCCAGCGTGGAACCGACCAGCGGAAGGGGAGCCAGGCAACGCCCGCGGTCCTTGGCCCCGTCGAATTCCGGGTGGTAATCGGGCTTGTCCAGGGTCTCGAATCGGATCTCACCGGCCGCTTCCAAGAAATCGACCATGGCCGGCCCCGCTTCGACGACGGTACGCACGTCGTCGTCACGGCGGCGGCCGTTGGCCAGTCGCCGCAGGTAACGGAAGGCGTCGTCGAAGGAGTCCTCGTACCCTTCGTCGCGCATGTGTCGGTTGTTGGGGACCCACAGCAGGCCGCCGGACATGGCCGTGGTGCCGCCGATCACGTCGCTCTTTTCGATCACGGTCACACGGGCCCCGTCGATCCGGGCGGCCAGAGCGGCGGTGAGGGCCGCCCCTCCGCTCCCGACCACGACGACGTCGGTGTCCACCGACTCGCTGGTGCTCATGCGCGTTCTCCTACAGACTCTGTCCGGCCGGGCGCGGGCACCGAGCCCGGGACCGCCGGTTGGGCGCCCGATCCACGCGTGACCAGCAGCTGCACCGGCCCCCATTCGAACGGCACCGGCAATTTCTCGAAGGCGAAGCCGGGCGCCAACTCCAGCTGCGGGAACCGGGCTGCCACCTCCTGCAAGAAGACCGAGGCCTCCATGCGCCCGAGGTCTCGTCCCAGGCAGTAGTGGGCCCCGAACCCGAAGGCAAAGTGCTGGGGCGGGTCAACCCGATCCAGTCGGTACTCCTCGGCGTCGGGGCCGTAGGCGGCCGGGTCCCGTCCGGCCGAGGAGATCCCGATGATGATGCGTTCGCCCGCGTACACCGGCGTGCCGGCGAGTGCGGTGTCGGTGGCCGCCGTGCGGGCCATGAAGGTGACCGGGCTGGTGTAGCGCAGAGACTCCTCGACGGCACGGGGGGCCAGCGAAGGGTCGGCCTGCACCTGTTCGAACAGTGGGCGATCGGCCAACATCTGATAGAGCAGATTGCCCATGAGGGCTGTGGTGGTGGAGACGCCGGCCAAGAAGAGGAAGGCGATGACCGTGCGGATCTGCGTGTCGTTGAGATGCTCGCCCTCGAACTCGGCCTGGATCAGCCGGGTGACCAGGTCACCGGGAGGATTCCTCTCGGCCCGGCGGGCCGCCACGTGTTCGTTGATGTAGTCCCGGAATTCGGGGAAGCCGTCGAAGCCGACACCTCGCTCGTTCCGGTTGAACAGGACCCAGTCACTGTCCATGATCTCGGCGCCCCAGGCGCCCACCCGATCGGCGTCGGCTTCGGGGAATCCGAGGATGTGGACGGTGACGGCGGAGGGGATCGGGATGGTCGCCATGCGGACCATGTCGCAGGGTCCGGTCTCGAGGTCCCGGGCCACCTTGTCCAACGTGGCCCGGACGATGCGGCGGGTGAACGGTTCGACGTCCCCCGCCATGCCCGGGTTGAAGGCCGAGACCAGCAAGCGCCGGATGCGCGGATGGAGCGGGGGGTCCATCTCGTTGGGCAGCAGTTGATCGGGCGGGACGACGACGCCCGGTGCGCGGGCGCCCCCGGCGCTGGCGAAGAGACGGGCATCGCGGAAGACGTCTCGGCATTCCGACCAGCGGGCCGTATAGACGAAGCCCTTGTCGGAGCGCAGGACGGGGCACTGGGACCGGAGGGAACGACCGATTTCGTAGCACTCGACCATCTCATCGTTGTCGAATGGGTTGAAATCCTCCGCCGCCATGTTCCCCACTCCAATAGCGTAAGCTTTATAAAAACAGTCGTCAACGGCCGGGGCGGCTGCGACTCCCGGGGCCCAGTTCGTATCCGGCTGACCCGCTCGCAATCCACGTGAGAGCTGCGGTCGCAATTACTATGATTATATACTCAGCGTCGAGAGCTGGGGGTCGAGAGCTGGGGACCCTTGGGGTGTCGGGTGTGGCAGCGCCCGGGGTGTCAGCCAACGGACCCGAGCCCGATCCGGACAGAGGAGCGCGCGCCATGGTTTCAACCTATGACCCATTCCAAGTCGAGCAGCCGGATCGGACGTTCACGCGCTTGCGGGAGTTGCGGGCCGAAGGACCGATCGTGTCGATCGGGGAGGGCATGTACTACGTCACCTCCTACGACGAGACTCGGCGCGTCCTGCGCGACGCCGAACATTTCTCCAACGCGGAGGGGTTTCGGGCCCCGGGCGTGACCGTGCCGGTCGAGGACCGCATGCTCGGAGAGCAGGACGCCCCCCAGCACCCGGGTGTGCGCCGGATCGTCATGAGCGCCTTCAACCCGGCCGCCATCCAGCTCGAGGAGGACTTCGTCCGCCAGCGCGCCCGCCATCTGTTGGCGCAGATCGACACCGGTCCCGGCACGGTGGACATGGTGCCGGCCTTCACCACCCCATTGCCCAATGACGCCACGGTGCACCTGCTCGGATTTCCCATGAAGGACGCGCCGCGGATCGCCTCGTGGAGCAAAGAGGTGATGGAGAGCGAGTGGCCAGCCATGAACCGCACTGAGCGGGGCGAAGGGATGGAGGGAGCCTTTCCCGAGTACACCGCCTACGTTGACTCGTTCAACGCACAGTTGCGCAAAGACGTGGCCGCGGGGTCGGCCGGCGACGGACTGCTGGCCCGTCTCGTGGCGGCCGAGGTCGGTGGCGTGCAGCTCTCCGACCGCCAGATGCGGGCGCTGGTCTTCAACCTCCTCTTAGGGGGTTTGACCACCACCGCGCAGCTCCTGGGCAATCTGATCTACCAACTCCTTTCTGCCGACTCGGTGGTCGCCATGGTCAGCGCCGGGCCCGACGAGCGCCGCGCCATTGTCGAGGAATGCTTGCGGGTCTATCCACCGGTGATGCTCATTCCCCGGGGCTGCGTCCAAGAGTCGACGGTGGCCGGTACCACCATCAAGCCGGGCGAGCGCGTCATCGTCGGTTCCGCATGTGTCAATCGCGACGAGGCGCTCTTCGAGGGGAGCGAGGCCTTCGACCCCACCCGTTCCAACGGAGATCGGCACCTCACCTTCGGCTTCGGGCCGCACATCTGCGCCGGGGCGGCAATGGCCCGCTCCGTCGCCCTCATCGCCCTTGACGAATTCGTGGACTTCGCCGCTCCCCGCCGGGCCCAGCTGCCCGAGGGCTTCACCTACGAGAACGTGCCGACGTTCTTCGAGTACGGCCCTCGGACCATGCCGGTGACCTTCACCGCCACCAGTTGAGGCCGCCGGGGGTGCCCGAGGGGGCGGTCGAACGGGGACGACACCAACGTCATCGGCTCGGGCTTGCTATCCTTTCAGTGATAGCAAGCTTGAGGCACCAGTGAGCAGGAGTAAGGGCCGGGAAGCTCTGTTGGTAGGGGTGGGTTGGCCGTCAACAGTTCAGGGGGCGCTCGTCAGTGTTGACTGATTTTCTTCCGTTCATCGTGATCGGCATCACGACCGGCGCCGTCTACGGGCTGGCCGGGACCGGCTTGGTCCTGACCTACAAGACGTCAGGGATCTTCAACTTCGCCTACGGCGCCATCGCTGCCGTGGCCGTCTTCGTCTTCTACTTCCTCCACGACCAACACGGGATCCCGTGGCCCTATGCGGCCGCGCTCTGCCTCTTCGTACTCTCGCCGATCGAGGGTCTCGGGCTGGAGCTGCTGGCCCGCATCCTCGAACCGGCCACGGCCACCATCAAAGTGGTGGCCACCGTCGGCCTCCTGCTCATCGTAGTGGGGGTCGGCACACTGTGGTACGGCAACGCCAACGTGAATTTCCCCGCCTTCTTGAACACCAACACCATCCACATCCTGGGCGTCAACGTCGGGTGGGACCAGATCACGGTCTTGTGTATCTCCCTGGTTGCCACCGCTGGGCTCTACTACTTCTTCCGCACCGTCCGGTTGGGTGTGGCCATGCGCGGGGTGGTGGACAACCCCGACCTCGTCTCCATGACCGGGACCAACCCGGTGGCCGTCCGCCGCTGGGCCTGGATCATTGGGACCATCTTCGCCTCGATGGCCGGGCTGCTCCTGGCCCCGTCCCTCAGCCTCAACGCTGAGATCATCACGCTCTTGGTGGTCGAAGCCTTCGGAGCGGCCGCCATCGGCTACTTCTCGAGCCTGCCCCTGACCTTCGTCGGAGGCCTGGTCATCGGCATCGCCGGCGCTATTGCCACCAAGTACGCGGCCAGAGTGACCTGGCTCACCGGCCTGTCGGCCGGCCTGCCGTTCGTCATCTTGTTCATCGTCCTGATCGTCACCCCTCGCGCCCGCCTGGCCGAGCGCCGGGTGGTGACCACGCTGGCCCTGCGCCGATCCTGGTACGCACCGACCCGGATGCGCTTGGTGTCCGCTGCCGTCGTCCTCGTGGTCTTCATCTTCATCCCCACCTTCGTGGGGAACGACCTGCCCATCTGGTCGAGCGCGTTGGTCTACATCATGCTGTTCTTGTCGCTCGGGCTCCTGGTGCGCACCTCGGGCCAGATCTCGCTGTGCCACCTGGCCTTCGCCGCAGTGGGGGCTGCGGCCTTCGGTCATTTCACCACCAGCTTCCACTTCCCCTGGCTGGCCGCCCTCGTGCTCGCCGGGTTGGTCGCAGTGCCGGTTGGGGCGCTGGTGGCCATCCCGGCCATCCGGCTGTCCGGGGTGTTCTTGGCCCTGGCCACCTACGGCTTCGGGATCCTGCTCGAGACGATGTTCTATGACACCAATCTCATGTTCGGGCCGACCACCGGCGGCCTGCCGGCCCCGCGCCCCGATGTCACCATCTTTGGTTGGCACCTCTTCACCGACAA
This sequence comes from Acidimicrobiales bacterium, assembly GCA_036521415.1. Lineage (GTDB taxonomy): Bacteria > Actinomycetota > Acidimicrobiia > Acidimicrobiales > RAAP-2 > DASXMT01. The sequence continues at coordinate 21,966 of DATDHU010000062.1, forward strand.
GGGCTTCTTCTACCTCCTCCTGCTCTTCGTCGTCGGCACCGTGGTCGTCATCCAAGCCATCCACCGGGGCCGCATGGGGCGGCTCCTCAAGGGGCTGTCCGACTCCCCCGTGGCGCTCGAGACCCACGGCGCCACCACAAATGTCATGAAGGTACTGGTCTTTTGCATGACGGCCGCTCTGGCCGCCGTGGCCGGTGCCCTCTTGGCCTCCATGGACAGCTTCGGATTGGGCGTCAACTACAGCTCGTTCAACTCACTGACCATGGTGGCCATCTTGGTCATCGTGGTCATGGGTGATCCCTGGTACGCCATCGTGGCCGCCGTGCTCTATGCCGTCGTGCCGGGCTACATCACGGTGAGCAATATCAACACCTACCTGACCATCATCTTCGGCGTGTCGGCCGCGCTCTTCGCCCTGCAGGTGAATCGGGCGCCCTCGGTGCCGCTGCGCCTGCGCAACTTCATCGACCGCTTGGGCGGTCGGGCGCCCGAGACTGCTCTGTCGAGCGGCGAACTGGACCAGGTGGTCGCCCGGGCCGGGGCCGCCGAGATCGAGAGTGCGCGCAGCGACCGAGAGCTGGCCCGACGCACCCCGACCGCCGCTTCGACCGAGGCGGGCCTGTCGGTCAAGGCCCTCGAGGTCCGCTACGGCGGCGTGCGGGCGGTCGACAATGTCAGCCTCGATGCCCCCATGGGTCGCATCACCGGCCTGGTCGGACCGAACGGAGCCGGCAAGACGACCATTTTCAATGCCTGCTCGGGCCTGTTGAAACCCACGGCGGGTCGGGTCTTCCTGCACGATCGCGACGTGACCGGAGTCGGGCCATCGGGCCGCTCCCGACTCGGTCTCGGCCGGACGTTCCAAAAGGCCGAGCTCTTCACGTCGCTGACCGTGCGAGAGAACGTCGAACTCGGACGGGAGGCGTCCATGGCCGGCGCCAACCCGCTCACCCAGCTAGCCGGCAGCCGCAACGACCGGGCCGTTGTGCGCCGGGCGGTGGATGAATCCATCGAGCTGACGGGGATCGGTCCGCTGGCCGATCTGCAGGCCGGTCTGCTGCCGGCCGGGCAACGGCGTCTGGTGGAGTTGGCCCGGGTGCTGGCCGGGCCGTTCGATCTGCTGCTCTTGGACGAGCCTTCGGCGGGCTTGGATGCCGGAGAGACGGTGAGTTTCGGCAACGTGTTGACCGGGGTCGTGGCCGAACGGGGAGCCGGCATCTTGCTGGTCGAGCACGACATGGCCCTGGTGTGCCAGATCTGCGCCCACATCTACATGTTGGACTTCGGCCGCCTGGTCTTCGAGGGGAGTTCCGAGGAGATGCTGAACAGCGACGTGGTGCGGGCCGCCTATCTCGGGTCCGAGGGGGTCGAAAGCGGGGTCGACAACGCCGGAGCAGGGCCCGCTGATCCACTGGCGACCCACGTGATCGAGACGGCATGACGAGATCCCGGCGCGCCGGTTAGGGGGAGAGTCGATTGTTGGAATTGGAAAACGTGACCGCCGGATACGGCGACACCGTGGTACTGCGCGATGTCTCCTTGTCGGTGCCCGACGCCAAGGTGGTGGCGCTGCTCGGTCCGAATGGGGCCGGCAAGACGACGCTCTTGCGCGTGGCCTCGGGCGTCATCAAGCCAATGAGCGGGCGGGTGCGGCTCAACGGGGAGGACGTCACCGGCAAGCGGCCCTTCTACATGGCCCGTCGCGGCCTGTGCAACCTGCCCGAAGGCCGCGGCATCTTCCCGTCACTCACGGTCCGGGACAACCTCATCCTGCAATCACCCAAGGGCAAGGAGAACGCCACCATCGACAAGGCGGTGGAAGCCTTTCCGGCGCTGACCAACCGCATGAAGCAGTTGGCCGGCAGCCTGAGCGGCGGCGAGCAACAGATGCTGGCTCTGGTGCGTACGTTCGCCTCTGACCCCAAGATCGTGGTGGTCGATGAGGCGTCTCTCGGCTTGGCGCCCATCGTCGTCGAGCGCATCTTCGAGACTCTGGCCCAGATCGCCTCGTCCGGGGTGTCGGTCCTCCTGGTCGAGCAGTACGTCACCCGGGCCCTGGCCCTGGCCGATGCCGCCTGCCTGCTCAGCCGGGGTGAGGTGGTCTTCACCGGCCCAGCTGAGGAGCTCGAGGGCGACGAGATCTTCGAGCGATACTTCGGCATCGAGGTGGGCGCGTGAGCCGGCACTATGAGGTCATCTCGTGTGACGGCCATCTCGAGATGCCCCCTGATGCCTGGGTGCGCCACATCCCCGACGAACACCTCGACCGGGCGCCCCGCCTGGTCAAGCTGCGCACCGGCGGGGAGGGGTGGATCGTCGAGGGCAGTCCGCTCATCCACAACGGGCAGAACGTGGCCGCCGGGCGCCCGCTCAAGGTCAAGGGTGGTTCGTACTGGGACCCGGACGGATCAGCGGTCCCGGGAACGGGCGACGCCCGCCAGCGGCTGGCCGAGCAGGACCGGGACGGGCTCGACGCCGAGGTGTTGTACCCACCCGTCTTCATCTCGCGCTTCATCGAGAACATCGAGGACGGCGAGGCCTATGTCGCCATGGTGCGGGCCTTCAACGACTTCGTGGCCCAGGACTACTCCTCGGTGGCCCCGGACCGCTTGATTGCCAACGCGGTCATCCCTGCCTCGGGCGTCGAGGACGCCATCGCCGAGCTGAAACGGGCCCGGGCCATCGGTCTCCAGTCGGTGTGCTTGGGCTCCTTCCCCAACGGGTCGGGTTCGCCGGCGCCCGAAGACGATCTGTTCTGGCAGGCCGCCCTCGATCTGGGCATGCCCCTCACCGCCCATTCGGCCATGGGGGACCGTTCCAACCCACTACTGGTGGCCTCGGCCAAGGGTACGTTCGATCTCGAGATGTCGATGCTGTCGCGCACCATGCCGCCGCCGGTGGTGGGGATGGTGCGCATGATCCTCTCCGGGGTGCTGGACCGTCTCCCCGACCTTCGCATCTACTTCGCCGAGACCAATGCCAGTTGGATCCCCGGACTGCTCTACATGCTCGACGACTCGTACTCCATCTTCCGCCACTGGTACGGCGTCGACCTCGAGCGGCGCCCGAGCGAGTACATCTGGCGTCACTTCTCCTTCGGCATCGTGCGCGACCCCCTGGCCCTGCGCATGCGCGACCTGCTCGAGGTCGACCACCTCATGTGGGGCTCGGACTTCCCCCATTCGGTGTCGTCTTTCCCCGAGTCGGCCCGCTGGCTGGACGAGATCTTCGACGGATGCTCGGAGGACGTGCGCCGCCAGGTGCTGGTCGACACGCCCTGCGCCTTCTTCGGTCTTGACCGCGACGCCACCCTGACGCCCACGCCCACCGCCCCCTGAGCGCCCCGGCGATCGGACCATCCCATGACCGAGACATCGCAGCGCCCAGTGGTCGAGTACGACCACTACTCCCTCGCCCATGCCCAGCACGCCACCGAGGACGAGCGCCGGCTGCGCCACGAGTGTCCGGTGGCCTGGTCCGAGCAGTCGGGCGGCTTTTGGGTACTCTCGACCTACGCCCTGGTGACGCAGGCCCTGCGCGACCACGAGACCTTCTCGTCGTCCAAGTACTTCGATGAGCACGGCGAGCCCCGCAACGGCGTCACCATCCCGCCTTCACAGGGCTTCCGCATCGTGCCGACGGAGACGGACCCACCCGAGTGGAACGGCTACCGCCGCATCCTGAATCCCGTCTTCGCCCCGGCGGCGGTGGAGAAACTCGAGCCGCTCATCTTGTCGGTCACCACCGAGGTCATCAATGGGGTCATCGAGCAGGGCGAGGTGGACCTGGTCCTCGACGTGATCAATCCGATCACCGCCTTGATCACCCTGCACATTCTCGGGCTTCCCCTGGCCGACTGGCCCGCCTTCGCCGGTCCCATCCACGAGATCACGTACAGCCCGGTGGGTACCCCCGAATTCGAACGGGCGGTGGCCGGCATCGCCGACATCCTGACCCGCTTTCGCACCGCCATCGCCGAGCACCGGGCGGAGGCCCGTGACGACCTGATCAGCTTCATGATCGGGTCTGACATTGACGGTGAGTCCCTGGGGGACGACGTCCTGGTCGACCTGTGCTTCCAGATCCTGGCCGGCGGAGTGGACACCACCACCGGTCTGCTGGGGAGCACCTTCGTCTACCTCGACCAACATCCTGACGAGCGCGACCGATTGGTGGCCGACCCGGCCCGGTTGCGGATTGCCACCGAGGAATTCCTGCGCGTGTTCTCCCCCCTCCCGTCCAACGCCCGCACGGTTATGGCCGACGTGGAACTGGGGGGGCAGCGACTGTGCCCCGGAGAGCGGGTGCTGGCCCTCTTCGCCTCGGCCAACCGCGACGGCGCCGTCTTCGAGGATCCCGACGAGGTGAAGTTGGATCGTTTCCCCAATCGCCACACCTCCTTCGGGGTGGGCATCCACCGATGTCTGGGCTCCAACCTGGCTCGAGCCATGTTCCGTACCATCGTGACCCAGGTCCTGGTCCGCATGCCGGACTATCGGATCGGCGTCGGGGCGGCGGAGCGCTACCAATCCATCGCCCTGGTCAACGGCTTCGTGCGCATCGGCGCCTGCTTCACCCCCGGTGAGCCCCTTCCGGTCGCGAGCGTGATCCATGGCTGAGCGCACCGGTGGCGCCCGCTCGGGGAGGCCGACATGAAGGTGCGGGTCGACGAAACGCGCTGCCAGGGACACACGCTGTGCCAGATCGCTGCGCCGCAAGTACTCAAGCTACGGGTCAATGACGGCCATGCCTATGTGGAGGACGAGGCGGTGCCCCCCGCCCTCGAGGCGGCGGTGCGCTTGGCCGCCGCCGGCTGCCCGGAGAGCGCCATCCTCTTCGAGGAGGAGCCGGCCAGCGACGCTGGGCCGGAGCCGCCTGCCCCCGGGGGCAGGTCGTCGAGGTGAGCCTGGTGCTCGGCGGATCACCAGGATGTCCAGAACGGCCTGAAACTGCAAAGATCATCGATACAGCACACACGACGGGCCGGAGAACCGGTCCAGAGCAAAGGGGACCATCATGGCGACAACCACCACGGCCGTGCCCATGCCCGAGTTTCTCGACGACCGGCCCAAGAGTCTGTTGATCGACGGCCGCTGGGTTCCGGCGGCGAGCGGCAAGACCTTCCCCGCCGTCAATCCCTCCACCGGCGCCGTCATCGCCACGCTGGCCGAGGGGGACAGGGCCGACATCGACCTGGCCGTGGCCGCGGCCCGGCGGGCCTTCGGGGGTCCGTGGGCCCGCTTCACCCCGCAGCAGCGCCAGAACGTGCTCTTGAGGTTGGCCGACCTGGTCGACGCTCATTTCGAGGAGCTGCACCTCCTCGACGTGGTGGACATGGGGGTCCCCATCTCCATGACCGGGGGACCGGGCTGGTTCTCCGAGGTGTTGCGCTATTACGCCGGCTGGGCCACCAAGATCGAAGGGGAGACGGTGGCCAATTCGGCCCCGGGCTCGTTCTTCAGCTACACCCTGAAGGGCCCCGTCGGCGTGGTCGGCTCGATCATCCCGTGGAACGGTCCGCTCAGCTCGGCCATCTGGAAGATCGCGCCGGTGCTCGCCACCGGCTGCACCATGGTCCTCAAGCCGGCGGAGGAGGCGGCTCTGTCGCCCCTGCGGCTGGGCGAGCTCATCGGCGAGTTGGACCTGCCCGATGGCGTGGTCAACGTCGTCACCGGTTTCGGCGAGACGGCCGGGGCGGCTCTCAGTGCCCATCCCGACGTCGACAAGGTGGCCTTCACCGGGTCCTCGGCCACCGGCCAGGAGATCGTCCGCGCTGCCGCCGGCAACCTCAAGCGGGTCTCGCTCGAACTGGGGGGCAAGTCTCCCGATGTGATCTTCGCCGACGCCGACCTCGAGGCGGCGGTGCTCGGGGCCGGCATGGGTGTGTTCGCCAACTCGGGCCAGGTGTGCTGCGCCGGCACGCGGGTCTTCGTGCAGCGACCGGTGTACGACGAGTTCGTCGACGGTGTGTCCAAGTTGGCCAACTCGCTGACCGTCGGGAACAGCCTCGATCCCTCGACGCTGATCGGCCCCCTGGTGTCCGAGACCCAACTGGACCGAGTGACCGGCTACCTCGACAGTGGGGCGGCCGAAGGGGCCCGGGCCACCGCCGGTGGAGCACGGGCAACCGACGGTGCACTGGCCGACGGGTACTTCGTGCCGCCGACAGTCTTCGCCGACGTCGAGGACTCCATGCGCATCGCCCAGGAGGAGATCTTCGGCCCGGTGGCGTCGATCCTGCCCTTCAACGACATCGACGAGGTGGGGCCACGGGCCAACTCGACCCAGTTCGGGCTGGGAGGCGGGGTGTGGACGCGCGATGTAGCCAAGGCCCACCGCCTGGCGGCCGAGATCAACACCGGGGTGGTGTGGGTCAACAGCTACGGCAACTTCGACCCGGCCATGCCATTCGGCGGCTCGAAGATGAGCGGCTGGGGCAAGGAGCTGAGCCGGCACTCCATCGACGAGTACGTCCACGTGAAGGCCGTGTGGATCAACACGGGCTCCTAGTCCATGGCCCCAGGAGCGAAGCCGGCCGGTTGTTGCCACGGCCGCGTGGCCCTGGTCACCGGAGCGGGGCGGGGCATCGGGCGAGGCCACGCCCTCGAGCTGGCCCGTCAGGGCGCCCGGGTGGTCGTCAACGACCTGGGGGTGGCGCTCGACGGGGCTCCCGCCCAATCGTCCGAGGCCGAAGAGGTCGTGGCCGAGATCCTCGCCGCCGGCGGCATGGCGGTCACCGATACCAACGACGCCTCGGACATCGAGGGGGCCACGCGCATGGTGGAGCGGGCCCGCACGGAATTCGGAGGGATCGACATCGTGGTCAACAACGCCGGGGTGCTGCGGGACGCCGCGCTGGTGAACATGTCGCCCGATGACTGGGACACCGTGGTGCGGGTGCACCTGCGCTCGACCTTCGCCGTGACCAAGTCGGCCGCCACCGGTTGGCGGGCCGAGTCCAAGGCCGGTCGACCGGTCGACGGTCGGGTCATCAACACGACCTCGGGTGCCGGTCTGTACGGCAACGTGGGGCAGGTCAATTACGCCGCGGCCAAGGCGGGAATCGTGGGCTTCACGCTGACGGCGGCGTTGGAGCTCTCCCGCTACGGCGTGACGGTCAATGCGGTGGCCCCCGGCGGTAGGACGCGCATGACCGAGCATGTCTTTGCCGGGATGCTGGGCGAGGCGGCCGATTTCGATGCCTTCGATCCGGCCAACGTGGCTCCCCTGGTCACCTGGCTGGCGTCCCCCGAGTCGGCCGATATCACCGGCCGGGTCTTCGAGGCCTGGGGGGGCCGGATCGCCGTGGTCGACGGCTGGCGGGTGGGGCCGACCAAAGAGGTGGCGCGCCGCTGGGAGCCCGACGAGGTGGGTCCGGTGCTGCGGGAGTTGCTGGCCGACGCCGCACCGGTGGCCTCGCTGCTCGAGAGCGGTTGAGCGACGGGCATGGAGCACTGATGGAATTCGGTTTCGCCATCCCGGCCTATGGTGCCTGGCTCGACCGGGGCGCCATTGCCGACCTGGTCATGGCGGGCGACGAGCTGGGATTCGATTCCGTCTGGTGGCCCGATCACATCGCCACCCCGGACTACGGCAGGGACTATCTGCTCGAACCTCCCTTTCTCGAGCCCATGGCCGCCTGCGGTTGGGCCCTTGGACGGACCCGCCGCATCCGGGTGGGGACCGATGTCCTGGTCGCCCCCTACCGCCCGGCGCTGACGGTGGGGGCCATGGCCGGGACGTTGGATCACTTCGAGCCCGGCCGCTTCATCCTCGGGGTGGGCATCGGCTACCTGCGGGGCGAATTCGAAGCCCTCGGGGTGTCCTACCGGGCCCGGGCCGACGTGACCGAGCAGTTCCTCCACGACTTTCGCCATCCTCCCGACGGCTACTCGGTCATGCCTCGGACGTCGGTCCCGGTGTGGGTGGGGGGAAACAGCCGCAAGGCCCAGGTACGGGCGGCGCGGCTGGGGGACGGCTGGCACCCGCTGTGGATGCCGGCCGAACAGTACGCGGCCGCCCGGGCTCTCATCCTCTCGACCCGGGCCGAGGCCGGTCGATCGGGATCCTTCACCTTCTCCTACAGCTGCGGGGCCACCCGGGTTCTCGATCGCGACCCGGGTGACTGGCCGGCGCCCCGGGGCAGGGCCCCGGTCGGCACCGAGTTCTCCTACGCGCCGGCCGAGATGGTCGACGAGGAGCGTCGTCCCCGCTTCGTCGGCACCCCGGACCAGATCATCGGTGACCTGACCCAGCTCCACCAGGCCGGGGTCGAGCACATCACCCTGCGCTTCGCGTCCACCGATGTGAGCCAGCTCGAGCGTTTCGCCGCCGAAGTCAGGCCCGCCCTGATGGTGGACGTCGGTCCCGAGAACTGAGCGACCCCGCTGATCGGCCCCCGGGTGCGGCGCCCCCCGGTGGTTGTGTCCCCGCATCTGATCGCTTACATTGCAATCACTACAGCTACAGTGGAAGATCGGAGGAGGCCAAGTGGGAGAGCAGGACGCCATGTTGACCCGCAATGCCGTCTTCGACGCGCTGGGCACCTCGCGCGCGGTGCGCCGCTTCGCCCCTGACCCAGTGCCCCCCGAGACGATCGAGGCGCTCATCTGGGCGGCCACCCGAGCGCCCAGTCCGGAGAACGATCAGCCGTGGGAGTTCGTCGTGGTCACCGACGAGGCCCGGCGGCGCGAGATCGGTCGGCTGGTGGCGGCAGCGGCCGAGATGCACGCGGCATCACTGCCCCCCTCCGAAGACCCCGGCGTTCTGCGCTCCCAGGCATCGGCCAAGCATCTGGTGCGGCATTTCGGCGAGACACCGGTCATGATCTTCGTCTGCCACCACGTTGTCGACTACCCCGAGGCCTACGCGTCGGCGGGCGTCGGGTTCAGCGCCGTCTTCATGGCGGCGGCCGATCTGCTGGTGGCCGCCCGCTCGCTCGGGTTGGGCGCCGCCTTCACCTTCGCCCACATGCTGGCCGGTCCCGACCTCCCTGCCCTCATCCAACTGCCCGACGACGTGGCCATCATGGTGACCATCCCGATCGGCTGGCCCCTCGGCCCGGTTGGTCCGGTCGCCCGTCGCCCCTCGCCCGAGGTCCTGCACTGGAACGCGTTTTAGCTCTGATCCCCTGCCCCGGATCGCCCTTGTGGGAGGCGGGCAACGTCGCTACCATGCCAGGTAGTTCGATCATTGCAAGAATAAAAGCAATGGGGGCCCGTCGACCTGGGGATCCGAGGAGGAACCATGCACCAGCAGATAACCCACAGTGAATGCATCTACGCACCCGGCGACGGCGACCTGGTCAAGCAGCTCTTCACTGCGCTCGGCTTTGCCGTCACCAAGGTGGAGCCGCATCCCTACATCATCGCCCACGTCAATCCGGACGTCCTCGACGTGATGAGCAACGTGATCTACGCATCGGAGCTGACTCCCACCCAGCAGACCTTCGAAAAGACATTGCAGGCCACCTTGGCCTCCTCGGACGAGTTCCGACACGCGGCGGAGAACTGGGAGCGCGATTTCCGCGACGACCCGCAGCGTTCGGTCCACTTCGGATTTCAGTACGAGTCCAAGGACAGCTTCAGCGCCACCCTCCAACGCCTGCGCGACGTCAGCGCACCGGGCCAGCCGCTCGATGGGCGCGTCCTGGTCACCGGTGTGTACTTCCCCGGTGACGAAGGGTCGATCACCGACACCATGGCCCAGGGGTTCGTGTGGACCGACCTGATGGCCTCGGGCATCTTGACCTTCGGCCAGCACCTTGAGCTGCAGTGGCACATCGAGCCCACGGTGGCGGCCTGAACCCTCGGGCAGAACCGTCCATGCGCACCGACGGCGGCCGATCCTCGGACCTGGGCGGTTCGATCCTGGCCGGCCGTACTGCCGGGCGGGTGGCGTTGTGACCGACCGGGTAGCCGGAAAGGTCGCCCTGGTCACCGGGGCCGCTCGAGGTCAGGGCCGGTCGCATGCCGTGCGCCTCGCCGCCGAGGGAGCCGACATCATCGCCCTCGACATCGCGACGCCGATCGACGTGGTGTCCTATCCCGGGGCGACCCCCGATGATCTGGCCGAGACGGTACGCCAGGTCGAGGCCGTCGGTCGCCGGATCATGGGCCGCCCGGTGGATGTTCGCCAGCGGGCGGCACTGGCCGAGGCGGTGGCCGACGGGATCGCCCAGTTCGGACGGCTGGACATCGTGGTGCCCAATGCCGGCATCTGCCCGCCCGGGGCTCCGTTCTGGCAGATCTCCCAGGAGGAATGGGCGACCGTCCTCGACATCAACCTGACCGGCGTGTGGAACACGGTCTCGGCGGCCGTGCCGCCCATGATCGAGATGGGTCGTGGCGGGTCGGTGGTGCTCACCAGCTCGAGCTCGGCCATCAAGTCGCCCCCCAACCTGGCCGACTACTCGGCGTCCAAGCACGGGGTCATCGGCCTGATGGAGACCATGGCGGTCGAGCTGGGGTCCCACTACATCCGGGTCAACGCCATCTGTCCCGGCTCGGTCGACACCGTGATGATCCAAAACGACGCCATGTACCGCTTCGTCCGCCCCGAGCTCGAGCATCCGAGCCGGGAGGACACCGCCGACGTCTTCCGCTCCATGAACCCCATCCCCGAGCCCTGGGTGGCGCCCCTCGACGTCAGCAACGCCGTGGTGTGGCTGGCCTCCGACGAGGCTCGCTTCGTCACCGGGGTGACCCTCCCGGTGGATCTCGGGCTGGTGGTCAACTGGCCGTGACGGTCCGCCCGCCGACCACCGGCCGCCGGCTTGCCGCCTCGGGCCGTGTGGCGTATCCTATAAAAGCTTATAGAAACAGAAGCAAACCAGCGCGGAGGGCGTGACATGGCATTCGTCGTCGATACAGCGCAGGTGGATCCGACCGATGCGGCGGCCTACCTCCAGCTGGTCGAGTCGGTGGCCGTGCCGGTGATGACCGACGCCGGTGCCGGTTTCGTCTCCTGCTGGGAGACCTCGGGCGCGTTGGGGGAGGAGGTCAGCGTCAAGACCATCTGGTCCTTCGCCGATCATGTTGCCTGGAACGACATCCGCAAGAACATGGTCCTCGATCCCCGTTGGTATCAGTACTCGGCCGGGTTCGCCCGCCTGCGTACGGGCGGCAACCGCCGTTTTTTCTATCCGGCGTCGTTCTCGCCGCTGCAGTAGTGGACCGGGTCCGGAACGGAGCAGGCATGCCCGAAGGCAGGGGAGACTGAGCGATGTTGCGACGCTTCGAGATCTACACGATGGCCGACGATGCGCCGCCGGCCGAGGTGGCGAAGTTGGGGGAGGCCTTCCGCCGCTGCGGTGACTTCATCCCCGAGCTGACCCACTCGATCGTCGGCAACAACCTCTCGGCGGCGCCGGTGCACGTGGTGTGGGAGCACGCCTACGACTCACCGGCGGCCTACCAGCGCTACATGGTCCACCCGTTTCACGCCAACATCCTGGATCGCTACCTGCTCAACGACAGCCCCGAACGGATCGTGGCCGACAGCCCTCTGGGTGACGGAACCCTGGTCGGCTACACCTGCGAGAGCCCGATCTATTACATGGAATCCGGGCTGCGCAAGGTGGTCCTCTTCGGGTTGGAAGGGACCGAGTCCGATGTCGGCGCCTTCGGGGACGAGCTGCGAGCGCTGGGCGCCCTCGACGGCGTGACCCTGTCGGTGTTGGAGCCCAACACCTTCGGCGTGGCCTGGTTCGACGGGGTGACGCCCATCCTGCCGCCGTCGCAATGGACACACGTGTGGGAATTGGGCTTCGACAGCGCGCCGGCCTATCAGACCTACCAGGAGGGGAACCACCCGATGGCTCGGCTCGAGGCGGCCCAGTGGAAGGGTCCGGGCGTGGACGTCGTTCGTCAGGCTGTTGCCCTGCATTACACCGTGAATCCGTAGAGAAGGGGGCCCGGATGGCCGAGGACGCGCACAACCTGGAACTACCGATGTTCATCTCGGTGGACGATCACGTTGTGGAGCCCCACCGACTGTGGCAGGACCGACTCCCGGCCCGGTACCGAGAGGCCGGCCCACGGGTCGATCGCCTGCACGGCCAGGTGGTCTACAGCCCGTCGGGGCAACCCGGCTTCGAAACCGGTGACGGCGAGGGGGACCGCTGGTGTGATGTCTGGCACTACGAGGACACCCGCTGGCCCATGCATGCCGCGTACGCCGCCGTGGGGCCGACGGCCACCGTGCCGGCCACGACCGCCCTCACCTATGACGATCTGTTGCCCGGGTGTTTCGACCAGACCCACCGACTGGCCGACATGGACACGAACCACACCGAGGCCAGTCTCTGCTTCCCGACCGTGCCCCGCTTCTGCGGGCAGTTGTTCCTCAACCGCCGGGACATGGAGCTGGCCCGCCTGTGCGTGCGGGCCTACAACGACTGGATGATCGAGGATTGGAGCGGGGGCGCCGGCGCCGGTCGCCTGATCCCTCTCACGTTGGTGCCGTTGTGGGACGCCGAGCTGGCCGCGGCCGAGGTGCGGCGTTGCGCCGACCTGGGATCCCACGCCGTGGCCTTTTCGGAGAGCCCGTCCGAACTCGGCCTGCCGAGCATCCACACGGGCGAATGGGAGCCCTTCTTTGCCGCCTGTGCCGAAACCGAGACGGTCATCAACATGCACATCGGCTCGTCGTCCAAGCAACCCCAGACCTCCCCGGGGGCCCCCATGATCGCCATGGTGGCGCTCACTTCGGAAACCTCGGTCCATGCCCTGGTCGACTGGCTGCTCAGCGGGGCCCTGGAGCGCTATCCCGCCCTCAAGATCGCTCTGAGCGAGAGCCAGGTCGGTTGGATGCCGTTCACCTTGGAGCGTCTCGACAGCGCCTGGCGGCGCAGCTTGAACTACGACCCCAGCATCTACGAGCTCCTTCCCCAGCCGCCCAGCTCGTACATGGCCGGCCGGGTCTACGCCTGCGTCTTCGACGACTCGGTGGGTCTGGCCCAGCGGGACCAGGTTGGCATGGGCCAGATCATGTTCGAGACGGACTACCCGCACGCCGACTCGACCTTTCCCGAGTCGAAGCAGGTGGCCGAGAAGATGATCGCCGAGTCCGGGCTCTCGGCCCACGAAGCGCGCCAATTCCTGCGCAGCAACGCCATCGACTGCTACGGGCTCGAGCGTTTCGGCATCGTCACATAGGCGGAGCACCGACAACGGGGAGGAAGCAGATGCCACAGGCCGGGAGTTACGCCCTGGTGACCGGAGGGTCATCGGGCATCGGAAGCGCCATTGTGGAGCGATTGGTGGAGGCGGGCACTCGGGTCGCCATCTTGGACCTCATCAAGCCCGCCGCCGGCGTGGCGGCCGAGTACGTCGAGTGCGACGTGACCGGCGAAGCCAACGTGGTCGACGCCGTGGCCGCCGCAGCCGAACGCCTCGGAGGACTGGACCGAGCCTTCCTCAATGCCGGTGTGGGCGCCTCGGGGGCCATCGTGGACCTCTCGGGTGCTGAATGGGACCGGGTCCATGCCGTCGATCTGCGTGGCGTCTTCTTGACATTGCGCGAAGCGGCCAAGATCATGTTGGCCGGCGGGCAGGGCGGCTCGATGGTCGTCACCAGTTCGGTATGCGGGTACCTGGCCGACCGCCGCATGTCCCACTACAACGCGGCCAAGGCCGGGGCTATCTCGTTGGCCCGCGTTGCCGCGGCCGAACTCGGGCCCGCCGGTATCAGGGTCAACGTGGTGGCGCCCGGCGTCACCGAGACGCCCATGGCCAAGGTGACGGACACCACTCTGGTCGGCTATCGCGACGCTGTCGGCCACCGGACGCCGCTGGGCGGATTCGGCGATCCCCGCCATGTGGCCGATGCTGCCGTGACCCTGTCGGATCTCGAGTGGGTCACCGGCCAGATTCTGGCCGCCGATGGCGGCCTCTCGCTTTTCAGCCCCATTGACGTGGAGGACTTCCTGCCCGATGGCGATACCGGTGCGAAATGGATGGCCGGTGCCGGACTCGACGATGCTTGACACGCTGATCGAGGGAGCCACGGTCATCGACGGGACCGGGAACGGCCCCCAGGATGTCCCCGTCGGTCTCCACGACGGCCGCATCGCCCTGGGCGAGGCCGCGCACGGGCCGGCCGCCCGTCGCATCGACGGATCCGGCTTGGTGTTGTGCCCGGGCTTCGTCGACGTCCACACCCACTTCGACGCCCAGGTCTTCTGGGACCCCTACCTCACCCCGTCCTCGCTGCACGGTGTGACCACGGTGATCGGAGGCAACTGCGGGTTTTCCATCGCCCCCTTGCACGACGATGACGCCGGGTACATGATGCGGCTGTTGGCCCGCGTGGAGGGCATCCCCCTGGTCGCATTGGCCGAGGGAGTGCCGTGGAACTGGACCAGCTTCGCCGAGTATCTCGACGCGGTGGGCCAGTCCGGTCATGCCCTCAACTTCGGGGCCATGGTGGGTCACTCGGCCCTGCGCCGGCACGTGCTCGGGCCCGACAGCGGCGCCACGCAGGTGAGCCCGGACCTGGTCGATCGGATGGGCCGGGCCCTGCGCGACGCCCTCGAGGCCGGTGCCATGGGATTCTCGTCCTCGTGGGGCGGGGCCCACTTCGACGGCGACGGCGACCCCGTTCCCTCGCGCCATGCCGAGGGCGACGAGCTGGTGGCCCTGTGTTCCCAGTTGGCCCCCTTCACCGGGACCCAGGTCGAGTTCATTCCCACCATGGACCCGTTCGAGCCGCGCCACCTGGACCTCATGACGCGCATGTCGCTGGCCGCCCGCTCCCCTCTCAATTGGAACGTCTTGCTGCCGACCGACCGGGTCACCTGTCAGGGGAAGTTGGCCGCATCCGATTACGCCGCCGAGCGCGGGGCACGGGTGTTGGCCCTGAGCTACCCCGGGCCCATGCAGGCGCGCGTCTCGTTCCTGAGTTCGGCCTTCGACTCCATCCCGGGCTGGTCCGAGACCATGGCCCTGCCCGCCGAGGAGATCGTGCATGCCCTGGCCGACCCGGCCGAGCGGGGTCGGCTGCGCCAGCTGGCTACGGAGGGAGACCAGGCCACCTTCGGTCTGACCCGATTCGAGAACCTGCGCGTGCTCGACACCTATACGCCCGAGACCAAGGTCATGGAGGGCCAGCTGCTGGGGGACTTGGCCGCGCAACGCGGCGACGAGCCGTTCGACGTCCTGTGTGACCTGGTCACAGCCGACATCCGGACCGGATTTTCCCGCGCCCCCATCGGCGACGATCCCACCAGCTGGAGCCTGCGCCTCGAGACCTGGAAGGACCCCCGGGTGGTGATGGGCGCCTCTGACGCCGGGGCCCACGTCGACATGCTGTCCACCTACGACTACCCGGTCGCCCTCCTGGCCATGGCCCGAGCACGCGGCGCCGGGTCGTTGCCGTCCCTCGTGCGCTCCCTCACCGACGTGCCCGCCTCCCTCTATGGTCTGCGCCAGATGGGCCGGATCGCCGATGGCTACCGGGCCGACGTGGTGTTGTTCGATCCGGCGGCCGTCGCCCCGGGCCCGGTGAGTTGGCGCGATGACCTGCCGGGGGGAGCGGGGCGCCTGTTCAGTCAGCCCGCCGGCATCGAGCACGTCTTCGTCAACGGGACCGAGATCGTGGCCCGGGGCGCGCTCACCGGTGCCGTCCCCGGTCGCTTGTTGCGGTCCGGGATCGACACGGGCCCGAACTTTTGAGCTCATGAGCGGGCCGCCGCCGGAGCCGCTCTCTGGCGATGGTGTGGCGCCCTCTCTGGTGGTAGTGCGGCGCCCCGTTGACGGTGCGGGTTGTGATGTGGTCAGGCCTGCTCACCTCGGGAGGGGGTGAGCGGCCCGGGCTGCCACTCCAGGTTGGCCGAGACGTGGCCGAGCGACCAGCAGCCGGTGAGCCCCATGGCGGTGATGAGTTCGCGCTCCAGCAACCCGAAGGCGTCGCGGACCCCCGCAGCTCCGCCCACGGCCAGGCCCCACAGGGCGGCCCGCCCGATGAGGACGGCATCGGCCCCACGGACCATCATGCGGAGCACATGGGAACCACGACGGATGCCGCCGTCAGCCAGGATGGCGCATCGCCCGTCGGCCGCCTCGACCACGGTGGGGAGTACCTCGGCCGCCGTCGGGGCGCAGTCGAGTTGGCGCCCCCCGTGTGTGGACACGATGACGCCGGCGGCGCCGTGGTCGATGGCCGGGCGGACGTCTTCGGGGTCGAGGACCCCCTTGACCAACAGGGGGAGGGTGCTGCGGGCCCGCAAGGCGGCGAGGGCCGCCCAGGTGAACGGGGTCGAACCGAGGATGAAGAGCGATCCCGCCGATCCCGTGCGCAAACTGAGCAACCGTTCGTGCCAGCCCGGAGGGTAGCCCGCCGGCACGTTGCGGCGGCGGGCCAGCACCGGCACGTCGACCGATATCACGATGGCCGAGGCTCCGGCGGCGCGGGCCCGGTCCACGATCTCGACGGCTACGCCGGTGTCGGATGGCAGGTAGAGCTGGAGCCACCAGGGCACGCCGAGTGCCCCCATCTCCTCGATTTCGGTGCTGCCCGTCATCGGAACCACGGCCAAGGTGCCGGCCTGGGCGCAGCCGCGCACCATCGCTCGCTCGGCGTCGGGATGGACGAAGGCCTGCCCCGAAGTGGGCGCGGCGAGCACGGGTAGGCGGAGTGGCTGGCCCAAGAGCGTGGCCGACGGGTCGACGGTACCGCCCTCGCCCAGGCCGCGCTGGCGCAGCGTGATCTGGTCGAGTACGCGGCGCTCCCGGGCGTGGGTCCGCCCGTCCTCGGCCACGTCGCTCAGGTACGCCCACGTCCCTGGGTCGAGGCGCTCGGCTGCCAGCCGCTCGAGATCGTCCAGCGACTGGTAGGGCGGGGGAGGCTCGGTCACCGCACCGCGGCGCCCGGCCGGTCCCGGTGAGGCGGGCCCCCCGAGACCGAGTCGGTCCCCGAGTGCAGGACGCGGCCGGGCCGCCGAGCGGTGTACTGGCCGCCGTGGACCACCTCCTCGCCGGCTACCAGGACGGACTCGATACCTTCGCCGCGGCTCAGCAGCCGGGTGGCGCCGCCGGGCAAGTCCTTCGCCAATCCCACCGGTGAGGCCCCGATGCGATCGGGATCGAAGAGGACGATGTCGGCGTGGAAGCCGGGCTTCAGGCGCCCCCGGCCGACCAATCCGTAGAGCCGCGCCGGCACCTCGGTGAACTCGTGCACCAACTCCTCGGAGCTGAACACCGGTGTGGTGCGCACCAATTCGGCGAACGATGCGGTGGTGTACTCGACATTGACGACGCCCCGGACGTGCGCCCCGCCGTCGGAGGCGCCGAGCACGACGCGGGGGTCGCGCAGGACCCGGGCCCGGGTGGCCCGTTGCTCGGCCGTGGCGGTGGGGACCAGATGGCGCACGAAGCCCACGTCGAGCTCGCTGGTCACCGCTAGGTCCATCATGACGTCGAGCACCGACTGTCCGCGCTCGTGAGCCAGTTCAGCCACCGGCCGACCCACCACGCCCTGCAAGCCTGGGGCGCCCGAGTCGCTGACCACGTGGTCAGCGAGGGCGTCCCGGAACATGGCCGTCGAACCGAGTGGGGCGTGGGCCAAGCTCTCGTGTAGGTGCCGGCGCACGGTGGGATCCGACAGGGCGCGTAGGCGGTCGGGCGGAGTCAGATCGAAGAGGCCTTCGAAGGCCGGCAGGGAACGAAAGCCCACATCGCTCTCGGCGAAGTCGGTGCGAACTCTGAAATTGTGCGGGATCATCATCGGAACCACGACGCCACCGGCCGCCGCGGCCACATCGGCCGATTCGAGTTGCCGTTGGTGGATGTCGGGAATGGCGGGGTAGTCGAGGAGCACGGTGTTCCAGTTCACCGCCCGGCCCGACGCAACGGACATGGCCGTCAAGAGGTCGTAGTCCTCGTCGGTGAAGCCGTAGGCGGCCGATTCGGGAATGAACTCGACACTGGTGCCCGGGAAATTCCCGCACACAGCGGCGAGGGCCACCAGCTCCCTTCGGTCGGCGAAGGTCGGTGGGGTGGGGACGCCGGATCCGTCGCGGTGCGTGCTGGCCGTGGCGCTGGAGAAGCCCATGGCCCCGGCGGCCAAGGCTTCGCCCAACCGGTCCGCCATGGCGGACACCTCGGATTCCGACGCTGGCCGCTCCGATGCCGCCGGCCCCATGACCAGCCGGCGGATGGCCGAGTGTCCGGCCAAGAATCCGATGTTGATGGCCGGGGCACACCCGTGGACCTGGGCCAGGTACTGGGCGAAGGTCTCCCAGCGGAACTCCAGGCCGGCGTCGAGCGCCTCGAGCGGGATGGCCTCGACCCGGGAGAGCAGGCCCACCAGGAAGGCGCTCGTGGAGCGATCAACGGGCGCCAGCGAGATGCCGCAGTTGCCGGCGATGACGGTGGTGACGCCGTGCAGCGGTGAGGGCGAGAGGGTTGGGTCCCACAGCACTTGGGCGTCGTAGTGGGTGTGGACGTCGATGAATCCGGGACAGACGATCAACCCGGTGGCGTCAAGGGCGGTGCGGGCCGGCCCCAGGTCTTCTCCGATGGCGGCAATGCGGCCGCCGGACAGCGCCACGTCGGCCTCGAAGCCGGGACGCCCGCTGCCGTCGACCACCGTGCCGCCCGATATCAGGACCTCGTACACGTCAAGGGGACGGCTCGGTGGCCCCCGTCGCCTCGATCCAGCGGCGCGGGTTGACCTCGAAGGACCGCGGCCCCCCGGCCAGCGCCACCTCCACGTGCAGAGCCCGACCGCTGCTGGGGTCGAGGTAGGTCCGGAAGACCACGTCGGGCCCGGCGTCGGGCCAACGGCGATCCTCGAGCACCGGGCAGCCGTCGGTCCAGTGGTGCGGGGCCTCGGCCAGCAGCTCGCCGCTCTCCTCGGCGTAGGCCCGGGGGCCCTGCTGGACCACGCCCGGGTAGAGGGGATGGGCCGGGGCGTCGCGCTCCAAGGGTGCATCCTCGGTCCGGAGCGGGCGCACGGCGCTCGTGGCCCGGTCCAGCCGGTCCCGGCGCGACCGTTCCCGGGCGGCCGCGGTGGCGTCGACGTCGACCGATCCATCGGGGCGCAGCACGGTGCCGTAGATGCGGGCGGCGTCCTCGGCCGAGAAGCGAGCGGCGGCCACATCGGCTGCCACCGAGGCGGGATCCCGGTCGAGCGCGTCGCCGAAGCCGCCGCCGCAGGGCAGGCGCATCTGGAACGACTCACCCTCCCGCACCAGTGTGCCGGCCGAGTTGGGATCGAGCTCATCGAAGGTCCCGTCGGGCCGATGGACGAAGAACTCGATGCACGACCCGGGTGAGCCCCCGGCGATGCCCTGGAGGGGCATCCACCGCCTCATGCCGAACATGGTGCCGTTGATCTGGTCGATGCCGTGGGGACGGAAGCTGAGCTGCGTACCGCCGCCGGCCCGGTGCACACCGGCGCCGTCGACCCCGGGCCGGGCCCGTCGCTCCAAGAAGAGCAGGGGGAACCATGATTCGAGGATCTCGATGTCGGCCAGGGAGCCCTCGGCGTCGGTGCCCACCGGGTTACGGCCGAGGTCGAAGCCGTCGCGCTCACGGCCGGCCGAACCGCCCACCCAGTTGCCGTCGAGCACGATGAAGGCGTCGGTCGACCCGTCTGGCAGCTGCCACGACCACAGGTTGTTCCCCAGCGCCGACTCGAAGCCGGCCCCGGCCAGATAGCGCCGGGCCGGTGAGTGGGGCGAGGCGCCCAAGGCCAGGTTGAAGGCCTGCATGGCCACGTCGGCCGCGTTGAGGCCCACGTGCATGTGGGCGGCGGCGATCGGGGCCGGCGGCGACGAGTTGACGATGGTGCCGGGCGGGCATCGCAGCTCGATGGGAGCGAAGATGCCCTCGTTGAAGGGTAGGTCGCGGGCGATGCGGTGAGCCAGCATGACCACGAATTCGGCCTCGATGATGAAGAGCTTGGAGTTGAAGTAGTGGTCGGTCTGGGGCGAGGCCCCCTCGAAGTCCAAGATGATGTGGTCGCCTTCGACGGTGAGGGCGCAGGGGATCTGATAGAAGTCGTCGCCGTACTCGGTCCACGAGGTGGAGCGGTAGACGCCGTCCTCCACGGCGGAGATGCGCTGGCGCATCTCCGCCTCGGTCAGGTCGCGAATGGCTTGCAAGCTCTGGACGAATCGGGGGCGACCGATGCTCTCGACCACGGCCTCGATGCGGTCCTGGGCCAGGTGGCAGCCGGCCACCAGGCCGCGCAGGTCCATCTCCACCAGCTCGGACATGCGGACGTTGTTGTTCAAGATGTTCCAGATGTCGGTCATCTCCTCGCCCCGGCGGAACAGGCGAACGGGGGGAAGCCGCAGGGCCTCTTGGTAGCAGTCGGTGGCCTGCGGGGCGAAGGAACCGATGACCATGCCGCCCATGTCCATCATGTGGGCCGAGAGCCCGACCCAGCCCACCAGCTCACCGTCGTGGAAGATGGGGCGCTGGATCATCACGTCCTGGGGGTGAAGGCCTCCACCATTGTGCGGGTCATTGCCGAAGAAGACGTCGCCGGGGGCGATGGAGTCCCCGAAGCGGGCGATGGTCGACTTGACGGCATGGGTGGCCGCGCCGAAGTGGAAGAGCACCATGCCGGCGCCCAGGATGAGGGCGCCGGTCGGATCCATCAACGTGACCGAGTAGTCCTTCGACTCGGTGATGGTGGGGGAGATCGCCGTGTGTTCGACGGCCAGCGCCGCCTGCTCGGCGATGGCCTCGAGCCGGCTCCGGGTCACCTCGAGCTCGATCGGGTCGAGGGCACCGATCGGGCCCAGGGCCGACCGCGGCCCCGTGCTGGCCGGTGCGTCGCTTGTCGTGGTCATGCCGCAACCTCCATCGCTTGTGTGGTCATGCAATCTCCATCGTGAACGTGCCGTGGCGGTCGACGCGGGCCCGGCAACCGTCGGGCACCCAGATCGTCGTGTCCGTGGAGTCGATCAGGGCGGCGCCCTTCAGCTCGTGCCCGGGCGCCAGGCCGGCGCCGTCGTAGACCTCGACCTCGACCCGGCGGCCGGTGCCACGATCGATGTGGACCCGGCGGGTGCCGACCGGAACGGCCGGCGTCCCTGAGTCGACCGGCGGCTGGGCCGATGCGCCGATGCTGGCCTGGATGGTTCGGCCGATGCCGATGCCGCGCAGGCCCACCAGTTCGACCGGGGTGCGCAGGACGATCGAGCCCTTGCCGTAGCGCTTGCCGTACTCCTCCATGAACGAGGCGAGCAACTCGTCGGAGGTGGCGGCCGTGAAGGTCTGGGCAGCCAAGGGCATCTGCAGTTCGTAGATCTGCTTGCCGAAGCGCAGGTCGGCCTCGTACTCGACATGCTGGTCCTCCTCGGCCACGCCGTCGGCCGACATGTCCTCCCTGACCTCGTCTTCCAGTTCCACCATGAGGCGTTGCATCACGGCGGGATCGACGGGCATGGGGGAGAGCACCGAGCGCAGCCGTTCCCGGCGCACGTCGGTGGTGGCCGCGCCGAAGG
>DATDHU010000063.1:0-43073 GCA_036521415.1 Acidimicrobiales bacterium
GAGGAGCGATATACCACCGAGGACGTCGATGCCGCCCGGGCCGGACTGGCCCTTTTGGAGTGGGGCGTGCCGCTCTCGTCCCTCTTGGAGCTCGGTCGACGACATCATGCCGCCACGGAGTCCGTTGCCCGTGAAGCCGTCGAGCTCTTCTCGGTTCACGTTCGAGGCTCGCTGCGCGAACAGGGCGCTGAGGAGGACGATGCCGCCCGAACGGCTCGACTGGTCGAGGCCTATGCCGAGCTGCTTCCAGCGGTGACCACGCTCGTCGGACATCACTTCACCCGGACGCTGCTCAAGGCGGCGCTCGACCACATCGAGCAAGTCGGGACCCCAGTCGAGCTGCAGGCGGTCAAGGGCCAAGGCGATGAGGCGGCGGCACGATGACGGTCGAATCGGTCCCAGTCTCGATGGACGCCGACCAGGACCGCATCCCGCTCTCCATCGCCGCTCGTGCGGGCGAGGCCGACCTTCCGACTGGCGACGAGAAGACAGCCCTGGTGCGGTCCATGTTCGACGCCATCGCGCCCCGCTACGACCTGGTCAACCGGCTGATGACCTTCGGGCTCGACATCCGCTGGCGCAAGCAGTCAGTCGAGGCTCTTGCCCTGCCCGTGGGATCGCGGGTCCTCGACCTTGCCTGCGGGACCGGCGACTTCCTCCAGATCCTTCGGAGCCAAGGACTCATCCCGATCGGCGTCGACCTCTCATGGGGCATGCTCGCTGCCAACGGGACGGGCGAACCCTTGGCCCAAGCCGACGTCTCGGCCCTTCCCGTAGCCGACGGTTCGGTCGACGGCATCACCTGCGGCTACGCCCTCCGGAACTTCACTGATCTGCGAGACGCCTTCGGTGAGCTCGGTCGAGTCGTCCGCCCCGGTGGTCGCATCAGCCTCCTCGAAGTCGCCGAGCCCGAGCATGGCCTCTTGCTCGTCGGCCATCGGACGTGGTTTCGCCATGTCGTCCCAGTGATCGGCGCCCTCCTGTCGGATGGCGACGCCTACCGGTATCTGCCCAAGTCCACTGCCTACCTGCCACCGACGACCGAACTTCGCTCGATGCTCCAGCACTCCGGATTTTCCGCTGTGAACCGGCACGCGTTGACCGGCGGGCTCAGCCAGCTGATCACCGCCACGCGCGCAGGACGACCGTGAGCGGCGAGCCCGGCGTCCGAGCCCCGCGAGACCTCCGGGCCGTCAGCGTGGCGCTCGATGACGGGCTGCCGATCGACCCGTTCTCCCTCGCCGGTCCCGACGGAATCGTCATCGCCAACCAGGAGTTGACGCTGGTGGGCATCGGCGTCGCCCTGTCGATCCCCCTTTCCGCCGGCCTCCAGGACGACCAGGGGGTGGTCGGAGTGCCGCGTCGACTGGCGGCTATCGATACCGACGATCGGGTGAACCGACCAGGTTCGGGCCCCGTCGCGTTGGGGGGACTCCCCTTCGACCGGAGTGCGGCCGGCTCGCTTGTTGTTCCCGAACTTCTGTACGGGCGGTCGGCCGACGGAGCGGAGTGGGTGACCATGGTCACAGAGGAAGCGGCACCAACCCCGTTGATCGGCTTGCGAGCTGGCTTGTTAGCTCTTTCGAACTCACGAACTGGAAGTGGAACAGCTGGGGCAGCTGGGGTAGGAGAGGCCGCGAGCCCCTCGGTCACTCCGTTGACGTCCGACCGCTCGTTCATGGGCGCCGTGGCCCACGCGGTGCGGGACATCCGGCACGGCGAGTTGCGCAAAGTCGTGCTGGCTCGTCAGATCGAGCTGGCGTTCGAGACGGCCATCGACGTTCCTGCCCTCCTGCGTCGGTGGCGCGACGTTGAGCCCACGGCCACCGTCTTCTCCATTCCCGTCGAAGGTGGCCAATTCCTCGGGGCCAGCCCCGAGCTGTTGGTGGATCGACGCGGTGCCACCGTTCGCTGTCGCCCGCTGGCGGGCACGTCGAGCCGGCCTGGGAAAGGTTCGACGGGAGCGGGCCACCCAATCGGAGGAAACCGTCCGACCGGCGCGGACCAAGTGAGCCCGGGAAATCCTCCGTTGCCGGCCAACGATCTCCGAAAGTCGGCCAAGGACGTCAGCGAGCACCGCCTGGTGGTCGAGGCCATCGCCGACGCCCTTGGCCCGATGTGCACCCATCTCGACGTCCCGCCGACCCCCGACCTCGTCCACCTCCACAATGTCTCCCATCTCGGCACCAGCATCTCGGGCACCCTGGCGCCCAGCTCGTCGGGCCTGCCCACTGTCCTCGGCTTGGTGGCCACGCTGCACCCGACGCCTGCAGTGGGTGGGGTCCCACGTAGACAGGCGCTCCGGGCCATCGCCGAGCTCGAGCCTTCCGACCGCGCTCACTATGCCGGGCCGGTGGGATGGATGGATGCCCACGGTGACGGACGATGGGTGGTGGGTATCCGAGCGGCGACGGTCGCTGGTCGGCATGCCCGTCTCGCTGCGGGCGTCGGCATCGTCGAGCGATCCGATCCAGCCTCAGAGCTTCTGGAGACCAACTGGAAGTTCACCGCGGTGTTCGATGCTCTCGCGCCGGGCCAACATCTGTCTGTGGTTGACGCGGCCGAGCCGCTGCCGGTCGATCGCTCAGCCTGAACCGGCCCGCGCATCGGTCGACCGGATCACATCGGCCAGGGCCCGAGGTGCGTCTCGCGGGATGAAGTGGCCGACCCGCGGCAACCGCACCAGCTCGGCACCGCGAATGGCCTGAGCCAGCGTGTCCGCAGACTGTGGCGGCACGACGAGGTCCCACGCCCCGATCACCACCGACGTGGGGACGGATACCTGACCAACCGCCTGTTCCAGATCGTCGAGCTCATCGAGCAGGGCGCGCTGCTCGATGATGAACGTGCGCTTCGTCCGTCCCCAGGCACCTGACATTCCCCCGGACAGCCCACGATCGGGGAGGATGGCGTCCAGATAGTCTCCGGCCGCCTGTGGGAGCCTCGGTGTCCAGCGCCGCAGCCTTGGCAGCACCTCGCCCATCACGCTCAGGCCGGCAACGGTCAGGGCATCGCCCACACCGTGTGTGGCCAGTAACCGGTCCAGACCGTTGACGGCGTCGAAGGTTCCGACCGACCCAACCAGCACCATGCTCTTGACCAGGGCCGGGTAGCGGCTGGCCAGAACGATGGCCACCCCGCCCCCCCAGCTGTGGCCGACGATCGTGGCCGGGGTGGCCCCCTTGACCACCAGGAAGTCGGCGACGGCGGCAGCATTGTCGGCAAAGCCCCGGGCCTCGCCGGCCGTTCGGCCGTTCCCGATCCGGTCGGGAGCGAGCAGGCGGAACTCGTCATCCAGTTCGTCGATGACAGGCAGCCAAGACGATCCATAGCCCGGCTGTCCGTGTAGGAGGAGCACCGGCGGACCGGTGCCCCGGTCAATGGTGAACAGTGTCGGGCTCATGGGCCTCGCTGGAATCGGCCCCAGTGCCCGGTGTCGACGCGGGCGTCGGTGCCGGGCCCTCGTTCGTCGGTGTGGGGCCTCCGTTGGTCGGTGCGGGACCCCCGCTCGCCAGTGCCGGATGTGTCACAGGCTCGGTGGACACGGGAGCGGCCTCTCGACTCACGCCACGACCGTCCTCTCGACCGTCGCCCTGATCGGCCTGCAGACCCTCCCCGAGACCTGCCGCCCGACCGGGGAGGACGACCGTGAACGTGGCTCCCTTCCCCGGAGCGGTGTCCACACTCACGTGGCCACCGAGTGACTTGGCCACGGTGGCCACGATGAAGAGCCCGAGACCGGACCCATTGTCGCGACCCGAGGCCGTGCCCCGGTAGAAGCGGTCGAAGACCCGGCTGGCCTGTTCCTCGTCCATCCCTGGACCCTCGTCACGCACCCGGAGCGCCGTCAGGCTGCCGGAACGCTCCACCCGGACATCGACCGGAGTTCCCGCTGGGGTATGAACCAACGCGTTCTGGAGCAGATTGTGGATCAGCTGCTCGATGCGTTGCTCGTCCGCTTGGATGATGGCCTGCCCGGACACCGTGAGGGTGATCTGCCGGCTGGGATCGAGCGCCCGTGCGTCTTCGACCGCATCGCTCACGAAGGCGGCCAGGTCCACCGGCTTGGTCTCGGGAACCGGGCTCTCGCCCATCCGGGCCAGGATCAAGAGGTCCTCTACCAGCACCCCCATCCGGGCTGACTCGCTCTCGATCCGGGCCAGCGCTCGCTCTCTGGCCTCATCATCCTCGAGAGCGTCCTTGCGGAGGAGCTCGGCGTAGCCTCGGATCGAGGTCAACGGGGTTCGCAGTTCGTGGGACGCGTCGCCCAGGAAGCGCCGGAGCCGGTCCTCCGAGCTTCTCTGTTTGTCGAATGCCAGCTCGATCTGGGCCAACATGCCGTTCAGGGCGCTACCCAGCCTGCCGATCTCGCTCTTCTCGTCGGCGGGCTGGACCCGTCGGGTCAGGTCGCCGGCGGCAATGGCGCCGGCCTCCGCGGTCATGTCCTCGAGAGGCCGGAGGCCCCGCCTGATCAGCAGGGTCAACATGATCAACAGCGCCACGACCACACCGGCGGAGACGGCCAACTCCACGTGCAGGAGCGAATTGAGCGTGGCCTCCACCGAGTCGAGTCGTGCGGCGACGACCAATGTCTCGCCCGGGAGGGCCGAGGCCTGGAGTCGATACTCGGCGTCAGGCTGGGACTCCGACGAGGAAGACGAAGGCACGTTGACCGAGGCCGCATCCGGCCGGTAGCTCCCACGGACGAGCTCACGCCGGGTGAAGGGTGGGCGAACGGGAAGCTTGGCCGGCAGCTTGGGTGGAGGGTCCTGGAAGAGCTTGCTCCCCGATGGGCGGATGAGCACCGGATTCCCGGCCGAGTCCAGGATCTCCACGTAGACCTCCGGGCTGACGACCCGACCCACCGTCGCCACCGTCAGAGGCAAGCCGTGGGATTTGGCGTGCAGGTAGGACGCATCCACCTGGTCCTGCGCCACACCGAGTTGATCGTCCGTCCGGCCGTAGAGGTAGGAGTGCAACGAGCTGTAGGTGACGACGTCCACCGCCACCAGACCCAGGGCCACCAGCACGACCATGATGGCGATCAGCCGCCGCCTGAGCCTCATGGCCGATGGTCCCGGGGTCTCACGGGCGTGGCTCTCGCAAGCTGTAACCCACCCGTCGGATGGTGTGGACCAAAGGTGGGTCGAACCGGTCGATCTTCTTGCGGAGGTAGCTGATATAGGTCTCGACGATGTTGGCATCGCCCTCGAAGTCGTAGTCCCAGACGGCATTGAGGATCTCCGACTTCGACACGACGCGACGAGCGTTCACCAAGAGGTAGCGCAAGAGGTTGAACTCAGTGGCGGTGAGCTCGATCAACTCTCCCGCCCGCCAGACCTCGTGGGTCTCGTCATCCATGACCAGGTCGGCAAACCGCAGTCGCCCGTCCGCATCGGATCCGTCGGGCATGGTCCGGCGCAGCACGGCCCGGATACGAGCTACCAGCTCGTCGATACTGAAGGGCTTGGTGACGTAGTCGTCACCGACAGCCAGTCCGGCCAGCTTGTCGCCCGAGGTATCCCGGGCGGTCAGGAACAGAACCGGCGTAGCCGTGCCGGCGGCCCGCAGCTGGTGGCACACCTCGATCCCCTCGAGGTCGGGCAGCATCACGTCGAGCACGATCATGTCGAAGCCGCCGGGCATGGCCATCGACAGGGCTTGGGCGCCGGTCGCGGCCACTTCGATGTCGAATCCCTCGAACCGGAGGGCCGCGGCCAATACGTCGGTGATGTACGGCTCATCGTCAACCACCAGGACTCGCCCCGATGTTCTCATGGCCCCATGCTTGCAGACCGGGGCCTGGTTACCCGCTCAGGCGGCAACCTCGGCCGGGCGGTCCTTGCGCCGAAAGGCGCTCACCGCCCGCAGGACGCCCCACCAGGTCACCAGGGCAAACGCCTCGACCACGATGAACGTCGACATCTTCGACTCGCCCTCGACCCGGTCGACGAACCGGATGGGCACCTCGACGATGGGGGCACCCGCCCGCTTGGCCCGATAGGTCATCTCGATCTGGAATCCGTAGCCGTCGGCTCGAATGCGATCGAGCTCGATGCGCCCGAGCACCGATGCTGCATAGGCACGAAACCCCGACGTGGAGTCGTTGACCCCCAGGCCCAGCAGCGCATCCGCATAGACGTTGCCCCCTCGGGACAACAGCCGCCGATGCCACGCCCACTTCGGGATCGACCCACCCGGGATATAACGCGAACCGACGGCGAGCTCGTAGCCGTTGGCCAGGGGGGCAATGAGCGCAGGAAGGGA
The DNA here is from genome assembly GCA_036521415.1 of Acidimicrobiales bacterium. Classification (GTDB taxonomy): domain Bacteria; phylum Actinomycetota; class Acidimicrobiia; order Acidimicrobiales; family RAAP-2; genus DASXMT01. Next base: position 6,268 of record DATDHU010000063.1, read on the forward strand.
GTCAGGGTCGTGGGAGAGGTCGGCATCCATCTCGATGCAGGCCTCGTACAGGTGGTCCAGCCCCCATCGGAAGCCGGCCCGGTAGGCGCTGCCCAGGCCCGATTTTCCCTCACGCCGGAGGATCTCGATCCCACCGATCTCCCTGCGCGTCGCCTCGGCCAGCTTTGCCGTGCCGTCAGGGCTTCCGTCGTCGACGACGAGGACCGTTGCGTCAGGGACCGCGCCGCGGATACGCCGAAGAACCCGGTCGATGTTCTCGGATTCGTTGTACGTCGGAAGGACCACGAGGACGCGCACGCATGGCAGCTTATGGGACAGGGTGGGTGTCATCTGTGGCGGGGACCAGGTCGGACCCGCTCGCGGCACTGTTGCCCGGGCCGCCCTTGATGGTCCCACCCAGAGCGTCCGCGGCAGTGCCACTCGAGCCGTCTGGCGCGCCACCACCCACGGCGGTCCCACCCACAGCGTCCGGGGCAGTGCCACCCGGCCCGTCCCCGGCTGTGGCCCGGGTGTCCTGCCAGATCTCCTGGAACACGACTTGGATGGCGCCTCCGACCGGAATCGCCACCAGCGCCCCGGCCAGGGCGCCGAGGGCCGATCCGAAGACGCCGCCCAGGTTGGCCCCGACCAGCACCGAGAGCAGGACCCACAGCGGGTTCATCCGCACGGCCCTGCTCATCACGAGGGGGTACAGGAAGTGGTTCTCGATCAGCTGGAAGGTCACGAACACGATCAGGGCCACAACGGCCGCAAACGGAGAGTGGAACAAGGCGATGAGCACGGTGGGAACACCAGCGATCAGGCCCCCGACCAGCGGAATCATGGCTACGAGGCCCACCCACAGCCCCAGGAGGAGCGCGAACGGCACGCCGAGGATGACCAAGGTGACGAACACGACCACTCCGAAGATGAGGGACAGGGCCACGGTGCCGAGTACATAGGAGGTGACCGACTTGGATACGGTGCTGGCCACCTCCTCCACCCTCTGGCGGCGCTTGGGGGCCAAGGTGCCCAGGAATCCGCGGCGGAGCGCCGGCGCCTCGATGAGCATGAACAGCGAAAGGAACCCGATGGTGGTGAGGGCCAGGATGGTCGAGAACACGGCCTTGCCCAGGTTCGTGCCCACGCTGAGGGCCGGCTTTCCCAGGTTGTGAGCCGCCGTCTGGATCCTGGGGGCGTTCCTCTGGACCCAGCTGAGCAGGTGGACTCGGTCGAGGAGATGGGCGAGGGTGCCGTGCCCCTTCTTGAGGTCGGTGATCATGTGCGGGAGCTGCTCAGCGAAGTGGGTGAGGGAGTTGACCAGGGGGTACCCGAACAGGACCAACAATCCGATGAAAGCCAGGACGGCGGCCGCGAAGACGAGGCCGACCGCGGCGGTCCGCTTCATCCGCCATCGCTGAAGGGCCACGACTGCCGGATTGAGCACCAACGAGATAAAGGCGGCAATGAGGATCCAGAGGATGACCTCGCGCAGGCGACCGATCAGGCGGTAGAGCACCCAGGTGACGATGACCACTGCATCGACGGTGAGGATCGTCCGGAGCGGGACGCCCTTCTTGGAGAAGGCAGCAAACAGGCGAGCGCGGCGGGGTGCCTCCGGGCCGGCATCCTTATCCGGCTCTTCGAACGGGACCGTGATCGGCGGCGTGGCCTCCTGCCCGTTGGACGGCGTGGCCTCCTGCCCGTTGGACGGCGGCGTCCCACCCTGGCCGCCCGATGGCGGGGCTGCGCCCTGCTCGCTGGACGGCGTGGCGGCTAGCTCCTCGCTAGACGCTCCCCCACTAGCCCCCTCGCTCATCGATTCAGCATTGCAGGTCGACCAACGACCAGCGTGCCAACATGAAAGGCAATGGTCACCAAGAACGCTGATGCTCCACGACGGCGGTGGTGGCACCGGGGCCCGTTCGTGCGGAAGGAAGTCCGCTGGTCTGTCGGGCTGGTTCTGGTGTTCCTCTTTGTCTTCTATGTCGCCATCCCGCTCCTGGCCAGCCATCGGCAGGACCTCACCGCTCTCGGCCACATCCATCCCGCCTACCTCATCCTCGGGACCGTGCTCGAAATCGGGGCGCTGGCTGCCTATACGCAGCTGACCTATGCCGTGCTCCCCCAGCGTGGGCCACGACGCCTGCGACTGTTCCGCATCAACATGTCGACCCTGGCCCTTAGCCACGTCTCGCCGGGTGGTACCGCCCCGGGGGCTGCGCTCGGCTACCGGCTGCTAACCCAGTCGGGGGTGAGCGGTTCCGATACGGGCTTCGCCCTGGGGACCCAGGGCATCGGGTCCGCCGTCGTCCTGAACGTGCTCTTCTGGCTGGCGCTGGTGGCCTTCGTCCTGATCCACGGTTTCCACGTCCCGACCAGCCACCACGGCGGCCAGTCCCAGTCGGGAACCATCTTGGTGGTGGTGGCCGCGGCCATTGGCGTGGTGCTGTTGGGCATTTTCGGAGGGCTCTTCTACCTCCTCACCAGGGGACAGGAACGGGCGGCCACTGTCGTCAGGAGGATCTCCGGACGGTTGCGCTTCCTCGATCCCGACAAGACAGCCGCCACCGTGCAGCGCTTGGCCGAGCGGTTCGCCGTGCTCTTGGATGACCGACCGCTGTTGATGAAAGCGGTGACCTGGGCCACGATCAACTGGCTGCTCGACGCCGCCTCGCTGTGGGTCTTCGTGGCTGCCTTCAGTCATTTCATCTCGCCCATCGACCTCCTGGTGGCCTATGGCTTGGCCAACATCCTCGCCGCCATTCCCATCACGCCCGGGGGACTCGGGGTCGTCGAGTTCGTGCTGGTGTCGATGATCACCGGGTTCGGGCCCACTCCGGGACAAGCACTGTCCGGGGTGCTCGCCTACCGGGCCATCAACTTCTGGTTGCCCATTCCCTTCGGCGGCATGTCCTACGCATCACTGGAGTTCGAACGCGGCGGACTCTACCGTCGCCTACATCTGTTCTTCCTGGACCGGTACCAGCGCAGACGTGGGGCGCTCGGCGATGAGGACGGCACCAACTACCAGCCCGGGTCACCGGGCGAGCCAGAGCCGGGGTCACCGGCCGAGCCCAGGGTGGGGTCACCGGCCGAGCCAGAGCCGGGATCAGTGGCGCAGCCCAGGGCGGGAGCGGAGCCTCCATCGCCGCCGGAGCACCGGCAGGGCCACGTCCACCGGTTCCTCGGCGCCCCCCGGTCCGTCAGGCCGGAGTCGGCGGGTGCCGACGTCCCCCAGAGCGACGCCTCCACCAGCGGAGCGACGGCCAACGGAAGCGACGTGGCACCGCCGTCGAAACCGGCGGCGTCTCAGGAGCAGCATGAACCGAACGCTGGGCACGCTTCAGAGCATCCTGTCGCAGATGGTCCTGGAGGCTGACACCGGTCCCGGGTGACAGCCTGGCCCAGCTGCCGTCGCCCCGAAGGGTCCAGGTATTGGCATCGTCCATGAGGGCGAGGTCCAAGAGCCGTACCAGCCGCTCCTGCAGGTCCGGGGCCTCGATGGGGACCATCGCCTCGATCCGGCGATCGAGGTTTCGTTCCATCAGGTCCGCCGACCCCAGCGTGATCTGGAGGGGCCGGTCTCCGACCCCGCCGAACCGGTAGATCCGAGAATGCTCGAGGAACCGCCCCACAATCGACCGTACCCGGATGTTCTCCGAGAGACCGGGGACGCCGGGACGGAGGCAACACCGACCGCGAATGATGAGGTCGATGGGGACACCGGCCCCAGATGCTCGATAGAGGCCGTCGATGACGGCCGGATCAGTGAGACCGTTGGCCTTGAGGATGATCCGGCCGTCGGGGCCCGCACGCGCTTCGGCGTCGATCCAGTCCAGCAGCCGGTTCCGCAGGGACACCGGCGCTATGACCAGGCTCTCGTAGTCGGCCTGCCGGCTGAACCCGGTGAGGTAGTTGAAGAGGTTGCCCACGTCGGTGGCGAGCTCCTCGTTGGACGTCAGCAGGCCCAGATCCTCGTAGTTCAGCGCGGTCCGGGAGTTGTAGTTGCCCGTGCCGATGTGGCAGTACCGACGAACCCCGTCGGCTTCCCGTCGGGCCACCAGCGCCGTCTTGGAATGGGTCTTCAGGCCGGCGAGGCCGTAGACGACGTGCACACCGGCCTCCTCGAGCGCCCGGGCCCAGGCAATGTTGGCCTGCTCGTCGAACCTGGCCTGGAGCTCCACCAGTGCCGCTACCTGCTTGCCCGATTGGGAGGCTCGGATGAGCGAGGCCACAATCGGACTGTCTCCCGAGGTTCGGTACAGCGTCTGCTTGATGGCGAGGACGTCGGGATCATCGGCGGCCTGCCCGACGAATGCCTCGATCGAGGTGGCAAACGAGTCATACGGGTGGTGTACCAGCACGTCCTGGTCCCGCAGCACGGCGAAGATGTCGACGGAGCCGTCCGCAAGCTGCCCTGCTGCTGATCCTGATGTCGTGCGCCGGGCCTGCCCTGATACCTGAGCCGAGGGTCGGGCGGCTGGCACTCGTTCGACCGGCGATCCCACGACGGTAGGTGTTGCGATCGGAGATGTTCCATCGAATTGCGCGGCGACGGACATCGACCCGTCGTATCGTCCGACGACGGAGGATGTTCCATCGAATCGCGTTGCGACGGGCGGTGGTGGCGAAATTGGTGTTCCCATCGGCGGCGCCAGCGGCGGCGCGGTGATCGGGATCCAAGGCTCGACGGACAGGTCAGGCCGATCGAGCCCGGCGACCGCCCACAGGCCGCTGAGATCGATGGGCCCTGCAATGGCGTACACGCTCTCGGGCGGCACATCGACTTCGGCCACGAGGAGGTCCCGGATCGCCGGTGTGGCATCGGCGGCTATCTCGAGCCGGACCGCCTCGCCAAACCGGCGTCGCTGCAACTCGAGCTCCACGGCAGCCAAAAGGTCTCCTGCTTCGTCCTGGCCGACGGAGAGGTCGGCGTTCCTCGTCACTCGGAAGGCGTAGTGCTCCCCGATCGTCATGGCCGGGAACAGCATGTCCAGATGGGCGGCGATCACCTGCTCCAAGGGCACGAACCGCTCACCGTCAGGCATCACGACGAAGCGAGGGAGCAACGGAGGAACCTTGACCCGGGCGATCCTGCTCTCGGTGGTGGCCGGGTCGACCACCCGGACGACCAGGTTCAACGAGAGGTTGGAGATATAGGGGAACGGGTGGCCAGGGTCGACGGCCAAGGGAGTGAGGACCGGGAAGATCTGCTGGTGGAAGACTTCGACCAGGTAGGTGCGGTCGTCCTCATCCAACGTATGCCAATCGGAAAGGACCACCCCCGCATCGGCGAGGAGGGGGACCACGCGGTCCAAGAAGATGCGGCTCTGACGGTCGACCAGATCGGTCACTCGTCCCGTGATGGCATCGAGCTGCTCCAGAGGTCGCATGCCGTCCGGGGACCGACTACGAAGGCCTGCGGCGACCTGGTCCTCGAGGCCGGCCACCCGGACCTGGAAGAACTCGTCGAGGCCATCGGAGAAGATCGCCAGGAACTTGACCCGTTCAAAGAGCGGGAGGCTGTCGTCATCGGCAAGTTCCAACAAGCGCGAGCCGAAATCGAGCCAGGACAGCTCGCGGTTGAGAAAGCGGTCAGGAGGCAACTCGGCGCCCGGGTCGGTCTTTCGGGGCGGTGGGGGCGGCGCGCTCGTGGTCGAGGCCTCGCTGTCGGCGGAGCCACCTGCGGTGGTCGCACCCCCGACGGTCTCCACGGCGATCGAACCCTCGGTCATACGTCGGGCCTCATACGACGAGCATGGTACTGCCACTAGGCAACGTTGCGGCCGCCCGCTGGGTTTGTGGCCGGACGGGCCGGTCAGGGTCCTGGAGCGCCCGTGAAGGCTCGTTCTGGGGGCCGGGGTGAGGGCCGGTTCTCAGGGCTGCTGACGCTCGTTGCGGGGCGGGATGAGGCGTCGCTCTCAGGTCCGCTGACGGCTCCTTCTCGGACCGTGAGGGGACCCCAGGCGGCTCCGGGTCGAAGGACAGATCGGGGCCATATCGGGTCGCATGCCGCCTCCCACCCTGCCCGCACATGCCCCAGTAGGCTCCCCCGGAGTGTCGGTCCTGAGCCACATACGCACGCCCGCGCCGCTTCGTCGTCCTCGTGGGCCCAAGCCACGGCGGCGCACTGAGCTGGGCCTCATGATGGCTGCGGCCGTCATCATCTTGGCCGCCTACACGCTGATGATCGTGGGCAACACCAACAAGACCCCCGCCGACGTAGGACCACTGATAGTGGCGATGTTCGCGTTCGGAGCGGTGGGACACATCGCCAATCGCTATCTGGCCCCCGATGCCCATCCGGTGGTCCTGCCCATCGCATTTCTCCTGAACGGCATCGGCTACGTGATGATCACCCGCATTGATCTGGCCAACAATACGAAATACGCCCCCATCCAGGCACTTTGGACGGCCATCGGGGTCGGCGCCTACGTGCTCACGCTGTTTCTCGTCCGACGGTCCCGAGACCTCGACCGCTACCGATACCTGCTCTTGCTCTTCGGCGTTCTATTGCTTCTCGCCCCTCTACTCCCCGTGGTGGGTCAGAACATCAACGGCGCGCGACTGTGGGTCCATTTCGGCACGCTGGAGTTCCAGCCCGTGGAGCTGGCCAAGATCCTGCTGTGCGTCTTCTTCGCCTCGTACTTCGTCGAAAAACGGGAGTTGCTGAGTACGCCCACCGCTCGCGTTGGCGGACGATTGGTCCTCGATCCCCGCCCATTGGTGCCGATTACCGCAGCATGGATCTTCGCTATCGGAGTTATCGGCCTGGAACACGACATCGGATTCTCCGCCTTGCTCTTCACCCTGTTCATCGGCCTGCTCTGGGTCACCACAGGTCGAACCGGCTACCTGGCGATCGGTATCGTCGCATTCGCCGTCGGCGCCTATCTCGCCGGTAAGTACCTGAGCCAGACACATGTCCGCGTCGAGACTTGGCTCGACCCCTGGAAGACCTTCAACGGGAGTGGTCGCCAAGTGTCAGAGTCCTGGTTCGCTCTCGGCAACGGCGGAATTGGAGGGACCGGTCTCGGGCTCGGAGCTGGTGCCTATTCCATTACCAATCCCAATACCGACTTCATCTTCTCGGTCATCGGCGAGGAGATGGGCCTACTCGGTTCAACGATGGTCGTGGTGGCCTTCTTGCTGCTGGTGGGGGCCGGGCTACGCATCGCCCAAGCCGCCAGGTCCGAGTTCGCCAAGCTGACCGCGACCGGATTGACCCTCATCATCGGTTTTCAGGCCTTCTTCATCATCGCTGGGGTGACCCGGCTCTTGCCGTTGACGGGGATCACGCTCCCGTTCGTGTCCTACGGAGGCTCGGCACTCATCGCCAACTACATACTGATCGCCCTACTCATGCGGATCTCCGACGAGGGGAACCGTGCTGTCGATGCCGCTCAGACGAACGATGACGACTCCCGGAGCCAGCTGGCCAACGGACCTTAGGGCCTGACGGGCGCTGCGGCTGCTTTGGCCACCGGGGCGGCTTCTTGGGCGGTCGGGTCGGGGGCGGCCTCTTTGGCGGCCGGGTCCGGGGCAGCCCCATCGTCGACCGAGTCCGGGACTGCCCCATTGTCGGCCGGGTCCGGGGCGGCATCGTGGCCGGCCGGGTCCTGGGCGGCCTCTTTTGGGCCCGCTGCTCCCCGCTCGGCGTCGCCGATGGTTCCATCCTGGGTAACGGCCACCGGTGGGGACCAGGGCGCCACGTCGCCCGCCTCTTCGAACAACCGTGAGTCGATCAGGATCGGGACCGGCACGGCCTGGCGGAGGGCGATGGCCAACGCATCAGTGGGCCGGCAGGAATGGACGTTTCGCCCCGTTCGCCCCCGGAGGTCGAGCTCGGCGAAATAGGTCTGGCCCTGGCGACCGACCAGGCGGACGGCTACCACGTCGATGTCGAACCCGCTCAACACGTCGGTGACCAACTCGTGGGTGAGCGGACGCGGCGTGGGAACCCGGCGAAGGGCGTGGGAGAGCCCCACGCCATCCTGCATGCCGACGGCAAAGGAGAGCTGCCGGCGGGGGGCCTCGGTCTCGCGAAGGACGACGATCGGGAACTGAGAGGGAAGGGCAACGGAGACGTCGGCCACGATGGCCATGCGGAACTCGGGCGCGGGCATGGCCGGCTGTGGGCTCAACGAACGCTCCGCATGTGGACGTTGAGCACCAAGCCGATGGCGGCGAAGAAGCCGATGATGGCAGAACCGCCGTAACTGAGGAAGGGAAGCGGGATGCCGGCGACCGGCATGATTCCCATGTTCATGCCCACGTTCTCGAATACCGAGAACACGATGAGCGCGAACATGCCGGTGCACAGCAACCGGCCGTAGTTGTCCCGGGCCAGCTGGGCGGCGCGCAGGATCCGCCAGGCCACGACACCGAAAAGCCCCAGGATGGCGGTCGTGCCCACGAACCCGAGTTGCTCCCCCACCGCCGAGAAGATGAAGTCGGTCTGCTGGGAGGGAACGTACGCGAGGTTGGTCTGTGCGCCCTTGAACAGCCCGGTGCCGAACCATCCGCCTGAACCGATGGCGTTCTTGGCCTGGGTCACGTTGTAGGTGGCCGTCACGCTGGCCTTGTTGGGCGAGATGAAGCTGGTCAGCCGCTCGATCTGATATTTCTGCAGCAACCCGACCTGGAGGGTCACGATGACCAGGACGACCAACCCGGCCACGAGCAGGAGGAGATACCGGCCGGGGAGCCCGGCCGCCCCCAGCATGACCAGCAGGATGACGCACATGACGATGCCGGTCCCGAGGTCGGGCTGCTTGATCACGATGATGATGGGTATGCCGGCCATCAGCACGAGGCGCACCATGTCGCGGAACACGAGGCCTTCGGGTCTTCGGGCACAGTAGGTGGCAAATGCAATGATCATGGCCAGTGTGGCGAACTGGGACGGCTGCAGCTGGAAGGGCCCGATGGGGAACCATCGCTGCGCCCCCTGGGCGCTCGAGCCGATAGCCAGTACCGCCACCAGTAGGAACAGGGTGCCCAGGTAGATAAGGGTGCTGACGTGCTCGAGCCGCCGGTAGTCGAACAGGGTCATGCACACCATGACCAACAACCCGATGATCGTGAACGCCAGCTGTCGCTTCAGGTAGTACCGGGGATCCTCGCCGGCCAGCAACAGTTTTCCTCGTGTCGCCGAGTACACCATGACGACGCCGATGACGGCCAGGAGCGCGCTGGTAAAGACCAGAAGCAAGTCGATGCGGGCCGTCACCAGGTGGGCCTGGCGGGACCGGCGCGTTGCTTGTATGGGGACGTAGTTCACCAGGCAGCTCCGGGCGCCAAGGTTATCCGGGCTTTAGCGGGCACTGAGAGCAGCCGTCGCCGCCCGCCACATGGCCGTCACAGGCGGGTCATCGCCGGTCCAGGTGCGGAGCTGGGCGGCGGCCTGGTGGACCAGCATGCCCAGCCCGTTGTGGGTGATCGCCCCTCGGTCCCGGGCGGCCAGGAGCCAGGGTGTGGAGGCGGGGTGGTAGACGAGATCGACCACTACCTGCCCTGCCACGAGCAGGAGCGGGTCGAGCGGGAATCGAGCGCCGGCTGGGCCGCCCGTGTCGGCTTGAAGGGGTGTAACGGCTTGGGGCATGCCGGCCGGCGTGGCATTGACGACGAGGTCGGCCGTGGATACCTCCTCGGGACGGCCTACCCGCCCGGCCGCGCCGGCCAGTGCGGCAGCCACCACTGCTCGGCTCTGTGTCCTGTTGACCACGATCACCTCGGCCGCACCCGCCTCGGCTAGCGCCAGGACCACCGCCCGGGCCGCGCCGCCCGCCCCGACCACCAGGCAGCGCCGGTCCCGAGGCTCGAATCGGTCGCCATGGCGCAGGGCAGCCACGAAACCTTCCCCGTCGGTGTTGCTGCCTTCCAGCTGGCGCGTGCCTGACGCGGCGGTGACGCAGTTGACGGCGGCTAGTCGGGTGGCCACCGGAGTGGTCCGGTCAACGAGGCCGGCCACTGCCTCCTTGTGCGGCATGGTCACCGAGAGACCAGCTATGCCGAGGGCGCGCATCCCGGCCAGCGCCGCCTCGGCCTGGCCGGCGGGGACGGGGAAGCCGAGCGACACCCAGTCCAGCCCCATCTCGGCGAAGGCCGTGTTGTGCAAGAGGGGCGACAGCGAGTGAAGCACCGGGTCGCCGATGACGCCGACCACCGTGGTGGCGGCGGAGATCCTGGGGTCGGTGGAGATCCGGGTGGGGTCGCCCGCCCGGGTGGCGTCGGCTTGGGTGGCGTCGGCGGATCGGGTGGCCTCGTCGGCTCGGGTGGCATCGGCAGCAGGAGTCATCGTCGAGGTCCGGCCGCCTACTGGAGCCCGCGTCGTCTGGCCAGTGCCTCGTTGGCCCGTTCCTGGGCCGCGGTCGTAGCGAAGGACTCGGTGCCGTCCTTCTGGGTCACCGCGTAATACCGCCAGGAACCTCTGGGCGGGTTCACAGCCGCCCGGAGGGCGGCCGCTGACGGCGAGCAGATGGGGATGGGAGCCAGGCGATCCTTGTCGAAGGTCTTGTGCGATGCCTGCCGCCGCAGTTCTCGTTCGCTCACCGGCGCCCCGTCTCGATGCTGGGCGATGCGTACAGTCGCACTCGATGGCAGGGGCAGCCCGGCGGCCATGCGGTTGTAGATGACTCGGGCGAGTGGGGCCATGTTCTTGACGAGAATTGCTTCCTTCTGCACGATCGACGCCACGGTGATCACCTCGTAGGGCGTTCGGCCCATCCTCTGAGCACCGAGAGCCAGTCCGACAGAATTCGCCATTTGGTTGAACCGATCGATCATGCGAATCAGCAGCTGTGCATCGGTCTCGCCGGGCATAACCTGGTAGGTACCCGCTCCCAACAGCCCGTCGAGGCGGCTCGAACCGGCCGGTGACCACGGCGAATGCAAGGTACCACCCGTGGCCAGGGCCAGGAATGCGGTGCCATCGTGGCCGGGAACCTGGTCCACCTGACGACTCACCTGTCCGACGGAGGAACCCGGCGCCACCTCGAGCGAGAACACGTTCGGGCCAACCTCCAGGTCGCTCTTGACCGAGGCGAAGCTCTCGTGCTGATGGAACACGTACGTTCCGATTCCGATGGTCGGCGTTCCGTGCAGGAGCAACCAGGCTTCGAGCGCCAACGAGCTTCCCACCACCTTCTTCCGTTCCAGCATCGATGCCACGGTCGCCGCCCCCACCCGCTTGGTGACATGGATGACCACTTCCTGGCCATCGGTCCGGCCCACGGTGCCCTGGTGGTCGATCCACAGGACACCGGCCCCTCCAGCGGCAACCAGGATGACCGCCACGGAGATAACCAGAGTCCTCCAGGGGTGCCTGCCCATGGCCGACCGGCCACTGGGTGCCGGATCGGGATGGCCGATTGCGCCCGGTGGTACGTCTTCGACCGTGGTGGGTGGTACGGCTTCGGTGGTAGGTGGCTTGCCGCTCGGCGTGTTGTCGTTGCTGTGTGGTGTGCTCGGCTCGCCGTTGGATTTGGATCGGTCAGGGGGCGAGCTTGAACCGGACGTGTCCGGCCTCAACTGGTCATCCCCGTTGCGCCCTGTGGGGAATTCCTCTTTGGTCAACGATCGCCTCTCGACGGCCGGCCGCCGTCGAGCCAAGCCTGCAACAACACGGCTGCCGCAGAGCGATCAACCACCGTGCGACGCTGACGTGAGGATTTTCCGGTTTCCGCCAGTGCCGCATGCGCGCTGACCGTGGTGAGACGCTCGTCGAACAATTCCACCTCGACTCCTTCCGGCTCGAGCAGAGCGGCCAGCGCGGCTGCCTCCGCTTCGGCCGCCTCGGCGGCAGCCCCCCTGTCGCCCCCTAGGGACAAGGGTAGGCCGATCACCACGACGCTGGCCTCTGACTCGAGCACCAGGGATACCAATGTTCGCCGGTCACCGGCCGCGTCCTTGGTCCGGAGCACAGTCGTCCGTGGAGAGGCCAGCGTGCGGGCCGAATCGCTGACAGCCACACCGATCCGACGGGATCCGAGGTCCAAACCAATCGCCCGCCCGCGCCCTTCGCGGGGCCGGCCGGCTTGCTCGCCCCGCTTCCCAGTTGGCTCGCCTCGCCTACCGGTTGGGTGGTGGTCTCCCGTCGCCGGCATGAGCACCCCTGGACCTCCCGGTCAGCCGCTCGAGAGGAGTCGGCGTGCCTCATCCAGCGCGTTGTCCAGGCCGGCTACATCCTTGCCACCGGCCACGGCCACTTCAGGCGACCCACCACCGCCACCGCCGACCAGGGCGGCGAGCTTCTTGACCAGGTCTCCGGCGTGGAGACCACTGCTGGCGTCTACGGCGGCCACCACCGAAGCGCGGGCTCCGTCCGGGCTCCCAGCCAGGACCACGGCGCGGAGCGACCCCGCCTTCTTGGAGGTCTGCGCCAGGTCGCGCAGGAGGTCGGGGCTCAGACCGTCGCGGCGGGCCACCGCCACGCCATCATTGGCGTCGGCCGCCAGCTTCCCCGCCTCGCCTTGTAGCTCCTTGCTCTGGGCCTGCTCGAGTGCTCTCTCTGCCTTCCGCTGGCGTTCCAGGAGTCGATCGATCGCCTCGGGCAGATTTTCCGGCTCTGTTCGCAAGAGGTTTGCTGCCTCGGCGAGAACTCTCTCCCGCTCCACGCTGCGCTGAAGCGCCCCGGTCCCGGAGACGGCTTCGATCCGACGGGTGTTTGACCCGATGGAGGCCTCGGAGACAATGGTGATAGGGCCGATCATGCCCAAGGCGGCGACGTGCGTGCCGCCGCAGAGCTCGGTGGAGTGCTCGCCGGCCCGGACCACCCGGACCCGTTCGCCGTACTTGTCGCCGAAAAACGCCAATGCGCCCATGGCATCAGCTTCGGCCTTGGTCGTCTCGATGACCATCACCGGAGCGTCGCTGAGTACGTCCATGTTGGCCATCGACGCCACCGCGGCTAGTTCCTGGGGTCGCACGCCGCCGTTGTGGCTGAAGTCGAACCGGAGGTGATCGGGTGCGACCAGGGATCCCTGTTGGCGGACGTGATCGCCCAATACGGCCCGCAGGCCGGCATGCAGGAGATGCGTAGCCGTGTGGTTGCGCCGCACCGAGTCGCGACGCACGGCGTCGATGGTGGCCAGGGCCTCCTGGTCAACGAAGATCTCGCCGGTGATCCGGGCGCGGTGAGCCGACAGACCGGGTAGGGCGGTCACGGTGTCGTAGACCAGCGCCGTTCCCGTCTCGGTGACGATCGTCCCGGTATCGCCGACCTGACCCCCGCTTTCGGCGTAGAAAGGGGTCTGGTCCAGGAAGATCTCTGCCTGTCCGGGATTGTTGGGGTCAGTCAGTACAGCCACGACCCGGGCCGGCGTCGAGTAGCCGTCCGGGGAATTGCCGACGAACAGGGTCTGTCCTTGGGCATCGAGCACAGTGCGATACGCGGCCTCGCCGGCATCGACGCGGCCGGCCCGGGCCGCGGCGCGCGCCTGGCGGCGCTGCTCGTCCATCGCCGCCTCGAACCCGGCCAGATCCACGGAGACCCCAGCCTCCTCGGCCATCTCCACCGTGAGCTCCACTGGGAACCCGTAGGTGTCGTGGAGGCGGAAGGCGACGTCGCCGGGCAGCGTGACCGCCCCGGAGGCCAACTGCTCGTCGAGGATGGCCGAACCGGCGGCCAGAGTGCGGAGGAATCCCTCCTCTTCCCGGCCGACCACATCGGTGACCAGATGGTGGTTCTCGGCCAACTTGGGATAGGCGGCACCGAGAACGCCCACGGCCGCGTCGACGAGTCGCGACGTGATCGGATCGTCCACGCCCAGCTGTCGAGCCCTTCGAATGGCTCGACGGATCACGCGGCGCAGAACGTAGCCGCGGCCTTCGTTCGAGGGCAGCACCCCGTCGGCCACAAGCATGGACATTGCCCGTCCGTGATCGGCCATGATGCGAAGGCCGACGTCGGCCTGCTCGTCCGCTCCATAGGTGCGCCCGGTGATCGATTGCGCCGCATCGATCATCGGCACGAACAGATCGGTGTCGAAGATCGAGTCGACGCCCTGAATGATGGGCAAGATCCGCTCGAGCCCGGCGCCGGTGTCGATACTCGGGCGGGGCAACTTCTCGATCGTGCCGTCGGCCAGCTGGTTCAGCTGCATGAACACCAGGTTCCACAATTCGACGAAGCGCTCTTCTCCCCCATGGGCGGGTCCACCGGGGGGTCCGTAGCGCTCCCCCTTGTCAAAGAAGATCTCCGAGCTCGGTCCGCAGGGACCGGTGTCGCCCATGCGCCAGAAGTTGTCCTCACCCATTCGCTGGATTCGATCGCGTGGTAGGCCGACGCCATCGGCCCATATCTGCTCGGCCTCATCATCGGTCTCGTGGACGGTGACCCAGAGGCGGTCGGGGTCGATGCCGAGGACGTCGGTCACCAGCTCCCAGGCGAACGGGATGGCTTCGGCCTTGAAATAGTCGCCGAAACTGAAGTTACCGAGCATCTCGAAGAACGTGCAGTGGCGCTGGGTGGTGCCGACGACTTCGATGTCCACCGTACGGAAGCACTTTTGGACCGATGTGGCCCTTGACCACGGAGCGGGTTCGTCGCCTACGAAAAAGGGCTTGAATGGAACCATGCCGGCGATCGTGAAGAGGACCGTCGGATCGTGTGGGATGAGGCTGGCCGAAGGGATGTCGGTATGGCCGCGCTCTATAAAGAACCTGGTGAAGGAGTTTCGAAGCTGATTGGCGTCGATAGCCGGGCCGGGGGTCACGACTAGAAAGCTTAGTTGCCCAGGTGGGAGGGCGATTTCGCTCTGCGCGCCGCGGTTCGCCTGCGAGCCGTCCTCGATGCCCGCCTTCGAGCCGCCCTGGTCGAGTCGTCGCTAAGGGCGGCCGGGATCGAAGTCGCATGCGCCGCTTCGCTCGTGACCGCGCTCGATGGGCCGACGGCGCTCGACAAGCCAGCGACGGCTGGCAACCCGTCGGTCGACATGGTGATGCCCCGCTCCGCCAAGCCTGACCACAGCTGCTCTTCATGACGGTGCATCTGGTCACGGCCCTCGGAGTACGCGTCCCGGAAGCGGTCGCCCGCGGATGCAGCCACGTGGCGAGCGGTACGTCCTACTTCGGCGACCAGGGCGTCGGGCGACAGTTTGGCCGCAGTCTGCTCGATGGTCCGGCGAACCCGGCGCTCAGCCCAGAGGGTCGAGCCTGCTCCCAGGGCGACGCCGGCCGTCAGCCAAAAGGTTCGCTTAGGCATGAAGGCTCAGTTCCGCCCATTCGCGTGGTGCTTCTGGTTCGAACCTGTGCGAAGGCGCCGCATGCCTCCAGCGGCGCCGGCCCGGACGGCAAGTACCTTGACCACCGGATTGGCAAATGCTCGATAGGCCAGGCGAGAAGCCGAGTCGACGGTTGCGCTCACGGACTCGGTCGACTCGAGCACTGCGCCTACCCGGTCCATCTCGGTGGCCGCTTGTCCGACAACGCGATGGGCTTCGACGACCAAGGGCATTGTCTGGACGCGGAGGTCCTCTGCCACCACCTCGAGACGCCGCACCTGACGTCGAAGGCTGCTCATGGCAATCAGCAGGCCGACAACCGCCAGAACACAGGCGCCGGCGGCAACAATGACAGCGATCTCACCAGCGGACATGACTTGGTCAGCTTAGAGGGTCCACCGAGTCGGTTCGGTGGACGGTCACTTTGGCGGATGGCTGGGCGGACGGCCATCTGTCAGAGGTCTTCAGGTCTGACTTGTTACCTCAGGTGTGGCAATTCGCTGAAGGTGGATCCGGCCCGGCGGCGGCCTACGGCTTTGCCGCTATTCCAGGCGGAAGAGCTGGTCAGGTTCGGCGGCGGTGATCGAGGCGTTCGACGTGTCGGCGTCGTCGGTGTCGGGGTGGTCGGTGGATCCTGTTCTCGGGGGTGGCTTTTCGGGTGGGAGCCACTGCCAGGTCCCGGGCCCCTTCGGGCCGGAATCCCTTGTGGTGATGCAGGTAGTGGTGTCGGGCGCTGACCACTTAGAGTACATGGAAAGCTACTGAAAGTCGCTAGATCCGACTCTTCACGAGTAGTGGAAATGAGCAATAGCTGGCGGGTCGGTCACGTCTCCCCTCCTGCACCAGCCACACGGTCATCGTTTCCCGGATCTCCGGCCTCTCCACCATTGCCAGCCGAACCTGAACCAGCGGTACCCGAACCAGCGGTACCCGAACCGTCCGGCTCGCCGCGCCATTTCTTAAGTCGTTCAGCCACCACAGCTTCGTGCCCTCGATCGCTGGGCTCGTAGTACCGAGCGGTGCCCAGCTGGGCCGGCCGGTACTGCTGCTCCGTGAAGGCGTCCGGTTCGTCGTGGGGGTAGACGTAGCCCTGGCCGTGCCCGATGGACCCGGCACTCCGATAGTGCGAGTCGCGCAGATGGGCAGGGACGTCGCCTCGGGGTCCCTGGCGCACGTCTTGTTGAGCGCGTCCCAGCGCGACGGTGACCCGGTTCGACTTCGGCGCGCAGGCCAGATGGACCACCGCCTGGGCCAGATTCAATTGCGCCTCGGGAAGGCCCACGAACTCGACAGCACGGGCGGCGGCATCTGCCACCACCAGGGCCAACGGGTCGGCCTCGCCGATGTCCTCGCTGGCCAGGATGACCAGGCGCCGGGCGATGAACCGGGCGTCCTCCCCGGACTCGAGCATGCGCGCCAGCCAGTACAAGCCGGCGTCGGGATCGGAGCCGCGCACGCTCTTGATGAACGCGCTCACCTGGTCGTAGTGGTCGTCCTCGCCATAGTGGTGCAGCCGGGTGTGGCGGGCCCGTTCGACGTCCTCCAACCCAACCGGACGGTCGCCGGCCAAGGCCAGGGCCACTTCGAGCGTGGTGAGGACGGCCCGGGCGTCGCCGTCAGCCAACCCGACTAGGGCGGCCACCGCATCGGGCTCGGCCTCTGCCTCCTCGGCCCGGAGCCCGCGGGCCACCACCTCGGTCAGCTCCTCGTCGGTCAGGGGCTCGAGCCGCCAGAGCGTCGACCGGGAGAGCAACGGGGCATTCACCTCGAAGAACGGGTTCTCGGTGGTGGCGCCGATGAACACGAGGAGGCCCTCTTCCACCGACGGCAAAAGGGCGTCCTGCTGGGCGCGGTTGAACCGGTGCACCTCGTCTAGGAAGAGGATCGTCCCGCGGCCGTGCTCTCCGAGCCGCCGCCGGGCTCCGTCCACCACCTCGCGGACGTCCTTCACCCCGGCCGACACCGCCGAGAGCGGGATGAATTCCTTGGCCGTAGCCGTGGCCACCACCGAGGCCAGCGTGGTCTTCCCGGTGCCCGGCGGCCCCCACAGGATGGCCGAGGTCAAGCGGTCGGACTCGATGAGTGCCCGGAGGGGTGCACCGGGCCCCACCAGATGAGCCTGACCGACGATGTCGTCGAGCGTCCTCGGGCGAAGCCGGGCGGCGAGGGGCGCCCGCGAGGCAAGGCGCTCCTCGGCCGCCCCGGAGAACAGATCGTCGGCGGCCACCAGCGAACCGGCCGCTCAGTCCTTGCGGGGGGCGAGCCGGAGCCCGAGGTCGGCCAGTGCGCCCGAGGCCAACGCCTTCGGCGCCCCCGTCATGGGATCGGAGCCGGACTGGGTCTTGGGGAAGGCGATGACCTCCCGGATACTGTCCTCGCCGGCGAAGATGGCCACCAGGCGGTCGACGCCTACGGCGAAGCCCGCATGGGGAGGAGCGCCGTAGCGGAACGCCCCGAGCAGAAACCCGAAACGGGATTCGGCCTCGTCGGGGGTGATGCCCAGCACGTCGAACACTCGGCTCTGGATGTCGGCGCGATGGATCCGGACACTGCCGGAACCCAGCTCCCATCCGTTGAGCACCAGGTCGTAGGCCTGGGAACGCACCGAGACCGGATCGGACTCGAGCCTGTCCAGGTCCTCGGGGTGGGGCATGGTGAAGGGGTGGTGGGCGGCGATCGGGTTGCCGTCCCCGTCGACCCCGTCGAACATCGGGAAGTCCACGATCCAGACGTACCGGAAAGGTCCCTCGCTCACCGGACGGGCCCCCAGCTCGACGCGGAGGTTGCCGAGCACGGTGCAGGCCAGCCGGTGCTCGTCGGCGACGACCAGGATCAGGTCCCCGGCCGCGGCCTCGCTGGTGGCGATCAGAGCCAAGCGCTCCTGGTCGGAGAGGAAGCGGTCGAGGGGCGAGTCGAGACCGAGCCCAGTACCAGAGGCTTCCGAGGCCGATCCGTCCGAAGCCGAGCCGTCCGAAGCCGAGTCACCTGCACCGGAGCCGTCCGAGGTCACCCGGAACCAGGCCAGACCCTTCGCCCCGAGCTGTTTCGCCTTGTCGGTCAGCGTATCGAGCTTGGATCGGGTCAGCCTCGACCCACCTTCGAGCCGGAGGGCCTTCACGCACGGAGCGCTGAACGCCTTCACCTCGGTCCCCTCGAACACAGGCGACAGGTCGACCAGCTCCATGCCGAAGCGAAGGTCCGGCTTGTCGGTGCCGAACCGGTCGAGTGCTTCCGACCACGTCATCTGCTCGATGGGCGGCGGGCGTTCCCCGGTCGCCACCTCCGCTGCGTCCAGCACCGCCTCGGAGACGAATCCGAGCACGTCGTCCTGGCTCACGAACGACGCCTCGACGTCGAGCTGCGTGAACTCGAACTGCCGGTCCGCCCGAAGGTCCTCGTCCCGCATGCACCGGGCGATCTGGAAGTACCGGTCCACGCCGGCCACCATGAGGAGCTGCTTGGCCAGCTGCGGGCTCTGGGGCAGGACGTAGAACGAGCCCTGGTGGAGACGGCTGGGCACGGCGAATTCCCGAGCACCCTCGGGGGTGGGCGCCCACAACATGGGCGTCTCGACCTCACAGAACCCCTGGCGCTCCATGGCGGCGCGGAGGGCGGCGTTCACCTGGGCGCGAAGCCGGAGGATGGCCTGCATGCGCGGCCGGCGTAGGTCGATGAACCGGCTCCGGAGCCGGACGCTCTCGTCCGCGTCCACCCGGTCGTCCACCGCGAAGGGGGGAGGCTCGGCGGCGGCCAGGACCTCGACGACGCAGTCGCCCACCTCGATCTCGCCGGTGGGCAGGTCCGGGTTCACCGTCCCCTCCGGCCGGT
This sequence comes from Acidimicrobiales bacterium, assembly GCA_036521415.1. Taxonomy (GTDB): domain Bacteria; phylum Actinomycetota; class Acidimicrobiia; order Acidimicrobiales; family RAAP-2; genus DASXMT01. Next base: position 25,302 of record DATDHU010000063.1, read on the forward strand.
GGCGGACCACGCCCTCGACGGCGATCACGTACTCGCTGCGCACGTCGACGGTCCCGGGGACGACGCACTGCACGATCCCGGTGTGGTCCCGGAGGTCGACGAAGGCCAGGTGCTCTCCGTGCTCCCGGCGCTTGGCCACCCACCCGCACAACCGGACGGCGTCGCCGATCTGGGCCGTCGTGACCCGCCCGCACAGGTGGGTGCGCATCGACGTGGCGCCGCTGGTCCCGTCGGCCGCCTCGGGTGTTGCCATCATGCTGGGTCCTTTCGGGTGATCTCCGCCACTGCGTCCTTCGGGGTGGGCGCCGCTGTGTCTGCCTGAGTCTCCGCTGGCTCTCGCTCGGTCGGCGCCGAGCCTCCACTCGGCTGTGCAGCACTACGAACAGCGTCGACCACCTCGGCCCTGGACACGGTCCGCTGGGTGCCTTCACCCCGTAGGGGCCGCACCGACACGCTGCCCGCGGCCACCTCGTCGGGGCCCACGATGAGGGCCAGGCGAGCCCCGGACCGGTCGGCCGACTTCAGTTGCGACTTCATGGAACGACCGTCGAAGGCCCGGTCGGCCCGCAGCCCGGCCCGGTGCAGCTGGGCGGTCAGGTCCCGGGCCGACTCCCCGCCGGCCACGTCGACGACGTAGGCGTCGAGCACCGGGGGCGACACCGGGAACACCCCCTCGGCGTCACAGGCCAGGAGCACCCGCTCGATGCCGAGCCCGAACCCGATGCCTGGCGTGGGCGGGCCGCCCAGCATCTCGACCAGGCCGTCGTAGCGGCCTCCTCCGCCGATGCCGTTCTGGGCCGCGTCGAGCGCTTCCGAGGCGAACTCGAACGTCGTGCGCGTGTAGTAGTCGAAGCCGCGGACCAGGCGGTGGTCGAGCACGAAGGGGATGCCCAGCGCCACCAGACCGGTCCGGACCCGGTCGAAGTGCTCCAGGCACGGGCCGCACAAGTGGTCGATCAGGCGGGGCGCATCGGCGGTAGCCGTGCGGCATCCCTCCCGCTTGCAGTCGAGGACACGCAGGGGGTTGGCCTCGAGGCGTTCCTGGTGCTCCGGGCACAGCTGGTCGCGGCGCTCGGCGAGGTACGAGCGCAGCAGCTCGATGTAGGCCGGGCGGCACTCGCTGTCCCCCATCGAGTTGAGCTTCAGCTCGTAGTCGGCCAGCCCGAGCGACCCGAACAACCCGTGGGCCAGTGCGATCACCTCGACGTCGAGATCAGGGTCCTCTGGGCCCAGCGCCTCCACGCCCAGCTGGTGATGCTGGCGGTACCGCCCGGCCTGGGGGCGCTCGTAGCGGAACGCCGGTGTGGCGTACCAGGCCTTCCACGGCAACGGTGGCCGGTGCTGGACATAGGCGCGGACGATGGGGGCGGTCCCCTCGGGCCGGAGGGCCAACGTTCGGCCGCCCCGGTCCTCGAACTCGTACATCTCCTTGCCCACGACGTCGCTGCCCTCGCCGATCCCCCGCCGGAAGACGCGCACGTCCTCGAACAAGGGCGTGTGAGCCAGGCCGTAGCCGGCCCGCTCGACCAGCCCGGCGAAGATGGCCACCAGCGCCTCCCAGCGGGTCGATTCGGGCCACAGGACGTCGTGGGTCCCACTCGGGGCGCGCGCGGCCGTCGGCTCGTCACTCATCGGCGCTCAGTCCTTCTTCCCGGGCAGGATGCGGTAGGCGTCGTAAACGGCGTCGAGGTGGCGGACCGAGTTGAGCACCGACTCCAGGTGGTTGGCGTCGCCCAGCTCGACGTCGAAGCGCATGCGGGAGATCCGGTCGGCGTCGGTCTGGGTGTTGGCGGCCAGGATGTTGAGGTGGTGCTCGGAGACCACCTGGCTCACGTCGGTGAGGAGGCGCGACCGGTCGATGGCCACGACCTCGATCGTGGCCACGAACACGCCGGACGACCGGTGGTCCCACTCGACCTCGATCAGCCGCTCCCGGGAGCGGCTGGCCAACGAGGCCGCGTTCGAACAGTCGGCCCGGTGCACCGACACGCCCCGGCCCCGGGTGACGAAACCGATGATCTCGTCGCCGGGCACCGGCGTGCAGCACCGTGACAGCCGGACCACCAGGTCGTCGAGACCCTCGACGTACACGCCGACGTCCGACCTCGCCCCGGGGCGGCCGGCCGTCGGCGTGCGGCGGGCGGTGACCGGGAGCTGCTCGTCGTAGACGCCACCCCGGAGCTCCCGGAGCAGCCGTTGCGCCACCGCCCGGGCCGAGACCCGGTTGTCGCCGATCGCAGCGTGCAGGGCGTCGAGATCGGCGTAGTTCATGGTCACGGCCAGCTCGGCCAGGGCGTGCTCGGAGGCCAGCTTCTGGACGGGGAGCCCCTCCCGTCGCAACTCCTTGGTCAGCTCGTCCCGGCCCACCTCGATGGCGTCCTCCCGACGCTCACGGGAGAACCACTGGCGGATCTTGGTCCGGGCCCGGGACGAGGCGGCCAAGTTGAGCCAGTCCCGGGAGGGCCCGGCCGTCGGCGCCTTGGAGGTGATGATCTCCACCGTGTCCGCCGAGTTCAACGTGGTCTCGAGCGGTACCAGCCGGCCGTTCACCGTGGCGCCGACACAGCGGTGGCCGACCTCGGTGTGGATGGCATAGGCGAAGTCGACCGGGGTGGCGTTGGCCGTCAGGGCGATGACCTTGCCCTTGGGTGTAAAGACGTAGACCTCATCCTGCTCGAGGTCGAGCTTGAGGGCCTCGAGGAACTCGATGGGGTCAGTCGTCTCGTTCTGGAAGTCGGCGATCCGCTGCATCCACTCGATCTCGGCGACGGTCGACGAGGTCTCACGAGCCAACGCCTGGCGCTCAGCCCGGCGGTCCGCCTCGGCCGCACTGGAGCTCCCCCGACCCTTCTTGGACTTCGATCCCTTGCCCGAGACCGGTCCGGCCGGGTCACCGGCCTTGATGCCGCCCCTGGTCGGGGGCCCCGCCGTCCTGCCCTGGGCCGTCGCACCGGGGGGAGCATTCGCCTCCCGGGCCGACTTGGCCTTGGCCGTCCTCTCCCGCGCCGATTTGTCGGGACCGTCGCGCCCGGGCTTCTCCTTGTACCCCCAGTGAGCGGCGATCCCGTACTCCGCCCGCCGGTGCATCTCGTGGGTGCGCACCTGGACCTCGATCGGCTTCCCATCCAGGCCGATGACCGTGGTGTGAAGCGACTGGTACAGGTTGAACTTCGGCGAGTTGATGTAGTCCTTGAACCGACCCTGGACCGGGGGCCAGATGGCGTGGATGGAGCCCAGCGCGGCCCAACAGTCCTTCTCCGACTCGACGATCACCCGCATCCCGACCAGGTCGTAGAGCTCGTCGAACTCCTTGCCGCGGACCACCATCTTCTCGTAGATGCTCCAGAGATGCTTCGGCCGGCCGGTCACCTCGGCGGCGATTCCCGATGACTGCAGACGCTCCCGCACGGCCACCAGGACCCGGGCCAGGTACTCGTCCCTGAGGGGGGCCCGGCTGGCCACCATCTGCTCGATCTCGGAGTAGCGCTTGCGGTGCAGCGTGGAGAATGCCAGGTCCTCGAGCTGCCACTTCACCTCCTGGATGCCGAGCCGGTGGGCCAGGGGCGCGTAGATGTCGAGCGTCTCCTGGGCGGTCCGGCGTTGCTTCCATTCCGGCATCACCGAGAGGGTGCGCATGTTGTGCAACCGGTCGGCGAGCTTGATGATCAGCACGCGCCAGTCGTCGGCCATGGCCACCAGCATCTTGCGGACGGTGGCCGCCTGTTGGGCCTCCTTGGAGTCGAACTGGAGCCGGTCCAACTTGGTGACGCCGTCGACGATGGCGGCGACCGACTCACCGAAGTCCTCCTTGATCACCTTGTTGGTGACGCCGGTGTCCTCCACGGCGTCGTGCAGCAGTGCCGCAGCGATGGTCTGGGTGTCGAGACCCAACTCGGCCACGATGCCGGCCACGGCGATGGGATGGGTGATGTAGGGCTCGCCGGAGCGACGGACCTGTCCGGCGTGGGCCACGGCGGCCGTCTCGGCCGCGCCTTCGATCATTCCGGCGTCCTCGCCGGGATGACGGCGATGGAACGCCTCGATCACTTCTGCCACCAGGTCGGTCTCCGCCTCGGACAGTGCCGATCCGGCCCGGGGCGCGTTCGCCACCTGGGCGTCTCGCCCCTTCGTCTCCGTCCCCCCGGAAGGGGCCCGCGAAGCCAACGCCATCAGTCCACTCCGCGGGGATTGGCGGCCGCAGCCGTCACAAACGTCACATCTACACGGTACCTGGAGGGCGGGATGAGCAGGAACCAGACCGCCGCCCACGGTCGATGGCCGACCACGGGACCAGACCGGTCTTCGTCTACGGCTTGCCCCAGCCGTTCCTGGTCAGCGGCGTTTGCCCTTGCCCTTGCCCTTCCCCTTTCGGGGACGAGGCGGGGGACGCGTGCCGGGCGGACGATTGGTGCCGCCGGCCGATGACGAGGCCCGGGGGGCTGGCGGGTTGGTGGCGGCGGCTCCGGCCCCCTTGGGCGCACCTTGACGCGCCGCTCCTGTGCTGGCCGGCTGACGAGCCGGGGCGCGCGACGCGCCGGGACGGATCACCCCCGTGCTCCGAGCCCTCGCTTTCCCGGCGGCGCGACCGGCTCCCGCGGTGGTCAGTGCCGCCGCGGAGGACGGCGTGAGCACGCCGATCCGATCGCCTCGGGTCTCCAGTCGCTGCCGGATGGCGATATAGCGAGGCTCTCGTTCCTTCATGATGGCGAGCAACGGTGAAGCGATGAAGATCGAGGAGTACGCACCACTGGTGAGCCCGATGACCAGGGCCAGCCCGAAGTCCTCCAGCGTGGTCGCCCCGAGCACAAGCGAGCCCACCACGAGTACGGAGAGCACCGGGACGATGGCCACCAGGGACGTGTTGATCGACCGGGCAAGAGTCTGATTCATGGACAGGTTGACGGTCTGGGAGTAGGTGATGCGTCCGGACGCGCCGATGCCCTTCGCATTGTCCGCTATTCGGTCGAAGACGACCACGGTGTCGTACAGCGAGTACCCGAGCACGGTCAGCACGGCTATGACGGTGTCCGGAGTGACCTGGAGCCCGGTGAGCGAGTAGATGCCGGCCGTGATCAGGATGTCGTGGATCACCGCCACCAGCGCGGCCACGGCCATCTTGAACTCGAAGCGCACAGAGATGTAGATGACCACCGCGATGAAGAACACGATGAGGGCCTCGATGGCTTTCGAGGTCACCTGACTGCCCCAGGTGGCCCCCACGTCGCTGAAGGAGATGTCGTTCACCGAGATGTGGGCGGCCTGGGCCAGGTTGGTCTCCACGTTCTTCTCGATGGCCGTGCGGTCGGCCTGCGACTTCGAATTGAGGTCGGCCTGGACCTCGACCGACTTGGTGTGGTCGATCTGGTTCGTCAACAGCACCACGGTCGGCTGGCTGACGCCGGCGTTCTCGACGGCCGTGGTGGCCTGGGCCACGGTCAGCTGGGTATTCGAGATGGTCCAGGACTGGCCGCCCTTGAAGTCGATACCCAGGTTCAGGCCCCGGGTGGCGAAGGAGAGCACTCCGGCCAGGATGATGATGGCGGAGATGGCGAACCACCACTTCCGCTTGCCGATGAAGTCGAACGAAGTTTGGCCCCGGTACAGCCGCAGCAGGGCATTCGGGCGCTTTTGTCCCCCGGCCGCGTCGGTCCCGCCGGAGTAGGCGCCGTCGAGCCCATCGGCGCCGTCCAGCCCATCGGCGCCGTCCAGCCCATCGGCGCCCTCTGCGCCGTCGCCCACCGATCCGTTGACCGGTCCCACAGCCTCTCCGAGCTCGTCTGCGGATCGCTCGTCCGCGGTCGGCTCGGCGCCGACCTCGTCTGCCGGCAGCTCCTCATCGCCGAGCGGACCGCCACCGAGGCCGTCACCATGATCGCCACCCTGGTCACGCCCGCTCCTGCCCTGGCGCGGGCTCATCGTGCGCCTTCCTCGGCCACACCGAGTCCACGGGCCATGCCCATGCGTCCCAGCTCACCCGATGTGCGGCGCTGTCCGAGCAGGATGACGAACGGCCGGGTGAAGAAGTAGGTGATGACCACGTCGAGAATGGTCGACAGGCCCAGGAACAGGGCGAAGCCGCGGACCGGGCCGATGGATATCTCGTACAGGATGGCAGCACCGAGGAAGCTCACTGCGTCAGCGGCCAACACGGTCCGGAACGCGCTGCGGAAGCCCTTGTCCACGCTCGTCCGCACGGTGCGCCCTGCCCGGGCCTCGTCTTTCAATCGTTCGAAGTAGACGATGTACGAGTCGACGGTGATACCGATGGAAACGATGATGCCGATGATCCCGGCCAGGTCAATGGTGGTGCCGAACGAGTGGCCCATGAGGGCGATGATCGCCCATAGCAGCGCACCGGTCACGGCCAGGCCGGAGATCACCACCACGCCCAGCAGCCGGTAGTAGAAGATCATGTAGATCATCACCAGGGCCAGGCCGGCCAGCCCGGAGATCAAGCCGGCCTTCAGGGACGCCTTCCCGAGGGTGGGAGACACGGTCTGCACGGTGATCTGGTTCAGCTTCACCGGGAGCGAACCGTAGTTGAGCTCGGTGGCCAGGTTCTTGGCCTGGGTCTCGGTGAAGTTCCCGCTGATCTGTACCTGTCCCGCGAAGGAGGAGAATCCCGACGCCGTGGGTTGGGTGACCGGTGCGGAGAGCACCTGCCCGTCGAGGTCGATGGCGATGATGGCGTGGAACTGGGCCTTGGCCAGGTTGTCCCACGCCGTCGAGCCCGCCCCGGTCAGCTGGATGGCGACCGTCCACTGACCGCTCTGCAGCTGGGCGTTTGCCGAATGCACGGCTGTCCCTGTTACTGGCGAGGGACCGAGGAGGTACCGGAGGGTGGTCCCGCTTCCGGGTGCGCTCGGGAGGAGCACGGTCGCGTTCTGCTTGTCGCCCGAGGATGGTGTCGATTTGAACGTGGTGAAGGCGGGGTCCGGCTGGATCGAACTCAGGTTGCTCGAATAGCCGGCCGCACTGGAATTCGGGGTGACGTTGATGTTGGCGGCGGTCAGCGCAGACGATGCCGAGCACTGGGGCAGCGGACCGGTCGACACGGTCTTGCCCTTCGCGACCGAGAACGGCAGCGCCTCGCACAAGGCGGGCCGGAAGAAGAGCTGCGCAGTGTTGCCCAGAGTGGCCAGGATCTGGTTGACGTTCTTGGCCCCGGGGATGGAGACGGCGATCTCATTGTTGCCCTGACTGGCCACGGTGGCCCCGGAGGCGCCCAGGGCGTCAACCCGGTTGTTGAGGATGTTGACCGTGGTGTTGAGCTGATCGGTCGAGATCTGGTGCGCCGTCTTGTAGACGACCTGGAGTCCACCGTCGAGGTCGAGCCCCAATTTCGGTGACCAGCCGGCGGCAATGGTGCCGACCAGGGCGAAGACCGAGATTGCGACCACCGTCATGAGGCTGATCCAGAGTGGGCGTTTGTCCTTCATCAGCGTGTGGTGCTGGGTCCTCGATCATCACCGCGGTTCCTACCGTCGCCCCGCTTGTTCCCGCCGCCGCGCTTGTTCCCATCGCCCCGCGCCTTGCCATCGGTACCGCTGTCATCCGGGGGACCCTGGTCGTCCTCGTCATCCTCAGGCCCACCCGCCTCCTCCTCATCGTATTCGTCGTACTCGTCGTCGTAACCGTCGTCGTCGTGCTCGTCCTCCTCGGTGTCGACGGGAGGAGGATCGGCATCGAGCCTGCGCAGGATGTAGGGGCGCAGCACGACAAAGGAGGCCCCGACGCTCGTCTCCAACGTGACCCGGTCCTCCTCGATGTCGATGATGTGACCGACGATGCCGCCCGCCGTGAGCACCTCATCGCCCACGTCGAACTGCTTCACCTCTTCGCGCTGCCTCTTGGCCTTCTGCTGCTGGGGGCGCAGGAAGAAGAAGTAGGCGGCCACCGCGATGACGATGATCGGCAAGAAGGTGATCAGCGAGCTGCTCGACTTCTTGGCAGCAGCAGCGAGCAGGGGCGTAGCCAGCGCAACCAGGGTTGCGGTCATGACACGTCAGATACGGGGTTCAGGGTGCACACAGCGGACAGACACTAGCCCAGCCTGCCGCCGATCTAGCCCCGGCGCCAGGGGCATGAATCCCCAGAACACCTCGGTGGGTGTCATGTGGCCCAGCACTCCGCCACCTCGCCCCGCAGATCACCCAGTCGTCCTGCTCTGATCGCCTGACCGGCCGCGTCCATGAGGTCGAGGGTGAACCGCAGGTTGTGGATGCTGAGCAGGCGCCAGGCGGTGGGCTCTCCCACGGTCAGCAGGTGCCGGAGGTAGCCGCGTGACCAGCGACAACAGGTCGAACACGGGCACTCGGGATCGAGCGGGCCACCGTCTCGAGCAAATGCTGCATTCCGGAGGTTCAGCTTGCCCGCCCGGGTCAGGATGGACCCGTGCCTGGCCATCCTGGTGGGTGCGACGCAGTCGAATTGGTCGACACCCAGGGCAATGGCCTCGATGAGGCCAACGGGATCTCCTACCCCCATGAGGTAGCGGGGGCGGTCCACGGGCAGCTCGGGAACGGTGGCGGCCAATGCAGCCAGCATGGCTCGACGGGGTTCCCCTACCGAGAGGCCGCCGATGCCGTAGCCATCGAAATCAAGGTCGACGGTGCGGCGGGCGCTCTCCTTGCGCAGGACCGGGTCCGTCCCGCCCTGGATGATGCCGAACAGGGCCTGGCCCTCGGGCCGGGCCTGGAGGCGACGGTGGTGTTCCCGGGCCCGAGCGGCCCACGCCGCGGTCCGGTCCACGGCCAGCCGGAGGACGTCGGGCTCGGCCGGAAGGGTGGCACAGACGTCAAGGACCATTTGGATGTCCGCGCCGAGCAGTCCCTGGATCTCGACGGCCGACTCCGGGGTGAGCCGGGCCGAGGAGCCGTCGTACACAGATGTGAAGCTGACCCCGTCGTCGTCGACGTCGGGGGACAGCGAGTGGACCTGGAACCCACCCGAGTCGGTCAGGGTGTGGCCCTCCCAGCCCATGAAGCGATGGAGCCCGCCGAGGTCGGCCACCGTCTCGGCGCCAGGCCGCAGCATCAGGTGGTAGCTGTTGGCCAGCACCACGTCGGCGCCGAGTGCATCGAGATCCGACGAATCGAGCGCCTTGACCGTCCCGCGCGTCCCGACGGGCATGAAGGTGGGGATCCGGTAGGAGCCCCGAGCGGTATGGACCACTCCCGTACGAGCGGCCCCGTCGGTGGCTTGAATATCCATCCGCAGTCCGTCTGTCACCCGCCAGTCCGTCCGCCGGGATGGCTGGTGGCCCGGTTGGCCACCAGCATGGCGTCACCGAAGGACAAGAATCGGTATCCCTCCTCGAGCGCAATGGAGTACAGGTCGCGCCACTCCGGACCACAAAATGCCTCCACCATCAACAACAGGGTCGAGCGGGGCATATGAAAGTTGGTTAGCAGGACGTCGACCACCGAGAACGGATAGTCACCGTGGATGTAGAGGTCGGTGCGCCCCGAGAGGCGGCCGGTGGCCGCCACCGACTCCAGGGCCCGCACCGTTGTCGTCCCGATGGCCACCACCCGGGAGGCCTGGCTGCACGCCTCCATGGTCTCAGTCGGTACGGCATAGCGCTCGGAATGGATCACGTGCTCCCCCGGCGTCGGCGCTGTCACCGGCCGGAACGTATCGAGCCCGATGGCCAGGTCGACGGTGGCGATCGACGCCCCGGCGGCCCGGCAGGCGTCGAGCACGGCAGGGGTGAGGTGCAACCCGGCGGTCGGCGCGGCCGTCGACTGTGCGCCTCGATCGCTCGGCGCGCAATAGACGGTCTGGTAGCGCTCCGGGTCCTGAAGGGGGGTGTGGATGTAAGGAGGGAGGGGCATCGAGCCGGCGCGGTCGACGACCGACGGCTCCATGAGCCGCACCCACCGCCGGCCGTCATCGTGGCCGGCCACCGGATCACCGACCTCAACCACCGGGCCCGCGCCAATAGGAGGCGAACCAGTCGCTTCCGAACCGGTCTTCATCGAACCAGCCGGTTCCGAACCGGTCTCAGCCGAACCAGCCGGTTCCCACAGCTGCGTCCCGGGAGGCAGGCGTCGTCCGGGCCGGACCAAGGCCTCCCAGACCGCCGCCGACTGCGCACCGGCCCCGCTCGGCGCCGGTTCCAACAAGAGGACCTCGGCCGCTCCCCCACTCTGCTTCACGAGGCCGAGCCGGGCGGCCAGCACCCGGGTCTGGTTGACCACGAGCACGTCGCCGGGCCGCAGGTAATGGGGAAGATCGGCGACGGTGGCGTGCCCCACCTCGCCAGTATCCGAGAGTGCCCTGGTCACCAGCATCCGTGCGGCACTCCGAGGCTCGACGGGCCGCTGGGCGATGGCCGCGTCGGGAAGCGCATAGTCGAAGGCGTCCATTGCGACGCGATGACTCTGTCCGGTGGCCGGCATGGTCGCCATCGTCGCAGACGGGGCGGCCGGGGGTGGTACGTCCTCGGTTGGCTACAAGAGAGTGGACTCGGCCGGGCTCAGCCCGAGATGGGCCCAGGCACGCGGCGCGGCGATACGCCCGCGGGGCGTCCGCAACAACAGGCCCTGTTGCAACAGGTAGGGCTCGTAGGCGTCCTCGATCGTGTCGGGCTCCTCACCGATGCACTGGGCCAGTGTGGTGAGGCCAACGGCCCGGCCGGCGAACCGGCGGCACAGCACGTCCAGGATGGAGCGGTCCACCTTGTCCAGGCCCAGCTCGTCCACCCCGAAAAGGTCCAAGCCGTCCGCGGCGGCCTCGGCGGTGATCCGCCCCTCGGCTCGCACCTCGACGTAGTCCCGGACCCGGCGGAGCAGTCGGTTGGCGATCCTCGGTGTCCCCCGGGAACGCTGGGCGATCCGCCACGCCCCTTCGGGCTCGATCGGCACCCCGAGGATCTCGGCCGACCGCCCCACGATGGCTTCGAGCTCGTCCACCGTGTAGTGGTCGAGCCGCCCCACGAAGCCGAACCGGTCGCGCAGGGGGCTGGTGACCAGCCCGGTGCGGGTGGTGGCCCCGATCAGCGTGAACCGAGGGAGGTCGAGGCGGATGCTGCGGGCCGTCGGGCCCTTCCCGATCAGGATGTCAAGCTTGAAGTCCTCCATGGCCGGGTAGAGCACCTCCTCCACGGCACGGTGGAGGCGGTGGATCTCGTCGATGAACAGGACGTCGCCCTCTTGGAGGTCGGTCAGGAGCGCGGCCAGATCGCCCGTCCTGACCAGCACCGGGCCGGCGGTGATCCTGAGTCCGACACCCATCTCGGAAGCCACGATGCCGGCCAACGAGGTCTTCCCGAGCCCTGGAGGGCCGGCGAACAGAAGGTGATCGACGGGTTGGCGGCGCTTGCGAGCGGCCTCGAGCACGATGCGGAGATGCTCGGTGAGCTGGGCCTGCCCGACGAACTCGTCGAGTGTCCGGGGCCGGAGGCTGGCCTCGTCCAGCTCTTCGGCCGGAGCGGCCACCGGGTCCATGGGACGCACGCCGTCGTCGGCTCGTCCTACCGGGCCGCCGGGTCCGCCTGCAGGGCCGCCGGCTCTGCCTTTCGGGGCAGCGCCATTGCCCGCTGGGTCGTCGGCTCTGCCGGCCAGCATCTCGCGTCGTGCCTCGGGACTCATCGGGCGCGGGCCAGCTCACGAAGGGCAGAGCGCAGCAGTTCCTCCACCGGACCCTCGTCGGTCACCTGCTCGAGGGCCCCACGGATCTCGTCGGGCCCGTACCCGAGCTCGATGAGGGCGGCGCGTACTTCGCCGCGACCGGAACCGTCCTCCCCGACCGGCACAGGCGTTCCTCCCCCGAGGGACGGGAGCTGCAGTCGGGCCTTCAGCTCCAAGAGGAGGCGGGCCGCAGTCTTCTTCCCCACCCCTGGGACCAGACAAAGGGTGTCGACGTCGTCCTCGAGAACGGCGGTGGACAGCGTGGCCGGCGAGAGCGACGACAAGATGGCCAGGGCCAACGAGGGGCCCACACCGTGGGCGCCCAGGAGCGCCTCGAAGCACCGCCGCTCGTCGGCGTGCGCGAACCCGTAGAGGACGATGGCGTCTTCGCGGACGTGGGTGTGGACGTGGAGGAACGTCTCGGAACCGATCGGGCCGACCGAAGCGAACACCGATGTCGGCACTGAGACGCGGTACCCGACCCCATGCACGTCGACGAGAACCTCTCCGGTACCGGGCCGGTCTACCAGCGTGCCCCGGAGGGAGCCGATCACCGGCTCTCCCCCGTCACCGCAGCCACCGCCCGGCGGAGCGGCTGCGCCGTCAGGTAACAGACGGCCAGGGCCAGGGCATCGGCGACGTCGGGCGGCCGAGGGGGCTTGTCCAGGCCGAGCACCGAGGCGATCATCCGCTGCACCTGGTCCTTGGTGGCACTCCCGTAGCCCACCACCGCCTGTTTCACCTCGTTCGATGTGTACTGGGCCACTTCGCAACCAGACTCGGCGGCGGCGGCCAACGCCACCCCGGCGGCCTGCCCGGTGGCCATGGCTGTGCGGACGTTGACCTGGAAGAACACCCGCTCGACGACCACGGCGACCGGCCGGTACTCGGCCACCAACGTGCGGAGCTCGGTCGACAGGGTGAGCAGGCGCTCCGGCAACGGCATAGTCGGGAGTGTGGTGATCACCCCGCCGGCCGCGGCCTCGAGATCCGATCCGCGGCGGGTCACCACGCCGTAGCCGCACCGGGACAGCCCGGGATCTATCCCCAGAACGAACATGCGTTCGACCCTACCCTGCACGACCGTGGAGGGTGCGGATACCGCTCGCCACCAGGATCGGTGGGCTAACCGTCGTAGGACGCCATGACCGAGTCGGGGATGTCGAAGTTGGCATAGACGTTCTGGACGTCATCATGGTCATCCAGCGCTTCGATCAGCCGCAGGACCTTCTTCGCCTCTCCCTCGTCCCTCACCTCGATCGTCGACGTGGGCACCATGGACAGGTCTGAGGAGGAAGGGGTCAGCCCTGCCGCCTCGAGTGCGTCCCGCACGGCCACCAGGTCAGTGGGAGAGCAGGTCACCACCCAGTGATCGTCCTCGTCGGACAGATCCTCAGCGCCGGCTTCCATGGCCGCCTCCATGATCTGGTCCTCGTCGAGATCCCGTGGCAGCGAGATGAGGCCCTTGCGCTCGAACTGCCAGCTCACTGCGCCAGGCTCGGCCATGGACCCACCGCTCTTGTTGAAGATGTTGCGGATCTCGGCGCCGGTCCGGTTCCGGTTGTCCGACAGACACTCGACGATGACCGCCACACCGTCGGGCGCGTAGCCCTCGTAGTTGATCGATTCGTAGCGGACGCCCTCGAGCTCGCCGGACCCCCGCTTGATGGCTCGCTCGATGGTGTCGATGGGGACCGAGGCGTCCCGGGCTTTCGAGTACATGGTCCGGAGACTGGCATTGGCGGTCATGTCGCTGCCGCCCTCGCGGGCCGCCACTTCCACCTGCCGGATGATCTTGGCGAACACCTTGGCCCGGGCCGAGTCCTGTGCACCCTTTCGGTACTTGGTGGTTGCCCACTTGGAGTGTCCCGACATCGCCTAGCGCCTCTCTTCTTTGTTCATCTCGTCTGTGCTCGTCTCTTCTGTGCTCGTCTCGTCTGTGCTCGTCTCTTCTTTGTTCGTCTGTTCTTTGGTCATGTCCACGAACAGCCGGTGCAGCCGGCGGTCCTCGGTCAGCTCAGGGTGGAACGCGGTCACCAGGACCGGGCCCCGCCGGCAGATCACCGGTTGCGACTCCCCAATCGGCCCCGGTGCCGCCGGAAGCGAAGCCAGCACCTCCACGTCGGCCCCCCAGGCCTCCACCACCGGGGCCCGGATGAAGACGGCAGGGAACGGGTCGCCGCCCACACCGTCGGCTTCGAGGTCGAGATCGCACTCGAAGGACGCCCGCTGGCGTCCGTAGCCGTTGCGCCGCACGGTCAGATCGATCACGCCGAACCGCCGCTGGTCGGGACGGCCGTCGAGGACTTCGGAGGACAAGAGGATCATGCCCGCGCACGTCCCGAACACAGGCAGCCCTGTTCCGAGCGCCTCGGCCAGTGGCTCGAACAGCGCCGACGAGTCAAGGAGGAGCGACAGGGCGGTCGACTCCCCTCCCGGGAGGACGATGCCGGCCAGGCCGTCGAGATCGGCCGGTCGCCGAACGGGGCGCGCCGCCTCACCGAGGTCGGCGAGCGCTGCGGTGTGCTCGCGCACATCGCCCTGCAGGGCCAACACGCCGATGGTCACGCGGAGGCACCTCGAGACCCCGTGTCCGTGTCCCTACCAGCCGCGATCGGCAAGATGCACGCCGAGCGTGTCGATCTCCTGGCCGGGCATGGCCTCGCCCAAGCCAGTGGACACCTTGGCCACCAGGTCGGCGTCGGTGAAGTGGGCGGTTGCCTCCACGATGGCTCGTGCCCGTCGCGACGGATCCTCGCTCTTGAAGATGCCCGAACCGACGAACACTGCTTCGGCACCGAGCTGGAGGACGAGCGAGGCGTCGGCCGGTGTAGCGATGCCGCCGGCACAGAACAGCGGGACGGGCAGGTGGCCGGTGCGGGCGATGTCCTGCACCAGGCCGATGGGGGCGGCCAGCTCCTTGGCCCAGCCGTACTGCTCGGCCGAGTCGGCCTGGGTGATCTTGCCGATGTCGCCCAGGATCGACCTGAGGTGGCGGACCGCCTCGACGATGTTCCCGGTCCCCGCCTCACCCTTGGAGCGGATCATGGCTGCCCCCTCCGAGATGCGGCGGAGGGCCTCGCCCAGATTGGTGGCACCGCACACAAAGGGCACGTCGAACGCCCACTTGTCGATGTGGTGCGCCTCGTCGGCCGGGGTGAGCACCTCACTCTCGTCGATGTAGTCCACGCCCAGCGCGGCCAGAACCTGCGCCTCGGCGAAATGACCGATGCGGGCCTTGGCCATCACGGGCACAGTCACCGCCGCCTTGATGCCCTCGATCAGCGCAGGATCGCTCATCCGGGCCACGCCGCCATCGCGACGGATATCAGACGGAACCCGCTCGAGGGCCATGACCGCCACTGCTCCGGCATCCTCGGCCACCTTGGCCTGTCCCGCGTCGACGACGTCCATGATCACGCCGCCCTTGAGCATGTCGGCCAGCCCGCGCTTCACGGTGAACGTCCCGGTGGGACCGGCTCCCGGCGTCGCCTGCGTCTCGGTGCGTTGGTCATCCATGCACTGGATTGTACTGCCGGTGGTGCCGCGAGCCCACGGCCGGCCCAGCTTCAACCTGCGAGCTCAGCCGCGATGGCAGTCTGCGCTCCGGCGCAACTTCGACACGAACGCCTACATCCGGTTGCCATGGACGACGAACCCGGTGGGCAGCCGACCCGATGACGGGCCCACGCCTCCGGACTCCGCGTTCGGATCCGGAGGCGTGGGGAGCCCGTTGGTCACCCGTCGATCAAGCCTGGTAGACAGCCTCCGCCTCGATCTCGATGTCCACCTTCTTGGCCACCACCAGGCCACCGGCCTCCATGACCGCACCGAAGGACACGCCGAAATCGTCCCGGTTGATCTGGGTCCTGGCGCTGAATCCGACCCGATGGTTGCCGTAGGGGTCCTGGACCACGCCCTCGATGGTCACGTCGAGGACGACGGGCCGGGTTGTGCCCCGAATAGTGAGGTCCCCCTCGACCTTCCACGACCCGGCGTCCACGGGATGCACGGCGGTCGAGTTGAAGGTGATGGTCGGGTGATTCTCGACATCGAGGAAGTCGGCCGTCCGCACGTGGTTGTCCCTGGTCTCGTCCCGGGTGTCGACGCTGTCCGTGCCGACGGTGACCTGGACCGAGGAAGCCAGGGGGTCCTCGCCGACGACGAGGGTTCCGTCCACCTTGGCGAACTGCCCGCGCACCTTGGATACGGCCATGTGCCGTACGGCGAATCCCACGTGGGTATGGGACTCGTCGATCACATAGGTACCAACGGCCGGCAACTCCACGCCCTCGATGGTCCTACTGGTTACTGTCGTCGTATCAGTCATTGCATTGCCTCCGGGCTAGTTGGTCCACTACTTGCTTCTGCAACTAACTATAAAGGAAGATGGTTGCGAACGCAACTACCCCTTCCAACCAGATAGGATGTACTTCATGGCAGACCATCGACTCGACGAAGGTCCACTTCCCGGCACCGCCGGGATCGGGGAGCTCGACGATCGGCGGCTGACCACGGTCGGCTTGCTCTTCGAGTCGGCCGCCGGTCTCCGACAGGTCCTGGAACGTCGGCTGGAGTCCAACCCCGGGCTGTCGAACCAGTCGTTCGACGTGCTCATCCGGCTGGCCCGCACGCCGGGCAACCGGCTGCGGATGAGCGACCTGGCCGCACAGACCACGCTTTCCCCAAGTGGACTCACCCGGTCAGTGGACCGGTTGGAGGACACCGGCCTGGTAGTACGGGAGGTCTGCCCCGAGGACCGACGCGGGTCGTTCGCGGCACTGACGGTGAAGGGGCGGGCCGTGATGGACCAGGCCATCCCCCTCCATGTCGCCCACATCGACGAGGTGCTCCGGGACATCCTGAGCCCCCAGGAGGAGCGCACCCTCGAGGCCCTGTTGCGCAAACTCCGAGACCATCTGTTCGGGGACCCTCAGTGCGACCTCGACGCCTCGGTGAGCGGGATCTGCCCGACCGAGGAGTAGCGGCCCTCAGCGCTCGGCGAGAGCCGCGGCGCGCACGCCGGTGTCGTCCAGGTTCCCCTCGGCACTCTCGGCCCGCGACCCCACCATCGGATCGATCCACAACCACCGGGTGATGGCGGCCGTCCGTCCAGGACCCGGAGGCCACGACGATCCCGGGTTCGGGGCCGAGATCATGGTCTCGAGGGCTGAGCCCAGCCCCGGCGGATATCGCACGATCGAGGCGGCGCGCTGGTCGGCTACGAACTCACGACCGGGGCCGATCAGGGCCCGCACCAACCCGGCACCCGAACCGGTGAGGGCAGCCAGAGGAGCGATGACGGCGACAGCGGCACCGGCGGTGGCCGTGTCCCGCCGCTTGACGTGTACCAGCTCATGGGCCAGGACTCCCTCCAGCTCGACCAGGCTCAAGCTCTGGTCGAGGCCCGACGTCACCACCAGTGCAGCCCGGCGCGGCTCGGGGCCGACCGCCAACGCATTGGGACTCGGGTCAGAGACCACGAACACCGCGGGAGGCGGGAGGCCCATCGTGGCACAAAGGCCCTCGACCAGGTTGTGTACCCGGGGGTGGTCTGCGGGATCGCTGCGGCGGGCGCCGAGGGCACTGACCACCACGTGTGGAGACCGGGCGCGGAACCAGGCGGTGAGCAACACGGCAACCACCACGAACACGATGACCCCGATCAGCGGGGCCGCAACCGCAGCCACCACTGCCCCGAGGACCAGGCCGATCACCGCAGACGGCGCCGCGCAGATCCCGAGCGCCCGGCGGGTGTTCGCCGTCGCCGCCCGATCCTCCTCGCTGGCTTCGGCCGGCCGGGCCGGAGTGGC
Source organism: Acidimicrobiales bacterium (assembly GCA_036521415.1). Lineage (GTDB taxonomy): Bacteria > Actinomycetota > Acidimicrobiia > Acidimicrobiales > RAAP-2 > DASXMT01. The sequence continues at coordinate 42,748 of DATDHU010000063.1, forward strand.
GAGCGCGACCGGCGGTGGGCGCTGGTCGCGATCCCTCCCGTCCGGGTCGCCGGCGGCCGGACCCGACCGGGGGGGACCCGTACCGGGCCGGCCTCCAGATTGCGATCGTCCGCCCCCCGACGATCCGGACTGCCCGGAGCGTTGGCCGCCACGATGCCGGTCGCGGTTCCGGTCCCGAGAGCCGCCCTGGCCGGAGCCGCCCTGGCCGGAGCCGCCATCCCCGGACCCGCCCTGGCCGGAGCCGCCATCCCCGGACCCGCCCTGGCCGGAGCCCCCCTGACCGGACCTACCCTCGCCCGACCGGCTGTTCGCAGAGGCCCCTTGGC
>DATDHU010000064.1:0-9171 GCA_036521415.1 Acidimicrobiales bacterium
AAGAACCCGGCGTCGCCAAAGGTGAACACGCCGCCGTCGGCAGCCACCAGCCAGTAGCCCTGCCCGTCGGGGGTCGCCGCCATCCCCACCACCGGCTGGTTGAGCGGCTGACCCTCCAGCGAGCCGTAGGAGCCGGCTCCCCCAAATGTCGCAACCGATCCCCCCGGTCCGGTGATCCAGTAGCCGATGCCGTCGGGCGCGCCGGCCAGCCGGGCGCCGGCCGCCGCACTGTGGGACGGGCCGGTTCGGGTTCCCCACAGCCACGTGTCGTCCAGCTTGGTGCCCGTCGCCCCGTTCCCCCCGAAGAGCACGAGTTGGTCGGTGCCCGTGTCGTAGGTGAGCGGGGCGGAGTACCGGGCCGGCGGGCTGGTGGTCGGGGCCAACTGGGCCCACGTCGATCCGTCCCACTCCCAGGTGTCGCCCAGATGGTTGCCGCCGTCCGACCCGCCGAAGAGGGTCAGCTGCCCCGTGCTCGGGTCGTCGGCCATCGAGGCCGAGTCCCTGACCGGCGGGCTGGTGGCCGGAGCCAGGTCGGCCCAGTTGGTCCCGTCCCAGGCCCAGGTGTCGCCCAGGTAGGTCGGGCCCGGACCGGTCGATCCGCCGAAGAGGATGAGGCCGGCACTGCTCCGGCTGCGGTCGTAGGCCAGTGAGGCGAACGACCGCGCCGTTGGGCTCGTGCTCGGCGCCAGCTGTGCCCAGGTCGATCCCGTCCACGACCAGGTGTCGCCCAGCGCCGCGCCGTCGGTTCCCCTCCCGCCGAAGAGGATCAGCTGCCCGGTCGCCTGGTCGTAGGCCATCGAGGCGAATGCCCGCGCCGGCGGGCTCGCGGCAGGTGACAGCTGGTCCCAGGTGGTGCCGGTCCACAACCACGTGTCGCCCAAGGGGCCGCCGGCGCTCGATCCGCCGAAGAGGATCAGCTGCCGGGTCGACTGGTCGTAGGCCATGGCGGCGTAGTTGCGGGGGGATGGACTGGCGACCGGCGACCGCTGGATCCAGTTGGAGCCGTCCCACGTCCAGGTATCCCCGAAGTTGCCGGTGGCGGCCCGTCCCCCGAAGAGGAGCAGTTGGTCCGTGGCCGAGTCGAAGGCGACAGCGGGCGAGTCACGCGGACCGGGGCTGGTGTCCGGTGACAGTGGTAACCAGGTGGGCATGTTCGCGCCCGGAGCCGATGCTGCGGCGGCGACGGGGGCCAGCCCGGGCGAGGGCCCGACGACGAGGGACAGCGATGCAACAACGGCGAGGGCGATGGTCAGTGGCACCCGGAGCAACGCCCGCCGAGACCGGACGCGGCACGTGGCCATCGGGAGGTTGCCTGTTCCCACCGACCGAGGCTATCGCCGCTCGACCAGGCAGGCATGGTCCTCGTCAGTGGCTGTTGTCTGCCATCAGGGTGGCGACCAGTGCTACGAATTCGTCGACGTCCTGCTCGGTGGTATCGAACGAGGTCATCCAGCGCACCACGCCCGACGGCGGGTCCCAGACATAGAAGGGATACCGAATCTGCAATTGCTCGGTCACGCCGGCCGGGAGGGTGGCGAAGACCCCGTTGGCCTCGACCGGGTAGGTAATGGTCACGCCTGGCATGCGGGCAACGCCGGCGGCCAACCGGCTGGCCATCCGGTTGGCGTGGTCGGCATTGCCCCGCCACAGGTCGTCGGACAACAACGCCTTGAACTGAGCAGCCACGAACCGCATCTTGGATGCGAGCTGCATCGACTGCTTGCGGATGAAACGCAGCGAGGTCTGTCCGGGCGAGCCGAACGAGACCACCGCTTCCGCCCCCATGGCCCCGTTCTTGGTCGCCCCGAAGGACAGGACGTCGACACCGGCCCCGGAGCCGAAAGCCCCCAGCCCGACCCCGAGATGGGCTGCGGCGTTGGACAGCCGTGCTCCGTCGAGGTGCAGCCACATCCCCCGATCGTGTGCCGACCGGCCGAGTGCCGCCACCTCCTCGACGCTGTAGCAGGTGCCGACCTCGGTGGCCTGGGTGATCGACACCACCCGGGGCTGGACGCGGTGCTCGTCGCCTGTTCCGGTGACGGCGAGATCGACCAGCTCGGGGGTGAGCTTCCCGTCCCTGGTGGCCACGGGGATCAGCTTGCTGCCGAGGAATCGTTCAGGTGCGCCGCACTCGTCGACGTTGATATGAGCGCTCTCGGCACAGATGACGGCCTCGAAGGGACGGAGCAGCGATTGGAGCCCCACCACGTTGGCGCCCGTCCCGTTGAACGTGAAGAACACCTCGGCGTCCTGGCCGAAGTGTTCTCGGAAGAGCTCGATGGCCTCGCTGGTCACCGGGTCGGCGCCATAGGACGGGGCATGGCCGACGTTGGCCTGGGCGATGGCGGCCAGAACCTCCGGGTGGATCCCGGCGTAGTTGTCGCTGGCAAACGTTCGCTGCATGGGTGTCATGGCCCTTCTCTACCCGGGCTCTTGCATCCCGCCATCTGACACCGGCTAGGTCCCGCCACCCGAGTCCCGGCGTCCTCGATGAGCGGGGTGAGACCCGACCCGGTGGCGGAGGCTCTGGCCCAGGAGCACCAGGGGCGGCGCGGCCAGCACGACGAGGCATACCTCGAAGGGGGAGCGGAACCGCACCAGACCGTAGACGAGGGCGGCGACCACGGTGACCACCCCGGCCGGCACGAGCAGGAACCACTGCCGGATCCGCCGGCGGCGATAGATGACGATGCCGGCGATGCCCAAGGGCAACAGGGCGTAGTAGAAGCCCAGTCCGGCCAATGACGCCGGTACCGGCCGGCCCTCGTTGACATCCACGTTCGCCATCTGGATCGGCTCGAAGAAGTCCCACAACCGGCCCACCCGGGCCAGGACCACGACCGGAAGGCGTCCGGCGTGGTGCTCGGCGTACTGGACGGCGGCGTGCTGGTCACGCGATGACTGCACCGACTCGTCGCCCGGGCCGGGCGCCGACAAGGAGCACGTGAGGCTCCACGACCCGAGGTTCGGGCCGTGGTAGGTCTGGGCGCAGTTGGATCCGAGCAACGCGAGCCCGTCACCGGTCGAGATGTAGGTGGCATCGGTGAACGTGGCCAGGTTCCGCCCTACCCACGGGGCCAGCACGACGAGGGATGCAAGTATCCCGACGCCGAGCAGACCGAGCTTCCGGCGGAGAGTGGGGCCGGAAGCGGTCAGGACCGCGGGTACGAGCAGGAAGGGCACGAAGAGGAGCAGCTCCGCTCGTATCAGGGCTTCGGCGCCACAGGCCGCACCGAGCAGCGCTGCCATGACCAGGGTCGGGGAACGCAGGAGCCGAGTGACGGCCAAGAGGATCAGCGCCATGAACAGCATGGCCGGCGTCTCAGACATCACGATGCCGCTGGGAATCCAGAAATTGGGCGCCACCGCGGCCAGGGCGGCAGCGGTGAGTCCCACCCAGGGTCCGCCCACCGACCGGCCGAGGAGCCCGACGCAGAGGACCACGCCAGCGCCCAGGACGGCCATGACCAGTCGTTGGAACGTGGTCCCTGCGTGAAGGCCGATGAGGAAGTTGACCGTGCCGGCCAGGATCGACGTCAGCGGCGGATGGGCTGCGCTCGGCGTCGTGGCCAACGGGCCGCGGAAGAACTGCCCCATCTTCAGTTCGTTGGCGGTGACCCCGTACCAGAAGGAGTCATAGATCTTGTTGTTCTGGTACTGGGTGAAGATCAGGACGTACCCCACCCGGAGGGCCAGGCCAAAGGTCACGATGCCGGCCAGCGCGACGGTGAAGCGCCGCCGCCGCATCGGCCCACCGACGGTGGCACGCTCGGTCGCCGCATCAGACAGCACATCGGGGGCGATGTCCGACACGGCGGCCGTCACTGCCGAGCTCCTCTGCGGCGCGTGGTGGAAGGGATGACCACCTCCGGTCGGTGCGCGGTCAGGCCGCCCGGCGCCCGCTGGGGCGGCCGGCGCGGTGCGACCACACCGGAGCGAAGATGGCGGCGGGTGCCCGACCACGGAGCGGGCGGAGCGGTGAGGCGGTCACACAAGCGGTAGGCCACCGTCTCGTAATTGACCCTCCAGCCCCGGAAATCGGGCCACGCCTCTTCGGCCGTGCGCTCCATCGGGAACCCGACTTTGTCGAGCATGGTCACTGCTTCCTCGAACTCCTCGAACGTCAGGTCGATGGGCCCCTCCGGGTTCGGATCGGGGTCGACCTCCCAGCGCAGGACCGTGGCGATGCGGTTGAGGGCCGTGAACCCCATGCGGAGGCACAGTCGGGACTGGGACGAGGCTGTGCTCGGCGCCAGGGCAAGGTGCATGGCGGCACCATCGAGCACGGCGAGGAGCCCGACCAGCCACGAGTACCAGGGATCGGGCGACCGAAAGAGCAGCATGACCGGGTAGGTGGTGTGGCTCTCGGCCAGGTCGGCCGACCATTGCTCCCACGACGCGTAGAAGTCCGGGAGGGAGTCGATGATGCCCACCAGCTGGTGGCGGGCCAGCACTTCAGGGCCCCACGCTGGCGTGCCGGCCCGGCTTTCGAGCATGGCCACCAGGCTCTCTCGTCGATTGAAGGCCTGGTAGAGGGCGGGTAGGTAGGCGATCTGCAGGGCGACGATGACCACCCAGGTGGCCCCAGCGGCGATGTCCACTGCCGAATTGGGGCGGCCGCTGAGGTTGATGGTCCCGACGGTAAAGACCGCTCCGGAGGCCTGGGCCAGGGCCGAGACCATGCTGCGGGTGGTCCCTTCGAGCATCAGGGCGTAGCCGACGATGAAACACCCGGCCCAGAAGGCCAACTGGAGCACGAGGGCCACCGGCGCCGTGGGGGCCAAGAGCGCGTCCTTCCCTTCGTACGTCCTGGCGGCGCGGGACAAGCCGAGGAAGGCCAACCGGACGGTCCGGTTGGCGAATGAAGAGAGGCGCTCGAACCCCCGGGGTTCCCGGGGTAGCACGATGGTGAACAACACGCTGGCTGAGGTGATGACCACCACGATCAGGCCGATGGCGAACAGCGCGTCGCTCAAGGGATGCGCCCCGGATCTCTCCCCTTCTTCCCCAGCCAGGAGCGGCGTGGGGGCTCCAGGGGCAACACGTCAGCCGTCATCCAACGTCGAGGTGCCCCCAGCCATGAGGACTACGGTACTGGCAGGCGGTCAGTCGCCCTATGACTCGACCCGACCGGGCTCATCATCGAGGATGATCGTCTTGGTCTCGAGGAACGGCAGCAATCCCTCTCGTCCGCCTTCACGCCCGAGTCCCGACTGCTTGAAGCCGCCGAAGGCGATGCCGAAGTCGGTCCGGAACGAGTTTTGGCCGACCGTTCCCGATCGGAGCTGCCGAGCCACCTCGTAGGCGCGGTCGGCGTCGTTGGTGAACACCGAATTGTTGAGACCGTAGATGGTGTCGTTGGCGATCTCGACCGCGTCCTGCTCGTCGTCGGCCGGAATCACGCTCAAGACCGGTCCGAAGATCTCCTCTTGTGCGATGGCCGACGAGTTGTCGACGTTCCCGAAGACGGTCGGCTCGATGAACCAACCCCGGTTGAGGCTGCTGGGCCGATGGCCGCCCGAGGCCAGGGTCGCCCCCTCCTCGACGCCCTTGGCGATGTAACCCTCGACCCGGTCGCGTTGGCGCTGCATGGCCAGCGGGCCCATACCACTCTCGGGATCGAAGGCATCACCCACGCGGATGTGGGAGAACGACTCCCCCAGGGCATCGACCAGCGCGTCGTGGCGGTCTCGCGTGACCACGATGCGGGTCAGGGACGAGCACACCTGACCGGTCATCATGCATGCCCGTCCCGTGATCGACTTTGCCGCCGTGCCGATGTCGTAGTCGTCGAGCACCACCGCCGCAGACTTTCCGCCCAGCTCGAGGGTGACCCGGGCAATGCGTTCGCCGCACAGCGACGCGATCCGGCGACCGGCGGCGGTGGATCCGGTAAAGGTGATCTTGTCGACGCGGGGATCGGTGACCAAGAGCTCGGAGACCTCCCGGTCGGCGGTGACCACGTTGATGACCCCGGGCGGGATTCCAACCGCCTCGGCAATCTCGGCAAACACGTAGGCCTCGCCCGGCGCCTCCGGGGAGGCCTTGAGCACCACGGTGCACCCGGCCAGCATCGCCGGGGCCACCTTGTGGGCGATGAGTCCGATCGGCCCGTTCCAAGGGATGATGGCGCCGACCACACCCACTGGTTCCCGGACCAGCAGCCCCACATTCCCTCCGGCCGTCGGTGCGTGCCGCTCTTCGAAGGGGTACTCGTCGGCCAACCCGGCGTAGTAGCGGAACGGATTTCCGAAACCGGGCCCGCTTGCCTTCGCCATCGAGTGGAGGACGCCCATCTGGCCCGACCAGATCTCGCTGACCTCGAGGCTGCGCTCGTCGAGGCCCGACGCGATCTTCCGCAGGTAGTCGGCCCGCTCGGCATGGGTCAGGTGGGGCCACGGGCCGTGATCGAAGGCGTCCCGGGCGGCCGCCACGGCTGCGGCCATGTCGGCCTCCTTGGCCTCTGCCACCTGGAACATCACGTCTTCGGTGCTGGCGTTGATGACGTCGATCACGGCCGGAGTGGACGGCTTCACCCACGTGCCGCCCACGAAGAACCGGTCGGGTGAGCTCAGGGACACGGTGGTCGATTCGGTCAGGCTCATGGCGTTCCTCCTGGAGGTGTTCGATGCCGTCTTCGCCGTCATCGGTCGATGATGGCAGCACGACAGCCTGGGGGACAGTCCCGCAGCTCGCCGTGCCAACAGTACTTACTGGCGTTTTCACTGTACTCATCCCGGGCTCCGAACACCTGTGAGTCGTGCTCGGGCAGGCCGGTCTTCAGGTGCAGGTCCGGCCGGACCGAGTTCCACGAGGTCCGACCTCAGGCGCCGAGCTTTCGCCGGAGCTCGACGAACACGCGGGTACCCACGATCGCGTCGAGCTCCTCGGCCATCGATTCGATCACCGGCCGGTCGCCGACGTAGGCCTCGGGGCCCTCCGTGCAGCACCACGCCATGGTGTCCCCTTCTGCGCCCCAGTCGCGACGCGCCCAGGCTCGGACGGTGGCCACCTCGGTCCCGTCGTCGCCGGCCTCCCATTCCACCTTGATCGGGAGCTGCCAGCACACGGACGGCTTGAAGTCGATGGGTGACACGTCCGCATCAAGAGCGGACAGGTGAAGCGCGCACCCCGCACCCCCGACGAACCCGGCCCGGTTGAGGAAGATGCAGGCCCCGTCGACGACCCGGGTGCTGCTGCGGCTCGAATCGCTGAAGACCCCGCCGTCGGCCGCAGCGGCGTGGTGCTCGAAGCGCGAGGGATCCAATGCGTCCGCCAGTGCGCTGATCCGTCGCGCCTCTTCGATACCGTCGAGCTCGGCCCCTACGGAGCAGCAGCCATGGCCGAGCCCCGGCGCAGGTTCGGACAGGATGCCCAGGCAGCCACGGCCCCAGATGCAGGTCCATTTGGAGGTGAGGAACGCCCGGTCGAAGCGCCACGTCGTCTGCCCGTCGGAGACCTCGGTGATCGGTGGATCCATCGGCAGTCAGACTACTGCTGTGACCTGTTGGACCGGTGCAACGAGTGGTGTCCGGGCGGAGAGTCCGCGCACCGTGTCCGGGCAGAACACACCGTCCGAGGCAGAACACGCCGGGCAACACGAAGAGCCCCGGCGATCAGCCGGGGCTCTTCAGGTTCGCAACAAGCCTCGTACGTTGCTAGATGTCCGAGGTCTCCTGCTCGGATACGGGAGTAACGGACCGGTGACCCGAACATTGCGGTTTTCCCGGTAGCTCGCACGTCTGGCCAGAAAGGGTCAGAGCTGCGGAGATCCGAACACTGGTTGGTATGTTGCGGGGCGGCCGGAACACCTTCGTCACCTCGCATGGCCTCCATCGCCCGCCCGAACCACCACATGCCCACCCGAAGGCTTACGTGGATTTGCGGAACTCCACTCCCTCGCTGAGAAGCCGAGTGGTGTCGCCGATGTCATTCACCGGAATGATGTCAAAGGAAAAGTAGGGACTGAACTTCGCCGCCGCCTCGCCCAGCGAATCCGAGTTGTCGGTTTCAACAACTGCGAATCCCCCTGTGCCGTCGAGGCGACCCAAGAACTGGTGAAATGTCTCGTCGGCTGGCGGTGTCCACTTGCTGAACACCTTGAGAACGCGAGCCACAGCCGACTCGTTCTCGGCGAATGACGACCCGCTTCGCGTGGTCCACGTCACCATGAACTTCATGATCGATGCCTCCCCGTTTTGCTGCGGAAGCCATCTCGCCCTGGCCCTTTTATCGAGTATGCGCCGATGCCGGACCGACAACAAGGGAGAGTTCGCTCCCCCGCCACTCGTCATCGCCTTGGCTTTAGAGGTGCCAGTTCTGGTCGACTATTTCGGTGAGATGCCCACTAGCACGTTGGGTGAGAATTCGGTCGAGTGGCCCACGGCGCCCTCGTGACGAATGTCGGCGAAGGTGATGAGCTGCGCAGAGCCGAAGCAGGGAGAAGGGACAGTGCTGAAATGGCGACCCTCGACGAACGACTCCGCCTCACCGAATCTCGGGAGTTCCGAGCAAGCCTCGCCCCCGGCGACGGCGCCACCGTCGATCGGATGCAAGCTGCCATTGCCGAACTGTGGACCAACGCTGGACTCCTTCCCGGCCACTACGAGGCGCTGAGTGCATTCATGGCCTACGGGCAGTCGAGGACCAACTGACGGGCACCTACCGGGCCGGCCAGGCGAGCGATGAGGCCGCCGCCGTTACGGCCACCTGCGTCGAACTGGTGCGAATGGCGCTGGTCGACCACGTCCCCTCCGTCTGAGCGCGGGGGCTCCACGGCGAACATCGGTCGGTCCGACGAGGGTAGGAGGGGTTAGGAGCGGCTCTCACACCGCATGCAGAGGTCCAGTTCCTCCAGCTCGTCCCGCTGGATTGGCACATACGCGGTCCGGAGGTTGTCACAGAGGGTCCTGTCTTCGCCGGGCCAGGCCAGGTGGTACCGAGGCCGTGTGGGGGGCCGATCGACGTGCACTCGGGGGTCAGCCGCGAGGGGGCGCCCCGATTCGAGCAGGTACTCGTACTGCCCCTCGTCGACCATTCTGGGAGAGTACCCAGGTCAGCACGGCGCCGTCAGGACGCGACAAAGAGTTCACCCTGCATTTACCTATCCGTGACAACTCAGCCGGTACGGTCGTCATCAACTCGCTTGTGCCCCCCACGAGCGGGTCGACG
>DATDHU010000065.1:0-75174 GCA_036521415.1 Acidimicrobiales bacterium
CTGTGGCTGGCGGGGCCGGCACCTTCGCAGCCGGCTTGGCCGGCGCGCCGGCTTCGGGAGCCGGAGCCTTGGCCGGGCGCTGTTGGGCGATGAAGCGCCCCTCCACCACTGCCTCGGCGATCACCCGGCAGAGGAGGGTGCCCGACCGGATGGCGTCGTCGTTCCCCGGGATCACGTGGGAGATCACATCGGGGTCGCAGTTGGTGTCGACCACGGCCACGATGGGAAGGCCAAGCTTGTTGGCCTCGGTGACCGCGATGTGCTCCTTCTTCGTGTCGATGACGAAGATGGCGTCGGGCAGGTGGTCGAGGCCGCGGATGCCGCCCAGGTTGCGCTGAAGCTTCTCGAGCTCACGGGTGTGGCGCAGCGCCTCCTTCTTGGGCATGGCGTCGAAGTCGCCGGCCTTCTGCATGCCCTCGAACTCCTGCATGCGCTTCACCCGGGTAGACACGGTCTGGAAGTTGGTCAGCATGCCGCCAAGCCAGCGCTCGTTCACATAGGGCATGCCACAGGCGTCGGCGTAGGTGGCCACGGGGCCCTGGGTCTGCTTCTTCGTGCCCACGAACAGGATGGTCCCGCCACCGGCAACCAGGTCACGGGTATAGGCGTAGGACTCCTCGATGCCCTTCATGGTCTGGCGCAGGTCGATCAGGTAGATCCCGTTGCGCTCTCCGAGGATGAACCGACGCATCTTCGGGTTCCACCGGCGGGTCTGGTGCCCGAAATGGACCCCTGCCCCCAGGAGTTGCTTCATCGTGACGACAGCCATCTACTGCTCCTTCCAACGGTTCGTCCTCCCCGGCTGCAGCACCCCACCACAGTGGGGCGACCGTGGACGCGGCCGGGTGCGTGAGTGTTCGCGCGATTCGCTCCTTCCGGACGGTCGGAGCACACCGATAATACAGGCTTCTTCCCCCTGCTCCATCCGGCGTCCTTTTATGCCCGCGGGTGCGTGTCCTCGTACACGGTGAGGAGCCGTTCCTTGCTCACGTGGGTGTACACCTGGGTGGTCTGCAGGCTTGCATGGCCCAGGAGCTCCTGGACGACGCGGAGGTCGGCCCCTCCATCGAGGAGATGGGTGGCGAAAGTGTGGCGCAGGGCGTGGGGGTGGGTGGGCACCGGCGAGCGCCGATCGAGAATGCGTCGGACATCTCGCGGCCCCAGGCGGTTACCTCGCTGGTTGAGGAACAGGGCCTTGGGGGGGCTGGACGGCTTGATCAGCACACTAAGGCCCTCGTCGACCCACTGGCAGACGGCCTCGGCGCAACGGTCGTGCATGAGAACCTGTCGCTCTTTGTTCCCCTTGCCGATCACCACCACCAGCCGGCGGCCCACGTCGAGCCGGTCGAGATCAAGCCCACATAGCTCGGCCACCCGCAGCCCGCTCCCGTAGAGGAGCTCGAGGACGGCATCGTCTCGCAGGCGCAGGGCCTCTGCGTGCGCCGTGGGCGGCGCGGTGCTGTCCGGCGCCGTGGGCGGCGCGGTGTTGCCGGGCTCGAGAAGCGCCTGCAGCTCAGCCCGACCCAACACGCGGGGCAGGCGGGAGGCCGGCTTGGGGGCCGACAGGCGAGCAGAGGGATCGCCGGCGATCAGACCCCGCCGGTGGCACCACGAGAAGTAGGTCCGCACTGCCGCTGCCTTCCGGGCAATGGTGGCCTTGGCGTAGCGCCGGGTGGCCAGGTAGGCCAAGTAGCGACGGAGCAGGATGCGGTCGACGTCGGCGGGTCCACGGGCCCCACCCCGCTCGGCCCACGACGTGAACGAGTCGAGGTCCGACGTGTACGCCCGGACCGTCGCCGCCGACAGACCGCCGAGGGAACGGTGAAATGCAGCCAATTCCCACATAGCCCCAGGGTAACCGGCGAAGATGGCCCGGACTGGTACCAGGGCGCTGCTACCCCCGACGGGTTACGTCGCGGTAACGTCACCTTGGGTGCGCCCCCGTTGGGGCAGCCTGGGTTGACGGCTGCGTCGGTGACACCGGTGGCTCCGGCGGCTCGAACGTAAGTACGAGGGGGGACATGCCGAATCCGATCGATCGACGCTCGTTTCTGGCCAGGGGGACGGCAGCGGCAGCCGGGCTGACCGTCGCCGGGGCCACCGGTGGGCTGTTCACCGGACGGGCCTCGGCCGCCCAGTCCGCATCGAGCGGCTCGGGCACCGAGCACGCCAACGGGATCTCGACGGCCAAACCCAAAAAGGGCGGCAAGCTGGTATTCGGGACCACGGCCGAGGAGAAGGGCTTTGATCCCACGACTGCCACCTTCGATACTCCCGGAGTCCAGTACGCCCGTACCGTGTTCGACCCGTTGACCATCATCGACGCCAACGGGAAGGTACAGCCCTACCTGGCCCAATCGGTCACGCCCAACCCCGACTACTCGGTGTGGACCGTCACCATGCGGCCCAACGTCAGCTTCCACGACGGCACGCCCTGTGACGGAGCGGCCATTGCCACCAACTTCGAAGCCCAGAAGGCCTCGCTTCTCACCGGTTCGGCGCTCTCGAACATCGACAGCATCGCCGTGACCAGCCCCCCGGTCGTCACCGTGACCATGAAGGCACCGTGGGTCCCGTTCGACTTCTACCTGGCCGGCGGCATCGGGGGCCAGGTCGCCTACATCGCCGCCCCGTCCATGCTGAAGAGCTCCACGGGGACATCCCACCCGGTCGGGACGGGGCCCTTTGTCTTCGGGGAGTGGGATCAAAACGACCATTTCACCGCCCATCGGAACCCCAGCTACTGGCGGCCCGGCTATCCCTACTTGGACACGATCGAGTACCGCCCAATCCCCGACAGCCAGGCCCTCCTCAACAGCCTGCTGTCGGGCAGTGTCGATCTCATCCAGACCGACACCTCATCGGTGGTCAAGGCGTTGCAGGGCAATCCGTCGCTCTCCTACATCGACGACAAGACCCACCTGATCGGCGAACCGGACATGAACTGCCTGTTGCTCAACTTGTCGGCGCCCCCGTTCAACAACCTGTCCGTTCGCCAGGCGGTGGCGATGGCCATTAATTCGAAGCAGTACGCCGCAGTGATCGACCAGAACGTCAACCCTCCATCGAACGGCCCGTTCGTCGCCGGCTCCCCCTACTACGCGCCGGACGGCTATCCGAAGTACAACCCGTCCAAGGCCAGGAATTTGATCGCAAAGGTCGCCCATCAGACGGGTAAGCCGGTCTCGGTCAACATCAACCATGTCCCCGACTCGTTCGACTCGAAGATCGGGCAGTTCCTCCAACAGCAGCTGGCCAACGTCGGGATCCAGGTCTCACTTTCGCCGGTCCAACAGGACCAGATCATCAACACCGCCCTGACCGGGAAGTTCCAGGCTCAGGTGTGGACCCAGTTCTCGGCCACCGATCCTGACCTCAACTACATCTTCTGGAGCCCCACCCAGATCAACTCGGCCTTCTCCATCAACATGGCCCGGAACACCGATCAGGCCATGGAGACGGCGCTGATCAAGGGGCGCCAATCGGCCGATTCCGCCACCCGCGCCCAGGCCTACCAACAGGTGTCGACGCTCATGGCCAAGGACCTCCCCTATATCTGGACCGACCGGAACGTCTGGGCGGTAGCCTCACAACCACGGGTCGAGAACTTCAACAACCCGACCACACCAGCCGGTACGCCGGCGTTCGGGCTGATCGCCGGGGTTGTCTGGCCCGGTCAGATCTGGCTGAATTCCTGAGCGAGTAACCCATGGAGCAATGAGCCGCATCTTGATCATCGAGGACGACGAGCGGATCCGCTCGTCGATGCGCCTGGCGTTGGAAGACGAGGGCTACACGGTCGACGACGTGGCCAGTGGGGAAGAGGGCGTGTCCCGCTTCACCGAGCAACCGGCCGAGCTTGTCCTGATCGACCTGATGCTCCCGGGGATCGACGGATTCGAAGCGTGCCGGACGCTGCGCCGCCAGAGCACGGTCCCCGTGATCATGGTCACGGCCCGTTCCGACACCCACGACGTGGTCGCCGGTCTGGAAGCCGGCGCCGACGACTACGTGACCAAGCCCTTCGTGGCCAAGGAGCTGGCTGCACGGATCCGGGCCCTCCTCCGCCGGGCCCGTCCGGTCGACCACGGCCCGGACGCCTTGACCTTCGGTGACGTGGAGCTCATCCCCGACGCCGGGGTGGTCCGGCGGGCCGGGGTCGAGGTGCATTGCACCCGCACCGAATTCCGGCTCCTCTGCGAACTGGCCGAGAATCCGGGCAAGGTGCTGAGCAGGGAGCAGCTGCTCGAGCGGGTCTGGGGATACGACTACTTCGGTGACGGGCGTCTGGTCGACGTGCATGTCCGACGCCTGCGCACCAAGGTCGAACCAGACCCGGCCAACCCTCAGTTCATCCTCACCGTCCGAGGCATGGGCTACAAGCTGGCAGTCTGAGCTCGTGGTGACCGGTCACCCGATCGACGCACCGGAAGCCCGTCCTCAGTCCCCGAACGATGCCGACCAGGCCCGCCGCACCCGGGCGTGGCTGCGGCGCCCCACCCGTATCCGTACGTGGTCCCGACTTGGGCTCCGGGCCCGCGTCACCGCCACCTTCGCCGTCGGCGCCTTCATCCTGTCGGCCTTGTTGGCCGGGATCACGTACTTCTCAGCCCGGCAGGCATTCGTCAACGAGCGGCAGTCCGCCTCCCAACACCAGGCCTTTGTCAACGCGTCGTTCGTGCAGAACGCGCTCCGGGCGAAAGGGACCCCGCCGGCGCCGGCGCTGGCATCAGTCGACGCCCTGTCCGGCTCGCGGTCGGTGCTCTACCGCGCCGACACGCAACAGTGGTTCAACACGTCCTTGTCGGTGAGCCAGAGCGCCATCCCGGCGGCGATGCGCCAGCTGGTCATCTCGGGGACACCGGCCTCGCAGATCTTCGACCTCGGAGGCACCCCGGAGATCGTGGTGGGTGTCCCCCTCAACGCCGTGCAGGCCTCCTACTTCGAAGTCTTCTCCCTCGACGAGTTGTCCCGCACCCTGCGGGTCCTGGCCCTGGCGCTTGGTGCCGCCGCCTTGGTCACCACCATCGCGGGCGCCGTCGTCGGGCGCTGGGCCAGCGGGCGGGTCCTGCGACCGCTGTCGGGGATCTCCGAGGCGGCGGTGGCCATCGCCGGCGGCGAACTGGGGACCAGGGTGGAGGCGGGGGACGACGCCGACCTGAAGGCACTGGCCAGCTCGTTCAACCGCATGGCCGGCAACCTCCAAGAGCGGATCGAGCGGGAGGCCCGGTTCACCTCCGACGTCAGCCACGAATTGCGATCACCCCTCACCACCCTGTCTGCGTCCGTCGGCGTGCTCGAGACCCACCGGGGCGAACTGTCGCCCCAGGCCCAGCGAGCCCTGTCATTGCTCGAGGCCGACATGGCCCGGTTCCGGCGGATGGTGGACGACCTGTTGGAGATCTCGCGATTCGACGCCGGCTCGGCCGAACTGTCGCTCGACGACGTCAGCCCTGGGGAACTGGTGCGGCGAGCGGTCGCCTCCGCGGTGCCCATCGGCGAGGACGGCAATCGTCAGCCTGTGGGGTTCGCCGTCGTCGTGGCCCCGGAGGTGGAGTCACTTCGGCTTCGAGTCGACAAGCGGCGATTCGAGCGGATCATGGCCAACCTGGTGGACAATGCCCGGCTCTACGGCGGAGGTGTGACCAGGGTCGTGGTCGAGAGCGGGCCCGCTTCAGCCGATCCGGAACCCGCTGAGCCGGGCGCAGCCCCCATCGCCGTCCGGGTTGCCGTCGAGGACGACGGTCCCGGTGTGCCCGACCACGCCCGACCGCATCTGTTCGAACGCTTTTACCGGGGGCGGGCGTCGGGGAGCCGGGGCTCGAGCGAAGGGACCGGTCTCGGCCTGTCGCTGGTGGCCGAGCACGTGCATCTGCACGGCGGGTCGGCGTGGATCGAGGACGCGCCGGGAGGGGGGGCCAGGTTCGTGGTCGAGCTGCCCTTGGATCCCGAGGCTGTGGCCCCCGACACCGACGGTGACGTTACCTCCCTGCCCCCGGCGGGTCCCGTCACCCGGAACGGAGCGCAGCCGACTCCGAAGGCAGAGGGATCGACAGAGGGGAGCACAGAGGGACAGGCAGACGGGAGCACAGAGGGGCAGCCGGATGGGGAAGCAGCGCCACGGGCAGAGACGGGGACCGCGCAGTGACGCGGATCATGACCAGGGTGGGGAGGAGCAAGGCACCGTTCGGTCGGACAGGCCAGCGGGCCGTGGTGATCGTGCTCGCCACGTTGGTCGGCGCCGTCCTGGCCGGCTGTGGGATCCCGGCCAGTTCGGGCCCGCAGGCCATCCCCCAGGGCAACGTCCCCCCCCGTCTGCTCAATCCTCCGCCCACCTCGACCACCGTGCCGGTGGGTGTCACCGAGCCGATCTTCCTCGTCGACCCGACGCTGCACCTGATCGCCCGGAACCGGAACATCGCCCCACCCGCCAACCTCTCCCAGGTCCTCAACGCGCTGCTCTTGGGACCGACGGCCGGCGAGTCGCTGGGGGGGATCCAAAGCTTCGTCAGCGGGACGTCCAACCGCGCCATCGCCACGGTGGCCAATGGGGTCGCCACCATCGACTTCGTGACCAACCCTGTCCAGGTGGTCGGATCGACCCAGACGCTCCTAGGCATCGCACAGATCGTCTTCACCGCCACCACCCAACCGGGCGTCAACAGTGTGCTGTTCCAGATCGCCGGGCAACCCATCGACGTGCCGACGGCGCCGGACGGCGCGCTGGTCGCCACCCCGGTCGGCCAGGCCCAGTACAAACCCCAGATCAGCGGGGCGTAGCGCTCCTGCCGAGAAGGGCTTCGTCGAGAGCTGCTCCCCCGAGCACCGCTCGGCCGCGGCGGTCAGCCGAAGTCGGTCGACCGGCCCCTACCAGGCGACGCGGGGCGCGTCGGCCCACAGGTGCTCGAGGTCGTAGAACTCCCGGGCCTCGTTCAGGAACACATGCACCAGGAAGTCCCCGTAGTCCATGAGCACCCACCGGGCATCGTCGAGCCCTTCGATCCGGATCGGGGCGCGGCCCTCGGCCTCTTTCAACTGCAGCTCTACTTCGTCGGCGATGGTCCTGACCTGCCTGGCGTTTCCACCACTGGTGATGACGAAGGCCTCCGTGATGCCGAGGGCCTCGCCCACCGACAGGATCACCGTCTGCTCACCCAGCTTCGAGTCGGCGGCCTGTGCCGCCAGGAGCGACGCATCGGGTACCGCGGTCCGGGGCTGGTCCGCGACATGTCGGGCAGCTGCAGTTGTCAATGGGGTCCTCCTTCTGGCGCGGGCGCGCCAATCGTTCTGGCGCGGGCGCGCCAGTCGTGATCACAACGAGGGGGCCAACAGGATCGGTCCTGCGCTGGCTGCCGCACCCGGCGATGCCGGGGTGGCGGGGCGGTCGCGGGCGATGCCGAGGATCATGATGGTGAGGGCCAGCAGCACGGCGACGACCACGACGCAGACCGCCGCAGTGAGCTGGCGCTTCCGGCGAGCCTGGCGCAGCGCCAGGCGGCCGGCCACGGCCGGCGGTTCACTCGGCACATCGACCGTCTGCCGGCCGGGATCGGGCCCGAGATAGGGAGCGAGCAGGGGGGCGGTGGTGGGGCGAGGGCCGGGCTCGACATCCGCCTCGCCCGTCTGGCTCTCGCTCAGCGTCGTCCATACGCTCATCTGCCCGTAGCGTACAGATTTCTGCCGCGAATGCAACGGATGACGGGCTCAGGCACCAAACCGCCGACCGGCTGACCCGCTTCCAGGCGAGACCGGAGCTCCGTGCTCGACACGTCGAAGGGCGGTACCGGCACCCAGACGGCCCGCCATCCCGGCGGCGGCTCCACCCGGGCGGCCCCGGGGCGGTCCACCACGACCAGCACCACCGAGGAGGCCAACTCGGCCGGGTGGCGCCAGGTCGGGAGCTCGGGCACGACGTCCGCCCCCACCACCAGGAACAGCTCCGACCCGGGATGCAGCCGATGCAGCTCGTCAACGGTGTCGACGGTGTACGACGGGCCGCCCCGGTCGATCTCGAGCCGGCTCGGCTCCAGCCCCGGGCGGCCCGAGACGGCCGCCTCCACCATGGCAAGGCGGTCCTCGGCCGGGGTGACCGAGCGGGTCCCCTCCTTCTGCCAGGGCTCGTTGGCCACCACCAACAGGGTCCGGTCCAGGCCGAGGGCCCGGTGGACCGCCTCCGCCGTCTCGACGTGGCCGGTGTGGACGGGGTCGAAAGTCCCGCCGAACACCCCGATGCGCTCGTGTCCCACCCTCAGGTGCCAGCGAGCCGGGCCACCACCGGCGCGAAGGCATCGAGCTCGGCCTCGTGGACCACGATGTACGAGAACCCGAGCTCCTCACGGCGGCGCTGCAGGGTTTCGATGATCTGGTCCACCGTGCCCACCAGGACCATGGGGATCTCGGCCACCGCCTCGGGCGAGGCCGAGAACATGGGGGCCATCTGCTCGAAGACCTCGGCCGCGTTTTCCACCACCTGGACGAAGAACGTCAGGATCTGAAGCTCGAGCTGGTCAAATCGGTCGCCGGCCCCGGCCCGCACCCAGTCGACCCGTTGGCGGTAGGACTCGACCAGGGTGGTCGCCGCCACCTCGGGACCCACGTAGCCGGCGGCCAGGTTGGGGTTGATCCCGACGATGTCGGCCTCCCGCCCGGCGTAGGTGAGGACGCGCCGGCCGCCGCCACCGATGATGACCGGGGGATGCGGGTAACGTTGAGACGTGGGCGTACCCAGCGCGTCGGTGACCGTGTAATAGTCACCGGCCAGCGTGGTCCGGTGCTCGGTCCACAACGACTTCATGATGGCCAGGCTCTCCATCATGCGATCGATCCGGGTCCCGGGCGGATCGATCGTCAGGCCCGACTGCTCGTAGTCCGAGGTCATCCAGCCTGCCCCCAGGCCGAACTCGACACGCCCCTCGGACAGGAGGTCGAGCGTGGCCACCTCCTTGGCCAGGACCACGGGGTGGCGGTAGTCGTTGTCGAAGACCAGCGAACCGACCCGCAGGTCGGTGGTGGCCTCGGCGGCGACGGTCAGGGCCACCAGCGGCCCGTACTGATCGTCGAAGTGGTCCGGGACGAACAGAGTGGCGTAGCCCAGCCCCTCGACCTTGCGCGCCATCTCGCGCCACGCCGGTCCCGAGTCGGCCTTGTTGAGCTGGACGGCAAACCGAAATGGCAGCATTGCCCGAGCCTAGGGCCACAGGTCCTACGCTGTGGGGGTGACGACGACCCGCCCGGACGAGGCCTGGGCCCCCGAGTCCTGGCGACGCCGCCCGGCCGCACAGCAACCGGTCTGGCCTGACGACGCCGAGCTGAAGCGGGTCCACGAACAGCTCACCTCCCTCCCGCCGCTGGTATTTGCCGGGGAGGCCCGTCGCCTGACCAGCGCCCTGGGGGAGGCAGCCGAGGGCCGGGCCTTCCTGTTGCAGGCGGGCGACTGCGCCGAGTCCTTCACCGACTTCACCGCTGACGGGATCCGGGACAAGCTCCGGGTGATCCTGCAGATGGCGGTGGTCCTGACCTACGGCGCCGGTGTCCCGGTGGTGAAGCTGGGGCGCATCGCCGGCCAGTTCGCCAAGCCGCGGTCCTCCCCGACCGAAGAGATCGATGGCCAGGTACTGGACTCGTTCCGGGGCCACATGGTCAACGACGACCTGCCCGACCGGGCGGCACGGGTCCCCGACCCCGACCGCCTCGTCACCTCGTACCACCAGTCGGTGTCCACCCTCAACCTGCTCCGGGCCTTCACCAAGGGGGGGTTCGCCGACCTGGCCCAGGTCCATGCCTGGAACCAGGAATTCGTGGCCTCCTCCTCCGAGGGACGCCGGTTCGACGCCATCGCCAAGGGCATCGACCGCGCCCTCCGCTTCATGGGCGCCTGCGGCATCGACCTGTCGCGAGAGGACAGCCTCCACCAGGTCGACTTCTGGACGAGCCACGAAGCGCTCATCCTCGACTACGAGGAGGCGCTCACCCGGCGCGACTCGCTCACCGGCGACTGGTACGACTGCTCGGCCCACATGCTCTGGGTGGGTGAGCGCACCCGGCAACTGGACGGGGCCCACTGCGAGTTCCTCTCGGGAATCCACAACCCCGTCGGCTCCAAGGTCGGGCCTGGGGCCACACCCGACGACGTGGTGGGCCTCTGCCAGCGGCTCAACCCCGATCGGGTTCCCGGCCGGGTCAGCCTCATCACCAGGTTCGGCTCCGACCACGTCGGGGCCACGCTGCCCCCACTCCTCCGAGCGGTCCGGGAGGAGGGTCATCCGGTGGTCTGGGTCTGCGATCCCATGCACGGCAACACGATCAACGCCGAGGGCGGCCGGAAGACCCGGCGGTTCGACGACATCCTCTCCGAGATCAAGGGGTTCTTCGAAGCGCATGCCCAGGAGGGAACCTGGCCCGGCGGGGTGCACGTGGAACTGACCGGAGACGACGTGACCGAGTGCCTGGGCGGTATGGAGGACATCGTGGAGGACCAGCTCCACCAGCGCTACACCACGGCCTGCGATCCCCGACTGAATGCCCGCCAGTCCCTGGACCTGGCCTTTCGCGTCGCCGAATTCCTTCGGGACTAACCGGCCCCTCGGCCTGATCGAATCGGCAAGAGCGGTGCGGTCAGGCCCTGACCGGCTGGGTGCCCACCGCCTCCAGGCCGGTTGCCCCCGGCGGCTCGCCGATGAGGTGGTGAGCCGCATCGTTGTAACCGAGCAAGCGCCAGCGCCCACGCTCGATCTCCCAGGAGGTGAGCGAGGCGTGCTGGGTGCGCAGCAGCAAGCGGGCCCCCTGGCGGCCCCCGGCCACCGGCAAGAGGGCCAGCAACGAGGCCTCGACCACCCCGGCGTGGCAGGCCACGACCACCAGCTGACCCGGATGCCGGTCGGCGATGGTGGCCAGGGCGTCGGCCGCCCGGTTGACGAAACCGGACCAGCTCTCCCCACCAGGGGCAATGGGCTGGTCGGGGTCGGTGTCCCAGTCGATCTGTCCGAACCGCTCGGCGAATTGCGCCCACGACAACCCATCGGCCTCGCCCGGGTGCAGCTCGCACAGACCGCAGTCGGTGACCAGTGGGAGGGCCAGCGCGTCAGCCCCCATCAGCGCCGGCGCCAGGATCTCCGCCGTCTGGATGGCCCGCGGGAGGACGCTGGCATACAGGGCGTCGGTCCCGGCCAGCTCGCCGGTCAGGGCCAGGCGGTCCCGGAGCAGCTCCACCTGGTGGACGCCGCGCTCGGTCAGGCCGGTGCAACCGGCGCGGCCCCCGCAGACACCGGACACGTTGCACACCGCCTCGCCGTGTCGGACCAACACCAAGCGGGTGACCCCGGGAGCGGGGGACGGGGTGGTCCGGATCCCCTCGGGGGGCTGGTTGCGCTCGGCCCCGGCGCCGGCAGGCGGGAGTCCCGCCCCGGCCAGGCCGTCGAACCCGCCGTTTGCCGGGGAAGGGGGGCTCACGCCAACTCGCCCACGAACCGCTCCAACTGACGGAGGGTGCGGCACTCGACGACCTCGTCGCAGTGCACGGCGTACTCGCCCACGATCGAGTCGCCCGAGTCCCAATAGGCACGGGGCTCGGGGTTCAGCCAGAAGACGTGCCGGGCCTTCTTCTGGATCTCCTTCACCACCCAGGAGTGGGAGGCGTGGTAGTTGTTCCGGGCGTCTCCCAACAGGAGCACGCTGGACTTGGCGTTGATCTCCTCGCCCCAGCGCTCCCAGAAGACGGTGAGGGCGTGGCCATAGTCGGAGTGGCCGTCCACCCAGATGACGTCGGCCTCGGTGTTGATGCGGTGCACGGCCTCGGCCGGGTCGTCGGTGCCCTCGAAGAACCGAGTCACCTCGTCGATGCCGTCGATGAACACGAAGCTGCGCACCTTGGAGAACTGGGTGGCAATGGCGTGGACGAGGTGAAGGGTGAAGCGGGCAAAGGAGGCCACCGAGCCCGAGATGTCGGCGATGACGACGATCTCGGGCTTGGAGGGTCGCGGGTACTTGAAGCGGGGGTCCACCGGGACGCCGCCGGTCGACAGCGAATGGCGCACCGTGCTCCGGAAATCGAGCGGGCCCTTGCGGCCGTGGCGTCGCTTGCGGGCCAGTCGCACGGCCAGCTTCCGGGACAGCGGCTGGAGGGCCCCTCGCAGCGCCACCAGTTCGTCCTTGGTGGCGTGCATGAAGTCGATGTCCTCGGGGAGGGGCTTACGCAACGACTTGGCCAGGGCCTCGCTGCCCCGGTCGGCCACCAGCCGGCGGCGGATCTCGGCTTCGATCTCCTGGCGCAGCTTGTCGATCCGGGTCTGGTACTCGTCGCGCACCAGGCGCTCCTCCAGGCCGGTGAGGCCGGAGGGCTCCTCGTTCCCCGGCTGGCCCGGAGTGGAGGCGCCGGACCGGGCCTGTTCCATCAGGCGTTGCATCACCCCGTCGAGGTCGAGGTTCCGGAGCGTGCGGTACAGGTAGTAGGTGCCCCCCACCGGTCGGCCCGCCTCCATGCCGGCGAAGCGGGCCACGGCGTGACGGGCGACGGCGGTGATCATCGAGTCGTTGGAGCCGAGCAGCGCCTTGTACAACAGGTCGGCCAGCTCCTCGGGGGTCATGGCCTCCTGGCCGGCGCCGCCTCCCCGGCCGCTCCCCTGGCGGCCGTTGTCGCCGGATGTCCGGGCCCTGTCCTCGTTGGCCCGGCCCGCGCTGTCCTCGTCGATGGTGTACTCGGGTCCCCGGAGGGAGAAGTAGACCTCGAAGGCGGTGTCGAAGGCGTGCCAGTGCGAGGAGGACTTCACCAGGCTGGCGCCCAGGGCGTACTTGAGCGCCTCGCGGTCCTCGAGCGGGACGTGGCGCATGGCCTCGGCCGCGTCGAGGTGCTCGGTCAGGGACACCGGGATGCCGGCGGCCCTCAATTCGGAGACGAACCCGGACAGCACATCGAGCATGGCGGCCGGCCCGGCTTCAGTCCGACACGTCGACCGAGGCCAGCTCCTTGGCGGCGCGGTCGATGTCGGCCCGGTACTTCAAGAGGATGTGCAAGGTGTCCCGGGCCTGCTCGGCGTCGATCGACTCGACCCCCAGCACCACCAAGGTCCGGGCCCAGTCCAGGGTCTCCGAGACCGAGGGGGCCTTCTTCAGCTCCAGGGTCCGGATGGACCGCACGATGCGGGCCACCTGGTCGGCGAGCTCAGCACTGATCCCGGGTACCCGGGTCTGGATGATGGCCCGCTCCCGGTCGAGATCGGGATAGTCGATGTGGAGGTAGAGGCAGCGGCGCTTCAACGCCTCGGACAGCTCACGGGTGTTGTTGGAGGTGAGGAAGACCAGGGGGATCTGTGTGGCCCGCACCGTGCCCAGTTCGGGAATGGACACCTGGTACTCGGAGAGGATCTCGAGCAGGAGGGCCTCGGTCTCGAGCTCGACCCGGTCCACCTCGTCGACCAGCAGCACCACCGGCTCGGTCGAGCGGATCGCCTCGAGCAGGGGGCGGGCGAGCAGGAACTCCTCGGAGAAGATGTCCTCCTCGAGCTGCTGCCAGGACTGGTCGGAGTCGGCCTGGATCCGCAACAGTTGCTTTTTGTAGTTCCACTCGTAGAGGGCCTTGGACTCGTCGAGGCCCTCGTAACACTGAAGGCGGATCAGACGGCTCCCGGTCATCTTGGCCACCGACTTGGCCAGCTCGGTCTTGCCCGTGCCCGCCGGCCCCTCGACCAGCACTGGCTTGGCCAACCGGTCGGCCAGGTAGACCACGCCGGAGATGCCCTCATCGGCCAGGTAGTCGACGCCGGACAGCCCCGAGCGGACGGCGCCGATCGAGTCGAATCGGGGCGCTCCGGCGGTCGGGAACCCGGTGGCGTAGTCGGTCGTCTGCTCTGTGGTCACTGGCGTACCTGCCCTTGTCCGTGCACCACATACTTGATGCTCGTCAGTTCCCGGAGGCCCATCGGCCCCCGGGCATGGAGTTTCTGCGTGGAGATGCCGATCTCGGCCCCCAGGCCGAGCTCCTCACCGTCCACGAAGCGGGTCGACGCATTGACCAGGATGGCCGCCGCGTCGACTTGGGACGTGAATCTATCCGCCGCGGCCAGATCTTCGGTAATGATGGCCTCGGAGTGGCCCGTCCCGAACCGGGCGATCCGGTCGATGGCCTCGTCGATACCGCCGACAACGGCCACCGAGAGCTTCGGCCCCAGGAACTCGCTTGCGTAGTCCTCCTCGGTGGCCTCCCCGATCCCGGCGAGCACCGAACGGGTAGCCTCGTCCCCCACCAGCTCGACGCCCTCGAGCGAGGCAGCCACGCGGGGCAGGAAGGCAGCGGCCACCTCCCGGTGGACGAGCAGTGACTCGGCCGCGTTGCAGACGCCGGGCCGCTGGGTCTTGGCGTTGACCACGATGGCCTCGGCCACGTCCAGGTCGGCCCGGGCATCTACGTAGACGTGGCAGTTGCCGTCCCCGTCGATGACGTAGGGCACGGTGGCGTGCTCCAGGATCGAGGCGATCAAGGACGGGCCGCCCCTCGGGATCAGGCAGTCGATCACCCCGCGGAGCTGCATGAACTCGACCGCCGACTCCCGGCTGGTGTCCTCGACCAGCCCGACGGCGTCCTCGGTGAGCCCGGCCTTGGCCAGACCGGCCCGGAGCAACGAGACGATGGCCGTGTTGGACTCGATGGCGCTCGACGAGCCCCGCAACAGCACGGCGTTGCCCGACTTCAGGCACAGCCCGGCCGCGTCGCTGGTCACGTTGGGACGGTTCTCGTAGATGATGCCGACGACCCCGAGGGGCACCCGCACCCGCGTGATCCGAAGCCCGTTGGGGCGCACCCATCCATCGACGACCTCGCCGACCGGGTCGGGGAGGGTGGCGACGGCCCGAAGGCCGCCGGCCATGCCCGCGATCCGCTCGGGGGTGAGCCGGAGCCGGTCGAGGGCGGTGGCGTCGGATCCCCCCTCGGCGGCTCGAGCCAGGTCGACGCCATTGGCCTCGAGCAGCTCGCCGGCCCGGCGCTCGATGAGGTCCGCCGCACAGCGCAGGGCCTCGTCCCGGGAGGCCGACGACGCCCGGGCCACCAAGCGGGAGGCCTCCTGGGCGCGCCGCCCGAGCTGGGCCAGAGCGGCCGGGGGATCGGAGGTCACCCCTCTAGCGTACCGTTGCGCTCCCGAGGCCCTATCCCCAGCACGACGGGCGGACGCCGGGAGCCAACGATCCCCAGGACGATGGGCAGACGCCGGGAGCCCACGCCAGAGCGACCAGCTCGTCCCGGCGCGCCTATCCCAGGACGACCAAGTCGTCCCGGTGAACGACCTCGTGGGACAGGTTCTCGGGCAGCTCGGAGGTCCGGCGGCCGGCCCACGACCGGATCTGTGACGACGGGTGGCGGACCAGTCCCTTGGCGAAGACGGCTCCGTCGGGGCCGATGATCTCGACCGCGTCGTCGGGGCCGAATTCCCCTCGGGCCGAGACCACGCCGGCCGGGAGCAGGGACGTGCCCCGTTCGACCAGCGCTCGGCGGGCCCCCTCGTCGACGGCCACCGTTCCCGAGGCGCCGATGGCAAAGGCGATCCAGAGCTTCCGGGCCGGTAGCCGGCGCTCCCGGGGCCGGAACCGGGTCCCCACCCCGATCGAACCGTTGACGACTGAGGTGAGGACGCCCTCCCGGGCGGCGTCGGCGATGACCGCCTCCACCCCCGACCAGGTGGCGATCTTGGCCGCGGCCAGCTTGGAGGCCATGCCCCCGCTCCCGGCCTGCGATCCCGGGCCCCCGGCGATCAACTCGAGCTCGTGGTCGATCTCCACCACCTCTTCGATGAGCGAGGCCTCGGCTGTGAAACGCGGGTCACCGGTGAGCAGTCCCACGGTATCGGTCAACAACACGAGGAGGTCGGCCCCGACCAGGTGGGCGACCAGGGCGGCGAGCCGGTCGTTGTCGCCGAACCGGATCTCCTCGTCGGCCACTGCGTCGTTCTCGTTGACGACGGGGACGATGCCCAGGTCTATGAGGCGGCCGAGGGTCTGGCGGGCGTGCAGGTACTGGCTGCGGTGGACGAAGTCGAGCGGGGCCAAGAGGACCTGGCCGGCGATGAGCCCGAGGCCGGCCAGGCTGTCGCTCCACACCCGCATGAGCTGGTGCTGGCCGACGGCGGCCACGGCCTGCAAGGTGGCGGGGTCGGAGGGTCGGGGGGCGCCCTCGGCCAGGGTCCGCCAGCCGGCGGCGATGGCCCCCGAGGTGACCACCACCACGTGGTGGCCGTCGCCCCGCACCCGGGCCACCTCGGCCGACAGCATGGCGATGGCATCGGTGTCGATGGCACCGTCGGGGTCGGTCAGCGAGGAGGAGCCGATCTTGACCACCACGGTTCGAGCGCCGTTCACGACCGCCGCTTCCGGCGGCTGGGCGCGTCGCCGGTGAACTCCGGCTGGTCCCGGTACCAGGTGAACGAGAGCCCCCCGATGTGTACGAGGTCGCCGTCCTTCGCTCCGGCCCGGCCCAGCAAACGGTCGACACCCAGCCGGCGCAGCCGGTCCTGGATGTAGGCGGCTGCTTCGTCGGTGGTGACGTCGTTCAGCGAGACGGCCCGCTCGGCTCCCTTGCCGATCACCTCGAAGACGCCGTCGCCCACCTTGTCCACGACGATGCCGGCCGGAAGGGGCCGGTGGATCACGATGGTCCCGTCCCCCTCGGGCACGGCGGCCCGGGCCTCGGTCACCAGCCGGGACAGGGCGCCGAGCAGCTCGGGAATGCCCTGGCCGGTGACGGCTGAGATCAACAGGTCGGGGACGAGGGTCCCAGGGGCCCCTGCGCCGCCGATCACGTCGGCTGTGGCCCCTGCGCCGCCGATCACGTCGGCCTTGGAGCCGACCACGAACCGGGGGCGGTCGAGGAGCTCGGGGCGGTAGCGCCCCAGCTCATCGAGCAAGACCCGACCCTGTTCCCGCGGGCTGATACCGGTCACCGGCTCCAGCTCGAGCAGGACCAGCAGCACCCGGGCCCGGGTGACGTGGCGAAGGAAACGGTGCCCGAGTCCCTTACCGTCGGCTGCCCCCTCCACCAACCCGGGGATGTCGGCCACGGTGAAGTTGACGTCCTCGGCCGTGCGCACCACTCCCAGGTTGGGCTCCAAGGTGGTGAAGGGATAGTCGGCGATCTTGGGCTTGGCCGCCGAGATGCGCGAGATGAGGGTGCTCTTCCCCACATTGGGGAACCCGACCAGGGCCACGTCGGCCACCAGGGCCAGCTCCATGTCGTACCACTGCTCGTGGCCGGTCTCGCCCTGCTCGGCGAAGGCCGGGGCCCGGCGCCGGTTGCTCAGGAACGAGGCGTTCCCCCGGCCGCCGCGCCCACCCTCGGCGGCCATCCAGCGGTCGCCCGGTCCGACCAGGTCGGCGAGCACGGTCCCCTCGTTGTCGAGAACCTTGGTGCCCACCGGGACCAGGACTTCGAGATCGGCTCCCTGGGCGCCATGCTTCTTCTTGCCCCCGCCGTGACCTCCGTTGGCCGCCCGCCGGTGGGGATGGTCCCGGAAGGCCAGCAGGGATGACTGGTTGGTCGTGGCCACCAGCCACACGTCCCCTCCTCTGGCACCGTCGCCGCCGTCGGGGCCGCCTTTGTCGACGTGGGCCTCCCGCCGGAACGAGACCGCGCCCGCCCCGCCGTCGCCCGCCTTCACATGGATTTGTACTTCGTCGACGAAGCCGGACATTCCGTCGATCCTAGCGACCGAGCTACGTCGTCCCTGTTGGTGGGCTATGCGGGCCGTGCCGGCCCCAGCCGTCGACACCGGGCCCATGCGGGCCCGTCAGGACGCTTCGAGGAGGTCCCGGCGCAGCCGGTCCATCGGCTCGGCCACCCCGAGACGGTGCTCGAGCGCCGCGTAGCTGCCGTGCTCGGCCCGTACCTCGCCGAGGAACTGCACCATGGTCTCGGGAGCGGCGTGCAGGATGGCCGGAGCGAACTGCTCGACGACCTCGGCCGCGTCGGCGTAGTCCCCCTTCAGCCGGGCCAGGAGCTCGTTCATGGCCGGGCCCGAGAGGGCGTAGTCCTCGGCGATCACCGTATCGGGTACACCCAGGAAGGCCAGGATGAGGGCGGAGAGGACGCCGGTCCTGTCCTTGCCCGCGCTGCAGTGGAAGACGGCGGGGAGCGCGCCCGGCCCGGCCAGGATCTCGATGGACCGCTTCAGCACGGCGGACCCGCCCGACAGCATGTCGGCGTAGCGGGCAGCGACAAAGGAGGCCTCGGCCCACGACGGCAGCTCCTCGGGCGAGGGGAGGACGTCGGTGAGGGGCAGGCTGTGGTAGGCCACCGGCAGTGCGTCGACGGGGAACGATCCCCGCTGTTCGGCCTCGTCGATGGTGCGTAGGTCGATGACCGTGGCCAGTCCCAGGTCGCTCAGCAGCGAGCGATCGTCCTCGCTCAGCCGGCTGAGGCCGTCGGCCCGGAACAGCCGGCGCCAGCGCACCCGGCGCCCGTCGGCTACCCGGTAGCCGCCCAGATCACGGAAGTTCACGCACCCATCGATGGGCAGCCGGCGGGTGGGCTCGGCGCCGCCGGGCTCCACCACCGGCGCGTCGGCACGCTCGCTCGAGGTCACGGGCGGACGCGTACCGGGCGATACCCGCTCAATCGGGGGTGATCACGTCGACGAGCTTGCGTCCCTTGCGGTGCCCGAATTGCACGGTGCCGTCGGCCAGGGCGAACAGGGTGTCGTCGCCGCCACGGCCCACGTTGATGCCGGGATGGAACTTGGTTCCACGCTGGCGCACGATGATGGCGCCGGCTTGCACCGAGGTGCCGCCGAAGGTCTTCACGCCCAGCCGCTGGGCATTCGAGTCCCGTCCGTTTCGGGTGGAACCGCCACCTTTGGTCTTGGACATTGCACTGGCTCCTTTGAGGCTGAAGAGGCTGCCGGTCAGCTCGCCGACGAGATCGCAGTGATCTCGATCGTCGAGTAGCGCTGGCGATGGCCCCAGCGCTTCGACTGGTTCGACTTGTTCTTGTAGGTGAAGCCGCGGATCTTCGGCCCGAGCTCCTCGCCGACCACCTGGGCGGTGACCGAGGCCCCGGCCAAGGCTTCGGGCGTGGCCAGGACGGTGTCGCCGTCGACCAGGAGAACCGGGGTGAAGGCCACCTCGGCGCCGGGGGCCTTGCCCAGCAATTCCACGCGGAGCTGTTGGCCCTCGGCCACGCGCTCCTGCTTGCCTCCGGTCTTGATCACGGCATACATAAGGGCGACACTGTACCAGCTGGGCCGGACCCCTCCGGGCCGGCCGTACCAGCTGGACCGGACCCCCCGGGCCGCACGTACCAGGCGGACCGGACCCCCCGGGCCGGACGTACCGGAGTGGGCCGGACCCTTAGAACTCGCTCTCGTCGAAGATGATGCCGCGCCCGGCGCAGACCTCGCAGATCTTCGACATCGACTCGATCAGGCCCTCGGACACCCGCTTCCGGGTCATCTCCACCAGCCCCAGTTCGGAGATGTCGAACACCTGGGTCCGGGTCTTGTCCCGGGCCAGGGCCGAACGGAGGGCGCTCCCCACCTTGTCCCGGTTCTCGCGGATCTCCATGTCGATGAAGTCGATGACGATGATCCCGCCGATGTCCCGCAGCCGTAGCTGGCGAGCCACCTCTTCGGCCGCCTCCAGGTTGTTTCGATAGACGGTCTCTTCGAGATTGGTCTTCCCGACGTTCTTGCCCGTGTTGACGTCGATCACGGTCAAGGCCTCGGTCCGGTCGATGACCAGCGAGCCCCCCGAGGGCAGGAACACCTTTCGGTCGAGAGCCTTGTGGAGCTGCTCGTGCACGTGGAACCGCTCGAAGATGGGCAGTGCCTCCTCGACCGGGTCGTAGTACTCGACCCGGTCGGCCAGCTCCGGGTTGACTGCGCCGACGTAGTCCCGGACCTGCTCGTAGAGGGCCAGGTCGTCGATGACCACGCCCCGGTACTCGCGGTTGAGCTCTTCTCGGATCACCCGCACGGCGATGTCCGGCTCCTGGTAGAGGAGGGCGGCGCCCGTGCCCTTGAGGGCATCGGCGGCAATGCCCTCCCACTCGGCCACCAGGCGCTCGACGTCGTTGCTCAGCTCTTCGGCGCTGGCCCCGGCGGCTGCGGTGCGGACGATCAGGCCGTGGCCCTTGGGCCGGACGGCGTCGACGATCTTGCGCAGACGCTTGCGCTCGCCGTCGTCGAGCCGCTTGGAGATGCCGTAGGCGGTGGAGTTGGGGACCAGGACCACGAACCGGCCGGGGAGTGAGACCTCCTGGGTCAGGCGGGCGCCCTTGGCCCCGATCGGGTTCTTGGTCACCTGGCACAGGATGGTCTGGCCGGGCCGGAGCACCTCTTCGATCCGGGGCTGGCCCGAGGCACCCGATTCGACGTCGTCGGTGTCATAGCGGACGTCTCCTCGGTAGAGGACGGCGTTCTTGGGGGTGCCGATGTCGATGAAGGCTGCCTCCATCCCCGGGAGCACGTTCTGCACCCGGCCCCGGTAGATGTTCCCGTCGATCTGGGTGTCGTCGTCGGTGGCCCGGGACACGTAGTGCTCCACCAACGTGCGACCCTCGAGCAGCGCGATCTGGGTCAGGTGGGGTTGCACGTGGACGGCGATCATGTACCGCCCGACCGCCTTGCCCCGGCGTTCCCGGCCGCCACGCCGGCTCGACGGCTTGGGGCCGTCGCCGAGCACCTCGGCCGGGTCCGATCCCCGGGAAGCCTGTTGGCCTCGGCCTGCCGGCTTCTTCACGTCGGTCGCCGCCATGGCCTGGCTGCTGTCGCCGCGGGCGCGGTCGCGGGGGCCGCCGTTGCCCCCGGGGCGCCGGCCGTTGCCCATCTCGGCGCCACGAGGAGCGGGCTCAGGCGCCGCCACGGGCGATCCCGGCCGGGTGTCCCCGATCTTCGGCCGCGGCATGGCCGCGGCCGGGGTCACCGGACCCCCTGTCGCCGACACCGGCGGACCCGCGGTCGAACGCATCGGGTCAACCGGTTCCGATCCCCCGTCGGCGGCGGTGGGGTCGGGCCTACCGGCCACCGCCGAGCCCGCCGGGCCCACTGCGTCGCCGTCACCCTGGCCCGCAGTTGCCTGTGGGTCGGGACCGCCACCCGCGCCGCCGGCACCGCTCCGACCGCGGCCGCGCCCGCCTCTGGACCCGCGGCGGCGGCGGTTCTGGCCCGTCTTCGGTTGACCACCGGTCTCGCCGTCGATCCCCCCGTCCTCGGCGGCTACGGGGCTGGCGTCGACTGTGCCGCTTACCGGTTGCCTGCTGGTGCCTTCACCTGTTTCCGTCCCACGGACGGTGTCGTTCTCGATGGGCGCGGTCGGAGGCCCCTGCGTTTCCGCCGAGGTCTCGACCGGCTGCCCGGTCGGTGCTTCTGACATCGAATTCCCTTCTCGTACTGTTCACGATGCACGCCCGCTGGCGCACACGGCGCGGTCGGGGCCCGGCGGGACAGCCCCGATTGCGAGGGGCTCCCATCGGGCGCCGTCGCGCTCGATCCACTGTTGTGTCCGACAGACCCGGTCGAGAACCGGCACGGTGTCGGTTGCGCCCAGGCCTACTCCGGTACGGTCTGTTCCGCCGCCGTCCACCCTGGGCGAACGGCCCACGGCATTGAGCCCGGCGAGCAGCTCTCGAGGCCTGACCCCGCGAGGCTGCGTGGCCAGCTCGGCAACGAGCTCCACTCCGGGCTCGGCTCGACGATCCAGTCCCCAGCCCACCGCGGCGGCGCCGGCTGCTTGTTCGGGAACGGACAGGGCCAGGACCGATGGGCGGAGGTCGTCGTCCTCCTGGCGGCCCTTGCGCTCCCGGCGTATGGGGACCACCGACGCCTCCAACAAGGCGGCGGTCCGCTCCGCCAGGACCTCCCGGGTCACCCCGGTGAAATTCATCACCCACGAGCAGGATGTCACCTGCTGCTGGAGCGAGCCAATCCGAGGATCCACCAGAGCCGTCTCCGTGACGGTGATTCCCTCGGGAAGCAGGGGCGTGAGCAGGGACGGAAGGTCGTCCACGGCCACGGCGGCCGTCTCCGGCCGCTCTGGGTCGAGGGCCACGTCGAGATACTCGGCGATCGACTCGGAGCAGGTGGGGAGGGCCAGGCCGAAACTGAGCTGCGGGCGGGGCGAGAATCCCTCGGTGTAGGCCAGAGGCAGGCGGGCCTTGCGCAGCGCCCGCTCCCACATCCGGGCCACGTCCCGTTGGCTGGTGAACCGCACCTTGCCCACTTTCGAGAAGCGGAACCGGATGCGCACCTCAGCCTTTCCCTTCTCCCGCCATGACGGCGGGACTCCTGTCGGCCTCGGGGACCGAGGCGGCGCCGGCCGGCGCCGTAACCAGAAATCGTACCGGTACCTGGCCGCCGGCGGACAGATCCTGGCCGGTCCCCTGACTTCCCCCTGCTGGTGGCACCGCAGATGCCACCACGTGCTCGATCCCGAACCCGGTGCAGGCGCCGCAGTCGTAGCAGGGTGTCCAGCGGCAGTCCTCCAGGCCGTGGGCGGCAAGGGCGTCCCGCCAGTCCTGCCAGAGGAAGTCCCGGTGCAACCCGGCCGAGACGTGGTCCCAGGGCAGCGCCTCGTGCTCGGACCGGTGGCAGTAGACGCACTGCTCCAGCGAGAGTCCGTGGGCGGACAGCGCATCGGTCCACAGCCGGAGGTCGAAGTGCTCGGACCACTCCTGGAAGGTGCCACCGGCCCGCCACACGTCCTCGATGACCGCGCCGACCCGACGGTCGCCCCGGCTTGCGATGCCCTCGGCCGCGGTGGCCTCGGGGTCGTGCCAGCGAATGGTCAGACCCCGGACGCGTCGCGCTGCCTCGCGGACGAGGTTGACCTTGCGGCGGAGCTCCTCCACCGTGTTCTGCCCGAACCATTGGAACGGGGTGTCGACCTTGGGGACGAACCCGCCCACCGACGCGGTGACGGTGACGCTCTTGTGGTAGCGCTTGCCGATCTCCACGCACTGGCCGGCCAACGTGGCGATGCCCAGGGTGTCCTCGTCGGTCTCGGTGGGCAGGCCGATCAGGAAGTAGAGCTTGACCCGCCGCCATCCCTGGCTGAAGGCGGCGTCCACCGCGGCGTAGAGGTCCTCTTCGCTGATGAGCTTGTTGATCACCTGGCGCATCCGCCAGGTGCCTCCTTCAGGAGCGAACGTCAACCCGGTCCGGCGCACCCGCTGGATCTGGGCCGCCGTGCCCACCGTGAACGCATCGACCCGCAAGCTGGGCAGGCTGACCGACACCTGTCCCGAGCACGACGGGTCATCGATGATCGAGGTCACCGTGTCCTCGATGCCCGAGTAGTCGGCGCTCGACAGTGAGGTCAGGGCCACCTGGTCGTAGCCGGTCCGATTCAGACCGTCGGTGACCATGGTGCGGACTTGCGAGGCCGGACGCTCCCGGACCGGACGGGTGATCATCCCCGCTTGGCAGAAGCGACAGCCCCGGGTGCACCCCCGGAACAGCTCCACGTTCAAGCGGTCGTGGACCACTTCGATGAGGGGCACCAACTGCTGTTTGGGATAGGGCCACTCGCCCAGGTCCGAGATGGTCCGCTTCTCGACCCGCTCGGGTGTCTCGGGGAACCGGGCGACGGTGCCGAGGAGGGTGCCATTGCCCTCGTCGTACTCGGGGTCGTAGCACCACGGGACGTAGACGCCGGGTACTTGGGACAGGGCGCGGAGGAGGGCCGGCCGCGTCCCCGGATCGGCGTCGCCGCCGTCGACCGGGTGTCCCGCCTTCCAGGCGGCCAGTACCTCGTTGATCTCGCCGATCACCTCCTCGCCGTCGCCGAGGACGAAGCAGTCGACGAAATCGGCCAGCGGCTCAGGATTGAAGGCGCAGTGTCCACCGGCCACCACCAAAGGGTCCCCGGCCGTCCGCTCGGCCCACCGCACCGGCAGGCCGGACAGGTCGATCAGGTTGAGGACGTTGGTATAGGTGAGCTCGGCCGAGAGGTTGAAGGCCAGGACGTCGAAGGCCCGGGCGGGCAGATGGCTCTCGAGCGAGAAGAAGGGGATGCCGTTGGCTCGCATCTGCTCTTCCATGTCCACCCAGGGTGCGTACGAACGCTCGGCCACGGCGTCCGGGCGCTCGTTCAGGATCTCGTAGAGGATCTGCAGCCCCTGGTTGGGAAGGCCGATCTCGTAGGTGTCCGGGTAGACGAGGAGCCAGGCCACTGTCCCGCCGACATGTTCGGGTGACTGTGCGCCCAGCTCGCCGCCGATGTACCGGGCCGGCTTCGTGACCTGGGACAAGAGCGGTTCGATCCGCGACCAGAGGGACTCCATCCGACCCCAGCTTAGGGCTCGTGACCGGCTCTGGCCGCCCGCCGCCGATACCGCTGAGCCCTAGTGGGACTTCCTCCTGTCGGCCGCACCGGTCCCGACGGCCGTGCCCGGTGTCGTGGTCGTCGTGGAGCCGCCATCGGTCGACGGGGTCGTGGTCGACCCCGGACCGGGCGTGGTGGTGGTCGATCCCGGAGCCGTGGTCGTGGTGGATCCCGGAGCCGTGGTGGTGGTCGTGGTGGGCACAGGCGCAGCCCCACTCGAGTTCACCGAGGCGGACGCCGGCGGCAAGACGGGGGCGGTCACCGGATGGGCGGCCAGGTAGTCGAAGATCTTCCTGACCACCGGGGCTGATGCCTGGGCGCCGTAGCCGCCCTCGTTGATCTCGCTGACCACCACGTACTGCGGATTGGGATTGGGGCCGAACCCGACGAACCAGGATGTCGGCTCTTGTGGATTTCCATGAGCGTCGACGCCGACGCTGGCCGTACCCGTCTTCCCGCCGAGGGTGAAGGCCGCCTGGTTCCACCCCGATCCGACGAAGCTCCCGTAGCCGGTTCCGTTCGGGTCGTTGACGACGCCCTCGAAGCCCGTGAGCAGCGCCTGATAATTCGTTGGCGACAGGTCCACGTGGCCGGTCACCTTGGGCACGGCCTTCGAGATCACCTTGCCGTCGGGACTGACGACGCCGGCGGCCACCTCGGGTGCGTAGCGGGTGCCGCCGTTGGCGAAGGTCGAATAGGCCACCGCCTCCTGGAGCGGGGTGATGACCGTTCCACCTTGGCCGAAGGCCAGCTCCATGTTGTCGCCGGTATACCAGGCCGTGTTCGGGAAGGCAGTCGGGTTGGCCTGATGGAGCTTCACCCGTTCCGACGGTGAGTCGACCCGTCCGATGGACTCGTTGGGAATGTCGATGCCGGTGGGCCCCCCGTAGCCGTACTGGGCGGCCACGGTCTGGATCGGCTCTTTGCCGTACTGGGACTGTGCCCCCCAGTATTCGGCGCCCAGCTGGTAGAAGAACGCGTCACTGGACACGGTGAGCGCCGAGCTGACGTTGTAGGCCGCACCGTTGGCATTGTCGCCGACGTCGTCCTTCAGATGGCAGTTCGGCCCCGTGCAATTCGGTGCCGTGTACCCACCGTTGTCCACATACGCCGTGTCCGGCGTGATCAAGCCGGTCTGCAAGGCCGAGGTGGCCGTGACCAGCTTGAAGGTCGACCCTGGCGCCAGCTGGGAGTTGATGGCCCAGTTGTTCAGCGAGTTGGTGGCCTGGAGTGCCGCGTAGTTGGCTTGGGAAATCCCCCCTACCCAGACGGTCGGGTTGTACGAGGGGTAGGAGGACATGGCCAGGATTGCGCCGGTCTGTGGGTTCATCACCACCACCGAGCCGTTGATGGCGGGCGGCAACGCGTTGTTGTCGGCGGCGTCCGGCGTCTGGCGCACGGTGGCGATCTGGGTGGCGAGGGCGTCATCGGCGACCTGTTGAAGGCCGAGGTTGATGTTGGTGACCAGGTTGTCGCCCGACTTGGCCGCGAGGGTCTTCAGCGTGCCCACCACCTGTCCCTGTGCGTCGACCTCGAGTTGTTGTTGGCCGGGTGTGCCCCGCAACGCCGACTCGTACTGAGCCTCGAGGCCGGTCTGACCGACCTGGTCGCCGGCCTGATAGCCCTGGGCGGCAAGGGTCTTCAGCTCGTCGGCGCTGATGGAGCCCACGTACCCGAGGGTCTGGGCCGCCGGGTAGCCGCCGGCCGCCGGCCCTGGGATCTCTGCTTGGGGATAGTTCCGCTCCGTGGTCTGAACCACCTCTACCCCGGGGAAGTCAGCAGGGTGCTCCTTGATGTAGAGCACGTCGGGCAGGGGGGCGTTGTCCAGGATGGGAACCGGCTTGTACGGGCTGTACTGCTTGTCGTTGATCGTCTGTTGGACCTGGGCGGGGGTCTGGCCGATGAGAGCGGCCAGGCTCCCCACCACCTGGGGATCGTTGGCCGCCTGCACCCGTGACAAGGTGATCTGTTGGGTGACGATGTTGTTGACCAGCGGCAAGCCGGTGCTGTCCAGGATCTCGCCCCTGGTCGGCGGGATGGCCACCGCTCGGATCTGATTGGCCGAGACGGCATGGACGGCGGCTGGTGCTTGGAGGACCTGGAGGGTCCACAGACGCAGCCCCAAGATGGCGAAGAGGGCGATGACCACGAGGCCGGTGATGCGGAGGCGCAGTCCCGGCCGAGCGGCGGTGGAATCGGGCGCGTCGAGCATCGACCCCACCGACACCCGGTTCTTGTGGATCTTCGGTTGTCTGGCTACCTTGCGGGGTCCGAACCGCTCCCGCTCGGGACGCAGATACTGCTTCGACCCGCTGATGGGATGGCGCCACGTGCGTTTCACTGGCGGATATCCTGACCTTCCCACCGCGCAATGTCTGCGCGGCTGAGAGAACGACTGGTCTCGCTCAGATCGGTCATCGGACACTCCCGATGGGACCGACCGAGC
The DNA here is from genome assembly GCA_036521415.1 of Acidimicrobiales bacterium. GTDB lineage: Bacteria > Actinomycetota > Acidimicrobiia > Acidimicrobiales > RAAP-2 > DASXMT01. The sequence goes on from DATDHU010000065.1 coordinate 26,741, forward strand.
CGGGCATCCCTTCGGTCGACACCTTGGGCAGTGCCCACCCGACAATGCGCACGGCGGGCACGGCCAGGACGGCGTTGACGAACGACACCACCAAGACGATGCCCACGATGTCGACATGGAGCATCTGCGGCTGTCCCAGGATCGACCCGACTGCCGCGTAGGCCACCTCGTAGGCCGCGCTGGCCCCGAGGGCAGCCAGTGGTGGGAGCCACCAGGCCGCACGGTCGAGGGCGACGGTCGAGAGCCCGACCCCGAACCCGACCAGGCACCCGATCAGCGCCGACAGGCCGAAGGGTGTGGGCAGAAAGAGGTCGGCCACCAAACCGGACCCGAATCCCATGATCGCCCCGCGCGAGGGTCCGCCGATGATCCCGGCGGCGATGGGGAGCAGCACCATGATGTCTGGGTGGACTCCGCCGATGTTGATGTCCAACATGAGGGTCTGCTGCACGGTCAGGAACAGCAGCACCACCACGATGACCTTGGCAGCGTCCCGACCGGTCATGGTCCCACCGATCGGCCGGTCATTGTCCCGCCACCGACGTGCCCGATCCGCCGGGTGGCCCCCACAAGAGGACGGAAACGTAGCGGAGGTGGGCGAAGTCGGCGACGGGTTCGAGGCTTACCGTCTCGTCGTTGGCCGACGAACCGTTCTTGACGCTGGTGACCTGGGCCACCGGCAGCCCCGGGGGGAAGATGGCGCCCTGCAGACCGCTGGTGACGAAGGCCGGGCCCTTGGGCAACGGCGTGTTGGACGGTATGTACTGGGCCGTGAGCGGCTTCCCCGCCCCCTGTCCGCTGAGGACGGCGTAGTCACCCGGGCCGTAGGCCACCCCCACCGTCGACTGCCCGTCGGTGAGCAGCCGCACCGTGGACGTGCTCTTGCTGGCGAACACCACCTGGCCGATCAGCCCACCGGTAGCGCCACCCGATCCCATGACCGGCATCCCCACCGTGACCCCCTGTGAGCGACCGACTCCGAGCTCGATGGTGGCGGCAAAGTCGGAGGTGTTGAAGTCGGTCACCTCCGCCTTGACCTGCTTCAGGCCTTGCACGGTCGGGAGGTCGTTCAGGGCACTGAGCGCTTGCAACTGGCGCAGCGCCTGGGCCGCGTTCTGCTGCTCGAGCATCTGCTGTCGCAAGGAGCCGATCTCGGCCTGGAGCTTCTGGTTCTGTTGGCGCACCGCCCCGTAGTGCACGCTGCCGGCCAGAAAGCTGCCGATGGGCCGGACCAGACCGTCGACCCCGGAACGGATCGGCGAAAAGGCATCGGCGGCCACCGATTTGACGCCGGAGGTGAAGCTGTTCAGGCCGCCCCGGGCATCCAGGGTGATGATGGTGATCGAGATGAGGACCAGGATGAGGAGCGTCGTTCGGGGGCGGCGGAGCCGCCGCGGCTTCGCCACGAGTTACTGAGCGGCTCGGTCAGCGGGCTGACGACGTGATGAGCACTTGCTTCAGCGCCTCGAACTCCTCGAGGCACTGACCACTACCGATGGCAACGCAGTTCAACGGGTCGCGGGCCACGACGATGGGCATGCCCGTCTCCGATTGCAGCCGGCTGTCCAGGCCGTGCAGCAGCGCGCCGCCACCGGTCAGCACGATGCCCTGCTCCATGATGTCGGCTGCCAATTCGGGCGGCGTGCGGTCCAACGTCACCTTGACGGCGTCGACGATCGCCGACACCGGCTCCTCGATGGCCTTGCGGATTTCCTGGGTTGAGATCACCACCGTCTTGGGCAGGCCGGTCACCAGGTCGCGACCGCGGATCTCGGCGTGCAGCTCTTCTTCGAGCTCGTAGGCGGAGCCGAGGGCGATCTTGATCTCCTCGGCCGTACGTTCGCCCAGGGCCAGGCTGTACTCCTTCTTCACGAACGAGACGATCGCCTCGTCGAGCTCGTCACCGCCGATCCGGATCGACTGGCTGGTGACGATCCCGCCCAGGGAGATGACAGCCACCTCGGTGGTGCCGCCGCCGATGTCCACCACCATGTTCCCGGTGGGCTCGTGGACGGGCAGGCCCGCCCCGATGGCCGCGGCCATCGGCTCCTCGATGATGTAGGCCTTGCGGGCCCCGGCGTACTCGGCCGCCTCCATGACCGCACGCTGCTCCACCCCGGTGATGCCCGAGGGGACGCAGATCACCATGCGCGGCTTGGCGAAGCGGCGCTGGTGGACCCGGTGGATGAAGTAGCGGAGCATCTTCTCGCAGATCTCGAAGTCGGCGATGACCCCGTCCTTCAGCGGCCGGATCGCCTGGATATGACTGGGGGTCCGGCCGATCATGCGTTTGGCCTCCGCCCCCACGGCCAGGGGCCGGCCGTCCTTCACGTTGACCGCCACCACGGAGGGCTCGTTCAAGATGATGCCCCGGCCGCGCACGTACACCAGGGTGTTGGCGGTCCCGAGATCCACAGCCATGTCTCGGCCCAAAAGAAAAAAGCGGTTGTCGGCCATCAGAGATGAACCCCTCCGTCGTAGAGCGGTCGGGTTGACAATTTGCCCCGTGCAACTGCCCCGGATCCGGTGTTTTCGCGGGGCGCGCGCCAGGTCATCGTGCGTCAAGGCTACGGGAACGGACCGGTGGGCACAAGGCGCTCCGAACGGGAGGCCCGGGACCCTCGACCGACCAGGGCGTCAGCCGAGGTCAGGCCAGGCCGGGAAAGAAGAGCTCGATCTCTCTCTTGGCCGACTCCGGGGAGTCCGACCCGTGGACCAGGTTCTCCCCCACCTCGAGGGCGAGGTCACCCCGGATGGTCCCCGGGGCGGCCTCGACCGGGTTGGTGGCGCCCATGAGGTTCCGCACCACGGCATAAGTGTCATCGGGGCCCTCCACCACCATGATCAGCGCAGGAGACCGGGTGATGAAGGCCACCAGGCCGGCATAGAAGGGCTTGCCCTCGTGCTCGGCGTAGTGGCGACCGGCCACCTCGACGGGAATGGTCCGCAGCTCGGCCGCCACCAAGCGGAGCCCCTTCGCCTCGATGCGTCCGATGATCTCGCCGGCCAGTCCCCGCTCCACCGCGTCGGGTTTGCAAATGACAAGTGTGCGTCTCACGAGGCGGGCAGGCTAGCCGAGAACCGTCGGGCGCCCGAATCCCCCGAGGGACACCCGAGGGCGCTCCGAGGGTCCTCAGAGGCCATCGCCCACCAACCGGCGCCGTGCATCAGCCACCACGTACAACGAGCCGCAGATGACGCAACGGTCGTCGGGCCCGGCACTGTCGACGGCCACGGCGACCGCCTCGGCCACGGTGGGGGCAGCTCGCACCTCCATACCGAGCCCCTGCGCCGCTTCGGCCACGATTTCGGTGGGGAGGGCCCGCGGCGAATCGGGCGCGCAGGCCACCACCGAACGGACGCCGGCGCTCTGGAGGGCCTCGAGCATGGCCACCGGGTCGCGTCCCCGCAGCATTCCGATCACGGCCACCGCCTCACCGTCGACGGTGAACTCCTCGATCAGCGTGCGGGCCAGCACGGTCATCCCGGCCACGTTGTGGGCCCCGTCCACCACCACCAGGGGGTGACGGCCGATGACCTCGAGCCGACCGGGAACCGATACTGCAGACAAGGCCTGGTCGACTACGTCCTCGTGCAACGGCGAGCCGAAGAAAGCCTCCACCGCGGCGAGGGCGGTAGCGGCGTTGTCACCCTGGTGAGCACCGTGGAGCGGCACGAGGACCTCGCCGTAGGAGCCCTGCGGTGTGCGCAGGTCGAGCAAGCGGCCGCCGACGGCGACCCGGTTGGCCGTCCACCCGTAGTCCTCGCCGCGGACCCACACCTCCTCGGCGCCGGCTTCGGCTGCCTTCGCTCGCAGCAGGGTCACCAGTGCCGGGTCGGTCTCCCCGATCACCACGCGGCTGCCCGGCTTGAAGATCCCAGCCTTGTCGCCGGCGATGTCGGCCAACGTCGGGCCCAGCACCTCGGTGTGATCGAAGCTCACGTTGGTGATCAGGGCCACGTCGCCGTCGAGCACGTTGGTGCTGTCCCACGTGCCCCCGAGCCCCACCTCGACCACGGCCACGTCCACCGCCTCGTCGGCGAACCAGGCAAACGCCGCCGCGGTGAGGAGCTCGAAGCGGGTGGGGCGATCCGACAGGAGCCCCTCCAGGCCGGCAAGGGTCTCGAGGACGCCGAGAAAGGCGTCGTCATCGATGGGCTCACCGTTCCGGGACAGGCGCTCGTTGACCCGGTACAGGTTGGGGCTGGTGTAGGTCCCCACGGTCAGACCCTGGCCGGCCAGGAGGGATGTGGCCATGGCCGCCGTCGAGCCCTTGCCGTTGGTGCCGGTCAGGTGGATCGATGGGTAGGCGCGCTGTGGGTCGCCCAGGATGCCCATGAGCTCGCGGATGCGGTCCAGGGTGGGAAGGGCGCGGCGGGTCGGGGCAATGGACTCGAAATCGATGTGCGCATCGAGCCAGGCGATGGCCTCGGGAAGATCGGTGAAGGGCATGGTGGGTGTGGCGCTCGGGTCTGGCGGTGGGAGGTGTCGGCGGGAGGGCGGTGACCTAACTGATGGGGTGCGGCTGTGGAGAAGGCCTGAAGGGGGCACCGTCGGCGATGACGATGCCCACCCCGGTCGAATCGGCCGAGGTTTCTGGACCGGGCTCGGCTCGGGCCTTAGGAGGCAGCCCGGCGGGTGCGGGTGGACTTGGTCGGGGGGTTGAGCGGCACCAGGGTGGGATGCACCTTCTCGAGAACCACCGCCCGATCGACCACGCACTTCGATACGTCGGTGCGGCTGGGAAGGTCGTACATCACCTCGAGCAGTACCTCTTCCAGGATGGCCCGCAGACCCCGCGCACCGGTACCCCGCAAGAGGGCCTGCTCGGCCACTGCCTCCAGGGCATCGTCGGTCAGCTCCAGCTCCACCCGGTCCAACTCGAAGACCCGCTTGTACTGCCGGGTGAGTGCGTTCTTCGGCTCCACCAGGATCTGGATCAGCGCGTCCTTGTACAGGTGGGAGACGGCCCCGACCATGGGCAGGCGCCCGATGAACTCGGGAATTAGCCCGAACTTCATGAGGTCCTCGGGGAGCACCAGGCGGAGCAGCTCGGAGTCGTCGCGCTCGGAGGCCTTGCGGACCTCGGCCCGGAAGCCCATGCCCTTGCGGCCGATGCGGTTCTCGATGATCTTGTCGATCCCGGCGAAAGCACCGCCGCAGATGAACAGGATGTTGGTCGTGTCGATCTGGATGAATTCCTGGTGGGGGTGCTTGCGGCCGCCTTGGGGCGGCACCGACGCCGTCGTCCCCTCCAGGATCTTCAACAAGGCCTGCTGGACGCCTTCGCCGGAAACGTCCCTGGTGATCGACGGGTTCTCCGACTTCCGGGCGATCTTGTCGATCTCATCGATGTAGATGATCCCCGTCTCTGCCCGCTTGACGTCGTAGTCGGCCGCCTGGATGAGCTTCAACAGGATGTTCTCGACGTCCTCACCCACGTACCCGGCCTCGGTCAGCGCGGTGGCGTCGGCGATGGCGAAGGGGACGTTGAGCATCCGGGCCAGGGTCTGGGCCAGCAGCGTTTTCCCGCAGCCGGTCGGGCCGAGCAGCAAGATGTTGGACTTGGCCAGCTCGACCTCGTTGTCATGCGTGCCGTTGTTGCCCGCCTGGACCCGCTTGTAGTGGTTGTACACGGCAACGGACAGGATCTTTTTGGCGTATTCCTGCCCGATCACGTAGTCGTTCAGGAACTCATAGATCTCCTTCGGCTTGGGCAGCTCCTCGAAGGACAGCTCGGTGGTGTCGGCCAGCTCCTCGGCGATGATGTCATTGCACAGCTCGATGCACTCGTCGCAGATATAGACGCCCGGCCCGGCGATGAGCTTCTTGACCTGCTTTTGGGATTTGCCGCAGAAGCTGCACTTTACGAGGTCGCCACCGTCTCCGAACTTCGCCACGTCGGTTCCCCTTGTCCCTTTTCCCTTGGTCGCCATTGTCGAGTGAACGCCGAATGCAACCCTACCGGCTGCGTCGGACGAACTTGTCCCTTACGCCGCGCCGACGGCTTCGATGCCAACCGAGTCACGGGCCGTGATGACTTCGTCGATCAACCCGTAGCTCACGCACTCCTCGGCCGTCATGATGAAGTCCCGGTCGGTGTCCTTGGACACCTTTTCCATGGTCTGACCGGTGTCTGCCGCCAACATGCCATTCAACAGGTCGCGCATCCGGAGAATCTCCTTGGCCTGTAGCTCGATGTCGCTGGCCTGACCCTCCACTCCCCCGAAGGGCTGGTGCAACAGGATGCGGGCATGGGGAAGGGCGAACCGCTTCCCCCGGGTGCCGGCGGCCAACAGCACGGCGGCGGCCGAGGCGGCCTGTCCGAAGCAGAAGGTCGACGTGTCCGGCTTGATGTACTTCATCGTGTCGTAGATGGCGAACAGGGCGGTGATGTCACCGCCAGGAGAGTTGATGTAGAGGTGGATGTCCTTGTCCGCCTCTTCGGACTCCAAGAACAGGAGCTGGGCACAGACCAGGTTGGCCACCGTGTCGTTGATCGGCGTACCCAGAAAGATGATCCGTTCCCGCAACAGGCGGGAGAAGAGGTCGTAGTTGCGCTCGCCCCGACTGGTCGACTCGACCACCCACGGGACGCTGTAGGCCTGGGCACCCATTCCACTGATTCCCTCTGTCACGCTCACTCCGAGTCCTCCTCGCCCTGATCTACCTTCAGGTCGTCCCGTGACACGGGATTTCCCTCCTCATCGACCAGCTCGACATTGTCGAGCAGCCAACGCATGGCCTTGGCTTTGCGCTGGTCCGAGCGTACCGCCGGCAAACGCCCAGCCCGGTCGAGTTCCTCGCGTACCTGGTCGACGTCGGTTTCCAGGCGCTCGGCCATGGCCGCGAGCTCGGTGTCCAGCTCCTCGTCGCTGACCCCGATCTCCTCGGCCTCGACCAGGGCCCGGAGGGCCAGGTCGGCCTTGACGCCACGGAGGGCGCCCTCTCGGAGCTCGTCGAGCAGCTGTTGCTCGTCGCGGCCGCTGGCCATGAGGAACTGCTCGATCCCAATCCCTTGGTGCTCGAGCCGATGATTGAGGTCGTGGATCCGCTCGCGGAGCTCTTCGGCCACCAACACGTCGGGAATGTCTTCGGTCACCAGTTCGACCAGTGCGTCGATGCTCTTCTGCTGGAGGGCCATCTGCGCCTGCACGATCCGCATCTGCTTGAGCCGGTTGGTGATATCCGCTCTGAGCTCGTCAGCCGTATCGAACTCGGAGGCCTCGGCGGCCCACTCGTCGGTCACCTCCGGCAACTTGAGCTCCTTCACGTCCTTCACCAGCACGCGGAATGAGACCGTCTGGTCCAGTGCCTCGACGGAGCTGTCGAAGGTGAGGATGTCACCGACCTTGGCCCCCCGGAGCTGGTCATCGAGCTCGGGGACGACCCCGCCGCTCCCCACCTCGTAGAGGAAGTCCTCGGCCGAGAGGTCTTCGTCTGCCTTCGGATCATTGCCGGCTCCCGGTCCCGAGCGGGTCCCGTGAATGTCCACGGTCACCTGGTCGCCGTCCCGGGCTGGGCGCTTCACGTCGATGAGCTCGCCCGAGGTCGCCCGCAGCCGATCGATCTGGCTGGTGATGTCCTCTTCGGGGACCTCCAAGGAGGGAAGCGTGACGACCAGGCCCTGGTAGCCGGGGATGGCGACCGTCGGTCGTACCTCGACAATCGCGTCGAAAGCCACTGCGCCGGCATCGTTACCCGAGGTGATATCGATCTCCGGGGCGGCGATCGGATCCACCTCGGTGTCGGTCACCGCCTTGGCATAGAAGTCGGGGAGCGCCTCACGGAGCGCCTCGCCGCGAACGGCCGTGGCGCCGCCCATGCGGGCCTCGATGACTCGCCGTGGCACCTTGCCCGGGCGAAAACCAGGAACCCGTACCTCGCGGGACAGCCGTCGCATCACCTCGTCGAGGGCCTCGTCGATCTCCGCCTCGTCGATCTCAACGGAGAGACGGACCTTATTGCCCTCTTCGGGCGCTGCTGTGGCTCGCATACGAGTAGGTGAGTCTACTGGGCGGTGAGCCTCTTCCTCCCTCGACCGTTTTGCCGCCGGACGAACCTGATCCCGCTCGGAGGAGACCTCGGATTGTCTCAGGGAACAGGGACAGAATCCGGTGCCGGCTACCGCGCGACACCGTGCCCTCGGCGTACCAACCCCGTTCCACCCGGCGAAGCCACCCTGGATCGACCTCGAAGGCGAGGGCGTCGGCCACCGCCTTGCTGGGATTATCGGTGCCCACCTCGTAGCCCCACTGATCGAGCACGTCAAGGACAATGGAGACCGAGCACGGGTACCAGGAGCGCGTGATCACTGCACACACCGCCCGTCGAAGCGGCCGCCCCCGCAACGGATCGCCAGCGGTCTCGGCACACCCGGGGCCGGCGTGCCGGTGTCGCGGACGCGCCTTCCGGGCGGTTCCCGTGAAACGGGGGTGTGTGGTTGAGAGGTGTCCACCCATGGTGGCTTCGTTGACTTGGCCGGCTTTGTCGATGTGCTCGGTTGAGTACATTTCCTCCAACCTACGAACGGGCTGCGACAGTTCCTCGGGTCTCCCTGTCTGCTCCGTCGGCCGAGGAACTGAAGAGCCCTCTCGGCAATTGCATTTTGGGATCTGCCCACCTTTGGGCGAATTGGTTGGCGACTGCCCACCTTTGGTCAAATTCAATTTGTGCGCAGCTCCCACCTTTCGCCCAAAGGCGGGCAATTTCCAAGAACCCCCAAAGGCGGGCAATTTCCAAGAACCATAGGGGCCGAGGCGTCGTCAGCCCGAAGCGGCTCGGACTCAGATCATGAAGGCCATCGCCTCGACGACCCGCCGACCGAGGTCGACATCGCCATCGAGGGCTACCGCTCCCGTAGCCAGCGCCTCGCTCCCGGAACACCGACCCAGGCCCAGCCGCCAGAACGCGGCCTGGCCCATCGTGAGGGTAGCCGTCGGCGATGCCGGCGCCTCGTCCAGGCGCACGGCCCGGCCGCCCACGACTCGGACGGCCTCCGAGCGCCCGAGCGGGCCGGTGACCGTGAAGACCACGGTCGTGCCGTCAGGAGGAGCGACCTTCTTCCCCACCGTGTACCCCACCGTCAGAAAGCACCGGTCCAAGGTGACCGCCTCACCAGCGCCGTCACGGCCGCCCGGCCGGTCGATGGCCAGGCGGATGTCCTGTTCGTGGGCCCACGAGTCGAAGACCCTGACCGTCATGAACGTCCGATACGGGACGTCCCCGATGGGGCTCCATCCGATCTCCTCGAACCGCTCGGTCGAGAAGGATCGGAGCGATTCGAGGCGCCGAGCCGCCGTCTCCTCGAATTCGGCCAGAACCTCGTCGCCCGGCGTGCCCCGTCGCTGCTCGATCCACGGCTCGTTGATCTCGCCGATGGGGTTCCTCACGTATGCGGGCAGTTCGGCTAGCGGGGGTGGGGCCGGGTCACCGAGAAGCGACCGCTCAATGGCGAGGAGATGCGACACCTGGTCGCGGACCGACCACCCCGGGCAGTCGGTTGGCAGGGCCCACTGTTCGGGGGTCAGGCCCTTACAGGCTGCGGCGGCAGAGGCCCACACCTCGGCCAGCTGGCCGATAACCACCTCGTCGTTGGGCATGGCTCAGCCTGGCAGCGTGGCCTCGATCGCGTCGACGACCTCGGGCGCCTCGGGGTCGACAGTCGGGCGGAAGCGCCTCACGATCTCACCGCCCGGTGACACCAAGAACTTCTCGAAGTTCCACTGCACGTCCCCGGCTTCGCCCTCGGCGTCGGGCACGGCGGTGAGCTCGTCGTAGATGGGATGACGGTTCCCGCCGTTGACGTCGACCTTCTCGAACAAAGGGAAGGAAACCCCGTAGGTGGCCGAACAGAACTCGGCGATCTCATCGGACGTTCCCGGCTCCTGCCCGGCGAACTGGTTGCACGGGAACCCGAGGACCGAGAAGCCACGGTCGCCGTAGGTACGCTGCAACCGTTCGAGGCCCTCGTACTGGGGCGTCAGCCCGCATTTCGACGCCACGTTCACGAGCAACAGGGCCTTGCCCTCGAAGTCGCCGAGCGACGCGTCTTCACCGGACAGGGTGTGAATGGTCGGTTCATAGATGGTCATGGTGTCAGCTTAGGACCGACCCATGCCCGGCGACCCAGTCGGCCCGAGTGCACCCTCGGAGGCCCATGTGAGCCACCGCTCGGGCGTTGCACGGTCCCGGGAAGGCGGCGCACGGGGAAAACACGCCGCGAGCAGAATTAGCTGCCAGCTAGCAAAACCGCCCTCCATCCCCCATCCGACGATCGGGTGCCGATACGTTCGGATCGTCCACATCCGGGATCGTTCCCATCCAAGATCTGAGGAGGAAGCAATGGCGTCATACGAGGGTTACTGCGTGAAATGCCGAGAAAAGCGAAATTTCGACGGGCACGAGGTCGAATTGGCCAACGGCCGACGCGCGGCGCAGGGCACCTGCCCGACCTGCGGCACGAAGATGAACCGGATCCTCGGCAAGAAGAAGGACTAGCCGAGCGAACTAGGCAATCGCGTTCACCGGGTCCCCAGCGCCCGTCGTGAGCTCAGGTTGCAGCGAGAGGGCGCCGAATACGGCGCCTTCTCGTAATCCCCAGTCACTGACTACCAGTCGGCCGAGGTCCAACACGTCGACGAGGGTGGCCAGCACCACCGCTCCGACGGGAAGCAACGGCGCCCGACGGGCCTGCACGCCGGGAAGCTCCAAACAGGCGGTCAGGTCCAGCGTGGCCAGCCGGTCGGCCAGGTCGTGGAGTTGCCCGGCGGGAAGTTCCACCTGGTTGACCTGAACGGTTGAGGCGTTCGGAGCGGGTGGTCGGTGCAATCCCATGGCCAGCCGGGCCAATGCGCGCACCGTCCCCCCGCTGGCCACGGCTCGGTCTCCGGCCGACGGGTGAGCGGCCAGGATCTCGGTAATCGGCTTGGCGCGTTCGATCGTCGCCGATTCGATAGCCCGCCGATCGCGCCTCGACAGCGGATCGCCGGTGGCCAGCTCGCCCCGGAGGCGAGCGGTGCCCAGGGCGACGCTGGTCACAGCCAGGATCTCGTTGGCATTGCCGATGCCGGCTTCCAGGCTCCCGCCGCCCAGATCGAGCCCGAGAACGGGATCGGCTCCCATCCACACGCCTGCTCGCTGGCCATAAAAGCACAGTCGGGCTTCCTCCTCGCCGCTCAAGAGCGTGATGGGGCTGCCCACGATGGCCTCCAGCCGGCCCAGCAGACTGGGGCCGTTGGATGCGTCGCGGAGCGCGGCGGTGGCCAGTGCCACCACCACGTCGACGCCGGCTTCGTCGGCGGTCGTCCGGAGGCGACGAACCACCCGGGTTGCAATCGCCGCTCGGTCGGCCGGCACACCACCGGTGCGGGCCACCTCGGTGCCGAGATGGAGGAAGGAGCGACGCCGGAGGACAGGAACCAACATGCCGTCTCGTCCAGCGTCCACCACCATGAGATGGAACGAGCTGCTTCCGAGATCGAAGACGGCAACACGGACGGACGGCATCGGCGTGACGCTATCCCGCTGACCGGCTTCGCACGAGACGTATGTCCGGCCGACGCGAGCGGCGGGGTGCATCGAAGCCGCCGATGGCGCGCCTCGCCTAACCTGGGGTGCTCGGAGTCCCGGTCAACCGGCTGGCGACGACATCGGGGCGTAGCGCAGCTTGGCAGCGCGCCTGCTTTGGGAGCAGGAGGTCGCGGGTTCAAATCCCGCCGCCCCGACCAGCTGGGCTTGACCCCACTCAGGGCTTGCCTTACCTCTCTGCCCTCTCGTCTGCACTCCCGGCTTGCCCAACATCGCGGCAAAGAGGAACACGACGTGGTCCGCCCGGCCGTGGTCCGCGCGGCGACTGTGGAGTGAACGAGGGCCCGAACGTGCCCCGGCAACTCAGTGGTGGACGTGGGTGACGATGGTGTCCAGGTCGGTCACGGCCAGGCCCAGGTCACGGCGGGCGTTGGCCAGATCGGACCGCGCAGAGGTGAGCACGCCCTGGTTGGACGGATAGGACTCGGGGAGGAGGGCCAGGAGGGACGATGAAACCCCGGCGGTGGCGCTCTCGGCCGCGGCCAGCTGTCGCTGGAAGTCGGTGAACGCCGACTTGACCGTGGCCGGAACCGGGGAGGCCTGGTTCGCGGCGGGCGCCAGCGCGCTCTGGATCCCCGGTACGCGAGCGGACATCTGGGCTTCGATGCTGGCAGAGAAGTCGGCGGCCAGCACCATGTCGGCCGCTGGGACCTGGAGGGCCAGCACCCGATAATCCTGGACCATGGCCGTTTGGTCGGCCGCCACCTCCTCCTGGGTGGTGTCGGACGGCACCTTGGCCGCCAGAGCGTTCATACCGGTCAGGGCCTGGGTGAGCAACGCGGTGAGCATCGCCTGGTTATCGGGCACAATTGTCTTGGAGCTGCCCGCCGCCCCGAGGACCCGGCGCAAGGCGACCTGGCGGACGGCGATCGCCGCGGCCAGTTGTGACCGGGCGCCGGCCACGCCGGTCGGCGGAGTGGTCGTCTTCGACGTGGCCGCGGTGGAGGTTCCGGCGAACAGACCGGAGGTGACCAGCGACGCGCACAGCACCAGCGTCGCCAGCAGTGTTCCCCGGCGAAGGGGGTGGCGGGGTCTCATCTCGCTGGTACCGGAGGGCGGTGGGAATCAAGTGAGGACATGGGAACGAGCAAGGTTGCCACACCGCGCCGGAGGAGTGGCGGCGTCAATCGCCGCCCGCCCGGAGAGGCGCTCCGGCGCGGACCCCGTGTACCGTGCCCACCGTGGTTCAGGTCACCGGCACACTCCAAAAAGACGCATGGGACAAGAACGTCCTACCCCCAGTCGAGCAGGTCAGGCCGGGCCTTTGGTCGATCCCCGTCCCCATTCCCAACAACCCACTCCGGTACGTTCTGGTCTACGCCATGGAGCTCGGAGGCGGCGGGGTGGCCATTGTGGACGCCGGATGGAACACCGACGAGGCATTTGCATCGCTCAACAACGGTCTGGTCACCGCGGGAGGGTCCATCTCCGACGTACGGGCCGTGCTCGTCACCCACAACCATCCCGACCACTATGGGTTGGCCGGCAGGGTGCGCGCCGAGTCGGGCGCGTGGATCGGGCTCCATCCGGCCGACGCCAGGACACTCGAGGCCCGCTACGGCGACACCGATGAGCTCCTGGCCCAGATGAACACCTTCCTCATCGACTCGGGCGTGCCCGATGACAAGCTCCCGGATCTCAACCTCGCCTCCATGATGATCAAGTCACAGGTCACCATGGCCCTGCCCGACGTCTTATTCGAGGACGGCAAGCACATCGACCTTCCCGGCTGGGACCTGACCACCATCTGGACGCCGGGACACTCCCCCGGCCACGTCTGCTTCTACAGCGAGGACCAACGGCTGTTGCTGTCCGGGGACCATGTGCTGCCCCGGATCACCCCGAACATCTCGGTCCACGCTCAGCAATTCCCAAATCCGTTGGGTGACTACCTCGAATCGCTGCTGAAGATCCAGAACCTGGATACCGAGGAGGTGCTCCCGGCTCACGAGTACCGCTTCGCCGATCTCCAGAACCGGCTCGTAGAGCTCATGAAGCACCATGGCGACCGCCTAGAGGAGATCGAGCAGGTGGTGGCCGACCATCCTGGGTCGACGGCCTGGGAGATCACCATCCAGCTCAAATGGTCACGGCCGTGGGACCAGATCCAGGACTACATGCAGCGCTCGGCCAATGGCGAGACTCTGGCCCACTGCGTGCTCCTGGAGCTCCACGACCGGATCCGCCGCGAGGGGCACAACCCGGCCCGGTTCTATGTCATCGAGCAGTAGGGGTTCTCCGCCGTCACCGCGCGGGGTCGGACTTGGAGGCGGTTGTCGTGTCGATCTCGGGCGTGGAGGCCGAGTCTTCAGTGGGCTCGCTCCCCTCACCGAACTCGGCTGTCAGCCTCCGCTTCTCACGCCGTTTCAACAGCACCTGGACGACGACGGCCACAACAACCAGGCCACCGATCCCGGCGAGCGACCACAGGCCGACCTCACGCAATATTCGCTCGAAGGAGAGCCCGACCACGTACCCGAGCAGGGTGTAGCCCACTCCCCACAGGATGCCGCCGAGGGCGTTGTAGAAGAGGAACGTCCGGTACCGCAATCCGCTGAACCCGGCCAGGCCGGGAATGATCGCTCGGGCAAAGGCGATGAACCGCCCGAGGAAAACGGCAGGACCGCCGTAGCGCTCGAGCAGCTGCATGGTCTTTCTGACCCCCAGGTTTCCCTTCAAGGGCCGGTGGTCGAGCAACCACGGCCCCGCCTTCTTACCCACTTCGAAGCCGACGCTGTCACCAACGATGGCGCACACCACCACCACGACGATCATGATCTCCAAGTTGACCTGATGGAGACCGGCGAGCACGCCCCCGATGACGACGGCCGTCTCACCCGGGATGAAGAACCCGACCAACAGGGCGGCCTCGGCAAAAGCCAGGAAACCCACGAGGGCGTAGGCCGACGGACCGTGGAAGTGGAGCAGCCTCCCCACGAAGCCACCAGGGAGCTGTTGGCCCGATGAGGCGGCCACCAGGCGCACCATGACCAGGCCCACGACGCTGGGAAGGTTCACGGAAAGAGGGTCACGCTGAGCCACGCCCGGCGGCGACAGGCCGGGCAGGTCATCCTGTGGTCGAAGGTTCGTCCCGGGAACCAGATGCCAAGTGGGAACTGGAGGACGAGGAGATCGAGCAGGCCGATGCGGGAGACCTGGCCGCAGGCCGAACAGGTCACGGTGAACGCACCCCGATCGGGCATGGGGTCGCCGGACGGCGCCGTGGGCCCATCGACGTCGGAACCGCCCTCGGTATAGAGAGCGTGCTTGCCCAGCGGGCGCGCTCGCCGCGGGCGGGCGGACCGCCCGCCGGTGGTCGATCGCCCGTCCTCGGTGGTCGCCTCCACCGGCATCCAGAAGAGGGCGCGCTTGCCCAGCGGGTCGGGACCGTCGGTCATCCGACGAGCTGCCGGGCCAAAGAACGGTAGGCCTCGGCGCCCGGCGAGGTAGGGGCGTGCTGGAGGATCGACTTGCCCGCGGCAGGGGCTTCGGCGAACCGCACCGACTTGCGCACCGGAGGCTGGAGCACGGTCAGACCGTAACGGGTCTCGACATCTTCGAGGACGGCGCGGCCGTGTCGTGTGCGCTCGTCGTACATGGTGGCGATCACGCCCCGGATGGCCAGGTCGGCGTGGGCGAAGGCCCGCACATCCTCGATGGTGTCGAGGAGCTGGCCCACCCCCCGGTTGGAGAGGGCCTCGCACTGAAGCGGGATGAGGACCGAGCCGGCCGCAGTCAGGCCGTTGATGGTGAGCACACCGAGCGATGGCGGGCAGTCGATGAGCACCATGTCGTACTGGTCGAGGACGGGCTCGAGCGCCCGGGCCAGGACGTGCTCGCGGCCGGTCCGGGTCAGCAGGTGGACCTCGGCGCCGGCCAGGTCGATGGTGGCCGGCACTACGGTGAGACCGGCAACCCCGGGCACCGAGAGGCACACGTCGGCCACCTTGGTGCGCCGGACGAACACGTCGTGGAGCGACTGATCGAGCCGGTCGGGGTCGAAGCCGAGGGAGAAGGTGAGACAGGCCTGCGGGTCGAGGTCGACCAGGAGGGTCCGGCGTCCCAGCTCGGCCATGGCCACCCCGAGTGAGTGGACCGTGGTCGTCTTGGCCACGCCTCCCTTCTGGTTGGCCACGGCCAGGACCTCGGTCACACGCGTGAGCATAGGCCCCAGCCGCCTGGGCATCTCCGGTGGTCCAGTCCCGATAATGTGTGCGGCGCAACCGGAGGATCCTCACATGTGCGCCACCCGCCAGAAGAAGGCAACCGACGCGGGGACGACCGCTGCTCATTCCGCCGCCGGGACGGCGAACGCCGCGGCGGTCGCCGCCGTCCAGCCCGGGATCGGCCAGGACAGCCCGAAGAGCGAGGAGGGCCGCCTGCCGGTGGTGTTGCCCGGTACTCGATCGCCACTCGATCCGTCGCGGTCCTTGAAGGTGGGGGGTCACGGACAACCCCGCGAGCACGTACGACAGGTCCAGCGGGACCGCCTCATCGATGGCTTCGTCCAGGTCGTCGCCGAGGACGGCTATGACGGAGCGGGCATCAAATCCATCTGCCGCCGGGCTGGCGTGGCCTTCAACACGTTCTACGAGTACTTCGACACCAAAGAAGAGCTATTCCTGGTGGCCTACGACGCAGGAGTCAAGATCCTCTTCGAACGGGTCAGTCAGGCGTACCTATCCGGCGATATCCCGTGGAGCGAGCGAGTCGAGGCGGGCATCGGCGAGTTCTTGCAGATCCTCGTGGACAACCCTCACTTTGCTCGCTTCTTCGCCATCGAGGCCGTCAAAGTGGGGCCGAAGGCCATGAAACGGGTGGACGAGGACTTCGAGCGGTCATTCACTATGTTCTCGGAAGCCACGCCCGCAGCCGGACTGGCCATACCGGTCTCCGACCTCGTGCCGTTGGTGATCGGGGGCATCTACGCCCGGGTCTACACCTTCATACGATCCAACCAGTTCGATCGCCTCCCCGGGCTCCGTCCGATCCTGGTCGAATTCGCACTTGCCTCCTTCAGCGGGAGCGGGTCGCCGGTCGGCGACGCCGGGCGCCGCCCGGGGCAGCTCGGCCGCGGCCACGTTCGATAGGCAGTCCGGTCCCTATCCGCTCGTCATGCGGTCGTAGACCAATCCACTGACGACGGCAACGGCCAACCCGACCAGGGTGAGCAGCACCCGGATGAAGGCGATCCCCCAATCGGCGGCGTGACCGACCGAGCTGAGCTGGAGGGCCACCAAGGTGAGGAAGAATGTGTACACGGCGTAGCGGCGGGGCCCGACCAACTGCATCGCCGTGACGGCCACCACCATCACGATCACCGCCGTCAACGCAGTCGGGGCCGCGGCCAGGAGCACGGCGGCGAGTAGCGCCCCTACGGCCGTACCGGCGGCGCGCTGCCAGCTCCGGGTGATGGTCGTCGCCGCGTCCGGCCTGAGGACGCGTAGCACCGTCGTCGCCGACCAGGCGCCGTGGGACACCTGGAAGGCACCGACCACTGCGGCGACCAGAGCTGTCGGTATGACCAACAGCAAGGCGAAGGGGCGTGCTGCGGGCCACGAGGCCCACACCGCCTTCACGTCGACGTCCTGCGCGCCTCGACCGGGCGACCCCCCGGGGGAATGACGGAGGACCTCGGTCCCCGCGATCCATGCCGCGCCGCCCAGGGTCAGGAGCCCCTGTCTGAGGGCGCCAGTCGGCGTGGCGCCGCCGTCGATGGCCGACAACAGCATGCACAGGGCGGCCATGGCGACCGGGACCCGCAAGGCGCCGCCGGCCACGTCGGTCACGGCCTGCAAGGAGGCCCACAGGACGACCATGACCACCAACAACCACAGATGACGCCCGGCAAGGGCTCCCATCCCACCGGCCAGACCGAGGAGGATGGCCGTGACCACCCCGATCGGCAGCCCGATCGGGCGCTTGTCTGTGACGTGGCTGGCGGTCCACAGGTAGGCGCCCAACGCGCCGATGCCCCCGGCCACCGCATGGCCGGTGCCGAAGCCCAGCGCGAGCGGTGCGGCGACCAGGCAGGCGGTGAGGAAATTGGAGCCGACCCGGTCCCAGCGGATGTTTCCCACTTCGAAGCGATCCCGCCCGGTCATGGCCGAACGATAGGTCGGGGAGGCCACGATGTCGGGGGAGTGACCGGGCGCCGCAGGTACTTCGATAGTCTAACTATGTGAGGAATGCACCAAAGGGGGTCGACCGCGACCGAGCACCAGGCCGGACGGCGGCCTGGATGGCCAAGCAGGTGGAGATCGGCCTGGGCTCAGTCGACCTCTCGTTGTCGCAGTACCGCGTGCTCGGGCTGCTCGACGAGAGCTCGGCGGTCCAGTCCCATCTGGCCGAGCGCCTGGCCATCCGGCCGCCGAGCGTCACCGCCATCATCGACGGCCTGGTGGCCCGGGGACTGGTGGAGCGGCGCAACGTGGCCTCGGACCGGCGCCAGGTCGACCACGTGCTGACCGCCGAGGGGCGCCACGTGCTCGACGCGGCCGATACGGCCACCTCGGGCCGCCTGCGCGACATCGCCGGGTGCCTCGACGATCCCTGCGACACCGAGCGGGCGCTCGACGGGCTGCTGGCGTGGCGACAGGCCTTCATCGCCTACCGGCTGGCAAAGAGGGCCGCCCGGTGAGGCTGCCCACCCGCCGGCGACCGGCCACCGACGAGCAGGGCACCCAGTTTGTCCCCGTCACCGAGAAGGCCCGCTACGAAGCACCCCGGGCGACCATCGACCCTGACCGGACCAAGTCCTGGCTGCGCCGCGCCCTCCCGGTTATGCGCGCCCACAAGGTCGTGTTCATCATCTCGATGGTCCTGACCTTTGTGGGGCTGGTCCTCCAGGTCCAAATCCCCAACCTGTTGAACCACGCCATCACCAACTCGATCCAGCACCACACGGTGCCGGTGAGCTACTACGTCTGGTGGATCGTCGGCCTGGGCGTGGCCGGGGGCATCGCCGGGTACATCTCCCGGCTCTTCCTGTTCGAGACGGCGTACAACTTCGAGTACGACCTGCGGAACATCATCTACGAGCACCTGACCAAGATGTCCTTTGCCTTCTATGACCGGGTCCAGTCGGGCCAGCTCATCTCTCGGGCCAACTCGGACATCCGGTCGGTCCAGATGTACATGACGTTCGCCCCGCTGATCCTGGTCCAGTGCTCGATCGCCATCGTGGCCTTCGGGTTCATGTTGTCCATCGACGTCCCCTTGGCCTTCGTGGCCATGGCCACTATGCCCTTCGTCTACTTCGTCGGCGTGCGGATGCGGCGGTCGATGTTCCCTGTGTCGTGGATCATCCAGGCTCGCCTGGCCGAGGTGGCCACCGTTGTCGACGAGAACGTCAACGGTGTCCGGGTGGTCAAGTCCTTTGCTGCCGAGGAGCAGCAGCTCCGGAACCTGTCCCGGGCTACCGACCGGGTCCAGTGGGGCTACATCAAAGACGCCGACCTCCGGGCCCGGTTCACGCCCGCTGTCCAGAACCTGCCCCAGGTCGGGCTGGCCTTCGTGCTGTTGTTCGGCGGGTACATGGTCATCCACGGCACCCTGGGCATCGGGGCCATCCTGGCCTTCAACTCCTACCTCTTGATGCTGCAGGCCCCGTTCATGATGCTGGGGATGCTCATCATGATGGGCCAGCGCGCCGCCGCGTCAGCCGACCGGATCTACGAGATCCTGGACGAACAGCCGACGATCACCGACAAGCCCGACGCCATGGACCTGACCGAGTCGCGGGGGGACGTGCGCTTCTCCGACGTGCGGTTCGCCTATGACGGCGATGAAGCCAACCTCGTCCT
The DNA here is from genome assembly GCA_036521415.1 of Acidimicrobiales bacterium. GTDB lineage: Bacteria > Actinomycetota > Acidimicrobiia > Acidimicrobiales > RAAP-2 > DASXMT01. The sequence continues at coordinate 46,136 of DATDHU010000065.1, forward strand.
GTCCGAGTTCAACCTGCACCTGGCGCCGGGCGAGACGGTGGCCCTGGTGGGACGGACCGGCGCGGGCAAGTCCACCGTCTCCCGGCTCTTGACCCGCTTCTACGACGTGAACAGCGGATCGGTGCGCGTCGACGGCCACGACATCCGCGACCTGACCCTGGACAGCCTGCGGGCGAACATCGGCATCGTCCTCGACGAGCCCTTCCTCTTCTCGGTGTCGGTACGGGACAACATCGCCTACGGCAAGCCGGACGCCGCCTTCGCCGACATCGAGGCTGCGGCCCGGGCCGCGGGGGCCCACGAGTTCATCTCCGAGCTCGAGCACGGCTATGACACGGTCGTCGGCGAGCGGGGATACACGCTGTCGGGAGGCCAACGGCAACGGATCGCCATCGCCCGTACGCTGCTGGTCAACCCGCCCATCCTGGTGCTCGACGACGCCACCAGCGCCATCGACGTCCAGGTGGAGCTCGAGATACACGCCGGGCTGCGGGTGCTGATGGAGGGGCGCACCACGCTGATCATCGCCCACCGGCTCTCCACAATCTCCTTGGCCGACCGGGTCGTGCTCCTCGACCAGCACCGGATCGTGGCCGACGGCACCCACGCCGAATTGTTGGAGACCACCCCGCTCTACGGCGAGGTATTGGCCCAGGCCGCTGAGCTCGACGTCCCCGGTGACGACGTGGACGAGTTGGACGGCGTGGCCGGCCTCGGCGCGGCCAGCGGGGCGACCCCGACCAACGGCCACGGCAATGGCCTCGGGCCCGGGCTCCCCGATGCGGTCGGCTCGGGCCGAAGCAACGGGAGGGACCGATGACCTGGGGCATGGGTGGAGGGGCGCCGGGCGGGTTCGGCCGCCCGGCCGCGCCTGGCCTGCCCTTTGCCGGCATCCCCTCGGAGCTCCAGGATGGGGTGGACCGGCTGTTGGAGTCCGAGCCCGAGCACCCCGAGCCCGACCTCACCTTCACCCAGAACGGGACAGAGATGGAGGGGCGCCGGCTCACCTTGTGGCGGCTGCTCATGGAATACCCGGGGATGCTGGCGCTGGCCGGCGTCCTCGTGGTCGTCATCGCCGTGGTGTCCCAGACGGGGCCCAAGCTCACCGAGATCGCTATCAACGACGGCATGTCGCCGGGGCACAAGAACTTCGCCCTGGTGGCCATCATCGCCGCCGCCTACCTCGTGTTCATCGTCTGCACCGCGCTGTCCCAGCGGGCCCAGGTACGGGTCACGGGTCGGATCGCCGCCTGGGTCATGAACGACCTCCGGGTCACGATCTTCACTCATCTGCAGCGGCTGTCGCTCGGCTTCTTCACCGAGGAGAAGGCCGGCGTGATCATGAGCCGGATGACGAGCGACATCGAGAACCTCCAGCAGCTGCTCCAAGACGGTCTGTCGCAGCTGGCCATCCAGGGGCTGACCATGGTGGTCATCACCGTCGTGCTGTTCACCACCAACGTGGAGCTCGCCGCCATCACCGTGTTCTTGATCATCCCCGTGCTGGTGGTCGCGTCGATCTGGTTCAAGCGGGCCTCGGAGCGGGGCTACGACCGGGTGCGGGACGGTATCGCCAACGTGCTGGCCGATCTGTCCGAGAGCCTGCACGGCGTCCGCATTGTCACCGCCCACAACCGCCAACGCCAGAACGTGATCCATCACCGCAACGTGGTCGGTTCCTACCGGGACGCCAACAACTACACCGCCCACGTCAACGCCGTCTACGGGCCGGGCACCCAGATGCTGGGCGTGCTCGGGCAGGCAGCCCTCCTGGCCATCGGTGGGGAGATGGTGCTCCACCACACCTTGTCCCTCGGGGCCCTGGTGGCCTTCTTCTTGTATCTCAACCGGTTCTTCCAGCCCATCCAGTTGCTGGTGCAGCAGTACAACACCTACCAGCAGGGCCAGTCCTCGGTGACCAAGCTCCGTACACTTCTCGAGACCAAGCCCACCGTGACCGAGGCGCCCGACGCGGTCGAGCTGCCGCCCATCGAGGGCGAGATCGTCTTCGACCACGTGTCGTTCGGCTACGACCCGGACGTCCCCGTCATCGAGGACGTGGACATCCGGATCGCGCCGGGCGAGACCATCGCCTTCGTCGGACCGACGGGAGCAGGCAAGTCAACGCTGGCCAAGTTGGTGACCCGCTTCTACGACCCCACCTCGGGAAGGGTCCTCATCGACGGGCACGACCTCCGGGACGTGACCATGTTGTCGTTGCGCCGACAGCTCGGCGTCGTCCCCCAGGAGCCGTTCCTCTTCGCCGGGACCATCGGGGACAACATCGCCTTCGCCCGGCCGGACGCGTCGGACGCCGAGATCCACGAAGCAGTGGAGCGCGTCGGCCTGGCCGAGGTGATCGACCGAACGCCCAACGGGATCGACACCGTCGTCCACGAGCGGGGCCAGACCCTGTCGTCGGGCGAGCGGCAACTCATCGCTCTGGGCCGTGCCTTCCTGACCCGGCCCCGGGTCCTCGTGCTCGACGAGGCCACTTCGAACCTCGACCTCCAATCGGAGACGATGATCGAGGCCGCACTCGATGTGCTGCTCGAGAACCGCACCGCCATCTTGATCGCCCACCGGCTGTCCACGGCCATGCGGGCCGACCGCATCGTGGTCGTCGACCTCGGGCGGGTCATCGAGGTCGGTTCCCACGCCGAGCTCATCGCCCACGGAGGCCGCTACGCCGAGATGTACGCCACCTGGATCAGCCAGGTGAACGCGCACGGAGAACCGTCAGGCGCCCATCGGCGTTGACCGGTCCCTGAGCTCGCTCTCGGTCATCCCTCTCGGTTTCGCCGGTTTCGTCGGGTCCGGCGGCGGTCCGCTGTGAGCAGGGAGAGGCCGGCGCCAAGCATCCAGACGTCCTTGGCCAGTGGTATGCCTTGCTCGGTGGGACGGAGACTGCCCTCCCTGCGCATCCCCGGGGTGCGGAGATAGAGGCCGAGCAAACCACCGGCGAACGCGGCCAGGCCGGCGCCGGCAAGCCGGGAGGGCACGAAGGGAAGCAACAGGGCGGTACCGAGGCCGACCTCGCTGACGGCGAGCGCCTTGGCGAAGCGCTCGGGGGGGACCGAGCCCAGGAAGGGATAGGCGCCACTGGCGAAGCCGTGAAGGCCGGCCGCCCGTTCCTTGTCAGCCTCGAGCTTGTCCAGCCCCGAGCTCAGGATGAAGCCTCCGGTGGCGATCCGGACGGGTAGGTCCTCCAATGCCGAGAACACTGTCATGTGGGATCCGTCTCCTCGATAGGGGCCGGTGCCTTGTGTCACCAACGAGCTCTCTGTCCCTGCCGCACCTGACCTGCCGCACCTGCCGCGCCTTCTGTGGCTGCCGTGGGCTATACCCGCCATGGACCCCGGCCAATCCGAGCCGCCGGCGAACCGCCTAGTCGTGGAGCGGTGCGCCGCTCACTTGATGGTCGGCATGGAAGAGCGCCTCGCGGAGGAGGGCACGGACGTGCCCGCCGCGGAGCCGGTACACCATCCGTCGCCCGTCCCGCGTCGCCTCCACCAAGCCGGCGAGCCGCAACTTCGACAAGTGCTGGCTGGCCACCGTCGGACGGCACGCGGCGATCTCGGCCAATGTGGCCACGTCGAGGTCGTCGTCCCGCAGGGCCCAGAGCATCCGGACCCGGGTCGGGTCGGCCAGTAGGGCGAACGACAGAACGGCCGCATTGACCTGCTCGGACGCCAGCGAGTCGGGGTGGCTGGGTACGGCCGTGGGAGCACCGGCGCGGCGGGCTGGCGACATGCCCGAAGTCTAGCGACTATTCCGATACCTTCGCAGGTTCGCATATATAGGGTGTATCAGGCTAGGTTCGCAATGGAGATCCCCGACGAGCTGCCTATGACCATCCATCACAACCACGAACCCGGGCACAGCCACGGCGACCATGGTGCCCACGGTCAGGGCGCTGCCGGGCACGGGCGCCGGTCGTCGAGATGGTCGAAGATCGGTCACACCGTGACCCACCTCTTCTGCGGACACGCTCATGCCAGCGCAGAACAGGTAGACGAGAAGTTGGAAGGCGATACAGACGGGCGCCGAGCCGTGGTGTTGAGCCTGGTCATCCTGGCCGGCACGGCTGCCGGACAGGGCGCAGTGGTGATGGTCTCGGGATCCGTCGCCCTGTTGGGCGACAGCCTGCACAACGCAGCCGACGCCCTGACGGCGGTGCCTCTTCTGATCGCCTTCGCCTTGGCCCGCCGTCCGGCGAGCAAGCGCTATACCTACGGCTACGGGCGGGCTGAAGACATTGGCGGGCTGTTCGTGGTGACCATGATCGCCCTCTCATCCGTCCTTGCCGGCGGCGAGGCCATCGACCGTCTGGTCCATCCCAGCGGCGTGACCCACCTGTGGGTCGTCGCCCTCGCTGCGTTGATCGGGTTCGCCGGCAACGAGGTGGTGGCGCGCTTCCGCATCCGGGTGGGCCGTCGCATCGGGAGCGCCGCGCTGGTGGCCGATGGCCTCCACGCCCGCACCGATGGGTTCACCAGCCTGGCCGTGTTGCTCGGCGCCGGCGGGGGGGCACTGGGTTGGCGGGCGGCCGATCCGCTCATCGGCCTCCTCATCACCGTGGCCATCCTCGGCGTGCTGCGCTCGGCCATCGGCCAGGTCGGAGCTCGCCTCATGGACGCCGTCGATCCCGCGTTGGTCGACCAAGCCCGTGATGTGGTGACCGAGGTGGCGGGCATCGACGAGGTCCGGGAGCTCCGCATCCGTTGGATCGGCCACACGCTACGGGCTGAAGTCGACGCCACCGTCGACCCTGGCCTCACCGTGACCGAGGCCCACGACATCGCCCACCGCGCCGAGACCGACCTGCTCGATCAGGTGCGTCGACTCACCGCCGCCACCATCCACGCCAGCCCGGCGGGCGCTCATCCTTCAGTGGCCTGATACTGGGTCGGGCTCCTCGTCACCGACGCCGGGCTACCAACGGTAGAACCGTCGACTCCCAGCACTCTCACCCCGTCCGATGACGAGGCCGACCAGCCACAGGACGAATAGGACGGCTGCAACGACCCACAAGACGTGAATAGCAAAACCTAAGCCAAAGAATATAGCGACCAGAATCAATGCAAGCAGTATCAGCAACGGAATCGACCTCCCCGTATCCAATGGGTACCCCAATGGTCCCGTGCCTATAGTTCCCAAGACGGCCCGACCCTAAACGGCAAAACTCAGACCGCAGTGGGGGTGAATGACACGCGTCGAAGCCCCCAAAGAGGCAAGAAGGGAGCTCCGATGACCCGGCAGTGAAAAGCAAAAAGATCGACCGACAGACCCCCACCGACCGACGGAGGCCCCACGCAGAAACCAAGGTAAGGGCAACAAGGGGTGTACCCCGAAATGAAGGTTCCGAACCGCAGGTTCGGAAACCTGGCCTCTTCCTCATCTATCCGAGCCCGTTGATGCTGTCACTCGGTGGCCGGTCTTTGTCGTCGTTCTCGGTCAGCATTGGCACACCGCATCAGCACTTCGACCTCCGAAGGCGGTTCACCCACCAGACCAGCGATCTCGGCCACGCTGAGGTATTCACTGAGCTGCGCGATGATCTCGGCCCTGTCCTTGGCATAACGTTGCGCGCGAAGGCGCAACGCAACTATCCGCGTGGTAGTACTTCGGAACTCGCTAACCAGACGTTCGACTTTCCCCGATATGTAGTTGGTTGCAGCCATGGATGATTACCCAGTACGGACGACTTCGTTGCGTTACCGACCCGTACATTGCCCGCATCAAGCCGTCCTCAAACACACAACCGTGAAGTTCCGGCTCCCGCATCGCTCCTTAGGAGTCCGAATCGCAGGAACCGACAAGGAAGAGCCCGACCCCAGGGGGTTCTTTCCGTTCGGTCTGGGCGAACGCCAGGGACAGGCCAGGACCTCCTGGCAGGCAGATCAACTGACCTGAAATCATGATCGAGGCCCCACAGGTCGCCGACGCGACGCGGTTTTCTATGGAAATGTGGAACTATGCGGTGGTCACCTTTCGGCGTTGGGACCTTTGTGCTCAGCTTTTCCGGTGCTCTGAGGATTCCGGCCCACTCCGGTAGGACTCCAGTCGCTCGTTATGGCACGGCGATGCGATCTCGAACCGGGGGTCACATGTGCCTGGTGCCGTGACCCCCGTGCCCGATCCATTGAGTCTGTCGGGAAAGGTGGCCGTCATCACCGGCGCCGGAACCGGTATCGGAGCAGAGACAGCCCGGGTCTTCACCCGTCACGGCGCAGCTGGCATCGTCCTGGCCGCCCGAACAGAGTCGGACATCGAATCGGTCGCGGCCGAGTTGGACGCCATTGCCCACGGGATCGGTAACGACAGGTTCCGCTCGTTGGCCCTGCGGACCGACGTCAAGGACGAAGACTCGGTTGTGGCCATGGTCGGCCGGACCGTCGAGGTGTTCGACCGAATCGACGTCCTAGTAAACAACGCCGGTGGTACCCGGATGGGCCCTCTGGAGGAAACGCCGACCAAGGCGTGGGACTCGGTCTTCGCCCTCAACGCCAGGGGGCCGTTCCTTTGCACACGGGAGGTGGGTCAGCACATGATCGGTTCCGGCGGCGGAGCCATTGTGAACGTCTCGTCCGGAGCCGGGGTCAGCGGCGTCCGGTGGGGCGCCGGGTACAGCGCAGCCAAGTCAGGTCTACAGATGTTCACCCGGGTGACGGCGGCGGAATGGGGCCGATATGGCATTCGGGCCAACTGTGTCGCCGTCGGGCTGGTGGCATCCGAGCGGGCGGTGGCAGCATGGGACGTCGCCCACATCGATGCCGAACAGATCAGCCGGGGCGTTCCGCTCGGACGAATGGGCACTCCGGCCGACGTGGCCTATCCCATCTTGTTTCTCAGCAGCCCGGCGGCATCGTTCGTAAGCGGCCAGGTCTTCTCAGTCGACGGCGGACCCCAGCTGGGAGGCCCGCCGGGTTAGGTGCCCGGTGGCGTGATCAGGCTCGGGGTGTACTCGCTTCCGGCGAGCCCTCGGCCGGTTGGATCAATGGCGGTCCATCAAGTAGCTGATGAGCCAACCTGATGCAATCGGGACAGATATAGACCGCCGGCGTGGGTCCGGCTACCCCACCCGATCGCCGCAGCCCACAAAAGTTACATGGCACCTCGGCGCTGCCCATAGTTGTAGTCTCGCATCCGCGTTGGGTTCCTTTTGCCAAGTTCGCTCGGCGCACACGGTGTGCTGCCTCCAGCCAAGTCCGCTCTCACGAGGCACGCCGCGGCGCGGTCAGTCATTTCGAGCGACCTCGGGCCCCGTCATCCGGTTGAGGAGCGGGAACGTCGAGGCGATGACCGCGAGCGACGCCGCCAGTCCGCCGAGCACAGTCGCCCAGTAGGCGATCCCCGGGATCCGGAACGCGATGTCGACTTGCGAGTGGAGATAGAGGGCAGCAGAAACCAGACCGACCACGATCGACACCGCGGCGACGAGCAGGAGCGGCAGCGCACTCTCCAACGCGACGACGCGGTGCAGGACACCGGTGGAGACTCCAGTGAGCCTGAGTAGGCTGAACGGGCGCTTGCGCTCGCCCAACCCGGCGGCGATGTTCACGGCAAGGCTGCAAGCGGCGATGATCAGGCTCGCCACGACAACCACGTCGGTCATGTCCTGGATCATCGTGAGAAGGCGCGAGTCATTCGGCTGGAGCCCCTCGACTACCACCGGAGCTCCTTGAAAGGGGAATGCCCGCTCGAGCGAAGTCCGTGCCTGTTCGAGGGAGCTGGACGACCCGTCCGTGGCGACGACAACTGCGTCGACGGGAAGACTGGCGAAGTCCGCCACCGGCAGGTGCGCGGACGGCCACACCGTCGAGGAGGAATGCGAGTTGTTCCCAAGAATGTTCTGAAGGAAGAAGCCGACCGTTGCGCCTGTCGCTCCCGGAGCACACTTGCCGATCGCAGGCGTCCGTGCTAGCTGGTCGCACGCAACTACCCCGGTGGTCGGCTGCTGATCGCGGGACGGGCTCTGGTGCATCACCGTCACACCGCGCACCCCGGGCGTCGTGCGGAGCTCGGCCAGCACCTGGCTCGAGACAGAAGGAACTTCGGCGGAAGCGGGACACCCCGTCGACGAGTAGCTGCAGAACAGGTCGGCGAGGGTGCTCTTTCCGGCACTGCCTCCCTGGGAGCCGCTGGCGGGGACGATCGAGCTCAATGCTCCGATCGCTGCGCTCGTGACGAAGAGGGCAAGCACGAGCCCGCTGATGAACCGGAAGGCCGCCCGGGGGTTGTCGAGGAGCCGGCGACCGGCGATGAGGGTGGCCGGGCGACTGGCCCGGTTGGCCATGAGTCGAGAACCCGCCGTCGTCAACCACGGCCCGGCGAGAACGAGCCCGACCATGAGGAGTACGAAGCCCAGGAGCAGCTCCAGGAGCTGGCCGCTGTTGCTGCTCGGCTTTCCGGCCGCGTCGAAGTACGCCAGGAGTGCGATGCCGGCGAGGAGCGGGATGATCCGGAATATCCGCGGTGGGGCGGACGACGCTCGACGACTCACGCCGAGCGGCGATATCTGTACGCGGCGGAGCGCGAGCCACGAAGACACGACCGCGGCGATCGGGACGCCGATAACGACGAGCGCGATATCTTCCCAATGAAGCGAGAGGTCGCCCGGAGCGAGGGGTGCTCCGGTGAACGGGACGTGGGTGAGCAGCGGCCGGAACAGAAAGAAGAGGGCGAAGCCAACTGCCACTCCAGCGATGGCAGCGACCGTCGCCTCCACCGCGGCTATCACCGAGACTTGACGCGGCATGGCCCCGACGAGGCGCATCGCGGCGAAGCGCTCCTCTCGTCTCGCGGCCGACAGCCGGCTCGCGGTCGCGATCAAGATGAGCACCGGCAGCAACAGGGCCACGGCTCCACCGACCAAGATCCACTGCAGAACAGCTCCGCTCCCAACGCCGGCGCCGCTCTGGCAGGCGTAGCAGCTGCTCGGCGTCTGCTGAATGCCTCGGACCTCGACCGCCCCAGGGACCTGTGAGAGCTGGCGGGCGTCGCGGCCGATGACGATGATCAGCGAGTTCGGGGACGGAAGCGCAGTTGCGCCGATAGTTCCGATCTGGCTCCCGGGGAACCGGTCGCGCAGTTCGCTCGCCGGCACGGACTTGATGAGCGTCGCGAGAGCCGGCGACGCGTAGAACTCGCCCGGTCGGGGCAGGTGCGGAATCCCCGGCGGGACCGGTGCGCTTGGCCCAGCGGCAGCGAGGTCGACGCGCTCGACCGGCTGGTTTTCGAACTGGTCGGCGCTCAGCATCCACCAGAGTCGGCCGGGTGTTGCAGTAGTCGACGTCGAACGAGGCGTTTGCGCCGCCGTGTCGAGCCACGCACCACGGTCCGTCTGGGCGTGCAGCCCGTTTACGCCTGCGAGGGCCATGAGGAACAGGCCGACACCGAGGGCGACCGCTGCCGCGGTGACGAGCAGGCGCAGCGCCGCTTCGCGACCGCTCTGCAGCGTCAAGCGGAGACCAAGGCGGATCACCGCAAGGCTCCTTCGGCTGAGGTGGCCTTGCCGTCGCGCACGATCACGTCGCGGTCGGCATAGGCGGCGACGCGCGGTTCGTGGGTGACGAGGATCACCGTCGACCCCTCCTCACGCGCCGTGCGCGTCAACAGTGCCATGACCAGCTCCCCGTTCAGCGAATCGAGGGACCCGGTCGGTTCGTCAGCGAAGAGCACGTCGGGATGGGAAACCAGACCCCGGGCGAGCGCGACGCGCTGCGACTGCCCCCCGGACATCTCACCGGTGCGGTGGCGCTCCATGCCTTCCAGGTCGAGCCGTTCGAACCAGCTGCGCGCCGCACCGAGGGCCTCGTCACGGTGCATGCCACCGAGCAACAGCGGCAGCGCGACGTTCTCCTCTGCGGTCAGCTCCGGCACGAGCTGACCGAACTGGAAGACGAAGCCGAAGCGATCACGCCGCAGCCTGGAGCGCTCGGCCTCCCGCATGGTGTCGAGCCGCTGGCCGTCGAAGTAGACCTCACCGGATTCCGGGACGAGGATGCCCGCCAGGCAGTGGAGCAGGGTCGACTTGCCCGAACCGCTCGGGCCCATCACTGCGACGACCTCGCCCTTGTTCACCCCGATGCTCCCCCCGCGAAGTGCCGGGGTCTCCCCGAAGGAGAGCACGAGTTGTCGTCCCTCGATGATCACACCTCCGACCTTGGCCGCTGAGGAAGCGATGGCGACCGTCATGACGCCACCTCCTCGGCGAGCGCCGCTAATCGCGCCGCGGTGAGGTCGATCCAGCGCAGGTCCGCTTCCAAGTGGAAGAGGCCGTGGTCGGCGAGCAGGGTGTCTATGAGGCTGTCCCGCTGCTTGAGCTCGGTGAGTTCCCGCATTCGCCGGAGGTGCGCGGCCCGCTGCACATCGAGGTACTCCTCCGCGGGGCGACCGAGCATGAGGGAGAGGACAACCTTCACGAAGAGGTCGGTTTGGAGGTGGGGCTCTGCCGGGATCGGCTCAGCCAGCCACGCCTCGACCTCGCTCTTTCCGGTCTCGGTGATGGTGTAGCGCTTGCGGTCCGGACCGGATCCGGGCTCAGCACCCCCGGCAATGGCCTTTCCGTCCCTCGCCAGACGGGCGAGGGTCGCGTACACCTGGCCGAAGGGAAGTGGACGGCCGCGACCGAAGTACACGTCGTAGTCGCGCTTCAGGTCGTAGCCGTGACTCGGTTCCCGATCGAGCAGCCCGAGCAGGGTCATTGGGACGCTCATACCCGCGAGCATACTCTGGGTGTATACCTGTTGTCAATAGATTGGACCCAGAAGCTGGCGGTCATCGATATAGAGGTCACGAGGTCCCAGGGAGCCGATCGAGCGCTGCCTCCCCGCGTTCGAGTCCGGGACGCTGCCGAAAATCCTGCGCGGCGAGCGCCTCGATGGGCTTGGCATCTAGTGCCATCAAACGTGCGCGACCCATGCGGGGCCCGAGGAGCGGCTTGCCAGCATGGGGCACGCCTCGGCGAGCGCGCCCGACGCCGACCCGATCGCCGCGATGGGTGATACATCGCGCAGGCACTCATCAACGGCTCTGAGCCGGCACACAAGGCGTTCCCCAAGGCACTCGCCCACGAATTCGGCGTCGAGGGTCGCGATCGCGTCGTACCGTGGCCACTCCGCTCAGCGGCGATTGACAGGTCCTCGTCTGAGGAAGAAGCTTGAAACAGAGATTATGGTGCCGGACAGGACCGAACTTCGAGATGGCTACGCTGATCTCGGCGACGTGAGTTTGCACTACGTCGAAGCCGGCGACGGGCCATTGATCCTCCTGCTGCACGGCTTCCCCGAGTTCTGGTACGGCTGGCGGCAGCAGATCAAACCGCTCGCGGCTGCGGGATTTCGGGTCGTCGCCCCCGACATGCGCGGCTACAACCTCTCATCGCGTCCGAAGGGCGTCAAGGCCTACGCCACTGACCAGCTGGTCGCCGACGTCAGCGGTCTCATCCACGAGCGCGGCGCCGTTCGCTACATCGAGGCATGGTCGCGGCCAGGCGCAGCGGCCGGGATGATCAACTACTACCGGTCCTCGGTGCGGACCTCGCCGAAGAAGGCCGAAGCGGCGCTTCGCCCAATCTCGGCGCCCACACTGATCGTTTGGGGGGAGCGCGATCGCTTCCTCGGCCCCGACCTAGCCGAGCCCGACCACGACGATGTGCCCAACCTCGACCGCGTCGAGCGCCTATCCGAGGCGTCGCATTGGGTCCATCACGACGAGGCTGAGCGCGTCACACAACTGCTCATCGACTTCTTCGGCCCCGCCCGCCCGGCCTAAGCGCCGCCAAACGTCGGCAGCTCGCTACTCGGATTCGCACGGTCAGCTGCAACCACTGCCGTCGAGGAGTGCTCCTGAGCGTCACGAGGGCTGTCATCGCAACGCCTACAACGGCGGCGATGCAGTCAATGCGAGGCGTTCGTGCCCACACAGCGCGCCCGAAACAGCCAGGGGAATGGAGGGCAGGCCCCTGACCTGGGCATTGCGCCCCCGGCAGGAGTCGAACCCGCAACCTAGTGGGTAGAAACCACTTGCTCTGTCCAATTGAGCTACAGGGGCCAGGAAGGAGAGAATACTCCGGCGATCGGGGCACCCGACGTGTGCCACACTGGTTGCTCCTTGGTGGCCGTAGCTCAGTTGGTTAGAGCGCCAGGTTGTGGCCCTGGAGGTCGGGGGTTCAAGTCCCCTCGGTCACCCTCGTTCCTTGGTGACGGCGGGCCCTGTGCCCCCGCCGCCAGGGGATCTTCTACAGTAACTGCGCGCCTCTAGCTCAATGGCAGAGCAATGGACTCTTAATCCACAGGTTCCGGGTTCGAATCCCGGGGGGCGCACCACCTGGCCACAACCACCACACGCCGAGACACCACCTCACCGCCGTGATACGTCGCGATGACCTCGGTCCCATCAGGCCCCGTTGTGAACGCGGTACCTCAGGCTGGTCCTGTCCCCGATCTCTTGAACGCTGATCTTCTCCAAGGAGACCCGCTGGAGATCCTCGCATTCGAGAAGGCGAAGTCCCCTCCCCAACAGCACCGGGATCAGATCGATCCGGAGCTCGTCGACCATACGGCCCGTAGGAGCTCCTGCACCAAGCCGGCTCCGCCGACCACGGTGACCGACCTCCCCTTGCCGGCGGGTGTCGCCTGGGCGATGGCCGATTCGACGCCGTCGAGCACGACGTGGGTGCTTCATGGGTGAGCACGAAGATCGGCACGTGGAACTCATAGTTCCCCACGTACGAGTTCAGGTCGCCCATCTCGAATGTTCTCCGACCCATGAGCACGGCCCCGGTCTCGGCGACCATGGCGTTCATGTAGTTGCTTCCTTGAAGGGTGGCCAAGTCGGGGTACAGGCGGTCCGAGTTGCCGTTCCGATCGGCGACAAAACCGTCGAGCGCGGTAGTCATGCCCGCTACCACTCATGTCATCGGTTCCTCCATGTCTCCGGCGGGATCGCCGGATCCTCGGTGCCCGTCGACCCGTCCGCAACGAGCACGCCCCGCTCGTATCCGTCCGGTTCACGGTGTCCAGGTCGGTCGACGACCGCTGAGCCCCACCACTCGGTCCAAGAACGGCGCCTCATGCGGGACCTCCACCGCCGGACCGAACGGCCCGTCGGGTTGGACGTCCGGCTCCGCAACAGAGAACGATCCCAGAAAAGAGTGCACAGCTTCGAGTGACGGCTGATCGCACTGGTATACCTGGCTCGTGGCTCGGGCAACATCCCAACCGTGGATCACGAGTTCGTTGAGGGCGACAAGGCCGGCGACCTCGCCGGGGAGTTGAACCCCACCGGCCTCGGTCGTCCCGCGCCACGCCGAGGGGTCGCGCCATGCCTCGGCCATCGCCGTCAGATCGTGTGGGATCCGCGTCCGCCACTCGCGGCCCAATCGCGACGCGTCGACTGACGGCCCGGGCCACCACTGTCGACGGGCGACTTCCGCGCCGCGACGGCAAAGGCAAGCGCCAGCCCGCCAACATGGTCGACCAGATCGCCGACCGTGTAGGCAGGGCACGGCGTGGGGCTGCGGAGTAGATCATCGGGAACGCTCTCGACCAAGTGAGCCAGACGCCATGCAGCCGGCTCGAGATCCACGATGCCAACGTCTGCGAATTCCGTCATGACCCTCGTTGAGGTCCGGGGTGCAGCTGGCCGTCGCCCTGCTCAAGGAGCTAGACGACACCGTTCCCGTGAATTCATCGATGCTTCCGGGATCGGGCCCATTATTGCGTCGTTGGTCCCATCCGACCCGTCCGTCGACTGAGTCACGCTACAGTCACCCTGAGCGCTATTGGAGGCCGAACCTCGAAGATCCAGGCATTCTCGCCGATCATTTTTCCCACACTTTGTGACGTCATGGTCCCGTACGGCGCGGCACCACCATTGTGTGCCGGATCGACCGTCCTCCCAGGTCAAGGCAGCAGAATTTCACTAGCATCCAGCGGTACAACGCGTTGACAATACGATCGACGCTCGGCGTCGAAGACCGAGTCTGAGAATTTTCTTGTCGGATATGGGCGAGGAGCCACGGGTGATCATGCAAGGGGATGAGGGGGGCCCGGTCGGGCCCGACGCCGACAGCATGACGGCAGCCGAGGATCCGGTTACGACCTACATCCTGAAGTCGATCCGCGGCGGGATCGTCACGTCTGCGTTCGTCCTGTTTGTTCTCGTCCTGTTTGCGCTGCTCCCGGGTGACGCCCTCGAGAACCGGAATGCCTGTCTGATCCTCATCCTCGTCGGAGCCGTGCTCACCTCGGTGAGCGCGGTGTTCCCCTGGTCCCGGATAGTCGGTCGCAAGTTCGATCGCGTCCTGATCTACGGGTGGGCCTTCGGGCTGCTCGCCCTCATCGACACCGGTATCGCCATCAGCGGGGGGGCGCGGTCCGAGCTCTTCATCGTCTTGGTCGTGCTGATGGTGTTCTTGGGCGGCCCGTACTACTCCATTCGTTCCGGGGTCGTCCTCAACCTCGTAGCCATTGGCGGGTACGTCATCACGCTGGCCGCAACGGGATGGGGTATCGACACGGCGACTCTGGCCTTCCGGATCGGCATGATGGCTTCGGCCGCTTTGGCCGTCGGGATACTCAGCCGCGAGCTCATGACCGGTCTCAATCGGGCCAGCGAAGAGCGACAGGCGTCCGAGCAGCGGGTGGTGCTGTGGAGCAAGGTCGCTTCCCTCGTCCGACAGATCGATTCGCCCGCGACCACTCGCGTGCTAGAGACGGTGGTCGATGCGGTGGGCACCCTCGGGTTTGACGCAGCAGCCATCTCGGTGCTCGAAGAGGACGGTATGACCCTGCGGATCCTCCACAGCCGGCACCTCAGTCACCCCTTCTCGGTCAAGACCCGTGACGGAGAGCCAGAAGCAGTGGTCCCCGCCGTCATCGACAAGCGCAGCACCATCGTCTTCGAGCACTATCCGAGCTTGCCCGGGGCCATTCAGGTGGCGGTCGAAGTCGGGCTCAAGACGGTGGTGGCTACCCCTGTCTGGGTCAGCGGCGAGATCGTCGCCGTGCTCCAAGCAGGAAGCAAACAGGACGGCTGCCCGGCTTCGGACCAGATCGCAGCGTTCGAGATGTTCGCGGCCCAAGCCGGTCGTGCCCTCGAGCATGCCCAAGCGGTGGAGCGTCAACGCAGGGAAGCAGACCACTTCCGCCAGCTCTTGGCCTCCGCTCCCGATGCCGTCATCGTCATCGGCCCCGACGGACGGGTCGTGGAGGTCAGCAATCAAGCCGAGCTCCTGTACGGTTATTCCAGCGACGAGCTGGTGGGGCAGAGCGTCACCCTCCTTATGGCCGATCGTGTCCGCGACGTGCAAACCGCACTGCTCAACGACTGGATCGCCGGCACCGGCAACCCGAGGCTCGGGCCGGACCCGACCGTGTTCGGGCGCAAGAAGGACGGCACCGAGATCCCGCTGGAGCTGGCGATCAGCACGATCGAAACACCCGAGGGCGAGCTGACCTCGGTGGCCATCCGGGACGTGAGCGAGCGTCGCGAGTTCGAGCGTCGCCTCACCCACCAAGCCACCCACGACGCCCTGACTGGGCTCCCCAATCGAGAGCTGTTCATGCAACGGCTGAACGGGTCGCTTCACGGGCGGCTGGGTGTCGATCCGCCGGTGACCGTCTGCTTTCTCGACCTCGATCATTTCAAGTACGTCAACGACAGTCGGGGACACCGCACGGGCGATGCGCTGGTCGAAGCCGTCGCCGAGCGGTTGGTCGGCGCCGTCGACGGGCACTTCATAGCCCGCGTGGGCGGGGACGAGTTCGGGATGCTGGTCGAAGGTTTGAGCGACCAGCGGGCCGCAGTGGACTTCACTGCCCGCCTCCTGTCGGTCTTCGACGAACCGTTCCTCGTCGATGCCGTCGACTGCTACGTCACCGCCAGCGTCGGTGTTGCCTTCGCCCGCTCGCCCGACCACGCCGAGATGGTCATGCGGAACGCCGACGCGGCCATGTACCGGGCCAAGCGCAACGGCCGTGCGCAAGCGGCCTTCTTCGACGAGACGTTGACCGCGCTGGCGGCACAGCGGATGGCGACCGAGGGCTCTCTGCACCTGGCCCTGGCCGGAAACCAGTTCGAATTGGCCTACCAGCCCATCATCTCTCTCGATGACGGCCACATGACCGGAGTTGAGGCCCTCCTGCGCTGGCACCATCCCCAGAAGGGCCTGGTCCTGCCGGACCAGTTCGTGAGCACGGCAGAGGACACCGGCCTCGTTGTCCCGGTCGGTCGGTGGGCTCTCGAGGAGGCCTGCCGGCAATTGGCCGCGTGGCGATGCAAGTTCCCGTTGGCCCCCGATCTCACGGTGAGCGTGAACGTGTCGGGCCGCCAACTCGAGCACGACCATTTCGTCACCGACGTGGCCGAAGTGCTGACAGCCACGGGAATTCCACCGGCACTGCTTATTCTCGAGATCACCGAGAGTTTCTTCATCCGCGATTTTCAGGCCGCCGTCGGTCGGCTCACGGCGTTGAAGCGCCTCGGGGTTCGCCTGGCCATCGATGACTTCGGAACCGGGTTCTCGTCACTGTTCTCCCTGTCCCGCCTGCCGGTCGATACGGTCAAGATCGACAAGGCGTTCATCGACGGGCTGGGCACCCGCTATGACGCGGTGGTCTCGGCCGTGGTGACCATGGGCAACGCATTCGACCTCGAGGTGGTGGCCGAAGGGATCGAGCATCGGAGCCAAAAGGACCGGCTGGTCGAACTGGGCTGCCGGTACGCCCAGGGGTTCTACTTCTCCATGCCCTTGACTGCGCCGGACGTCGAGGTCGTCCTGCAACGCATGAGCAAGGCCCCGCTCAGCGTGCGGTGATCCCCCAGGCGCCGGCCCAGTTCCCGCCGGGTTGCAGCACGACCACCTCGGTGCCGGTGCGGAACGCGTCGGGTGGGCATGTCATCGGTTCGACGGCGATGCCCGTGCGTCGGGATCCTTCCGCCAGCGTGTCACCGGTGTAGACCATCAAGTGGGTGTACGCACCGTCGACCCATACACTGACACCCGTTGTCCCGTCGGGATGCTCGATGCTCACCCGTGCGCACCCGTCCGGGCCACGTCGGAGAGCCGAGTATCCGGTGTCGAGACGGGTCGAACCGATGATTCGGCCCTGGGTGAAGTCGAACTCGGTGTTTCCCACTGGCGCATCGCCGGTGGGCAAGCCGCGCTCGTCGGTCACCAACCGCCGAGCGGCGGGAACGGTGAGGCGAAGGGTGTCGACGTGTGGTGTCCCCACCGTGAGGTAGGGGTGGAAGCCCATACCGAAGGGGAGCGCCTCCCTCCCGAGGTTCTCGGCTTCGGCCAGGACGGTCAAACCGTCACGGCCCAAGCGGTACTCGACCTGGAGTCCCAGGGTGAACGGATAGCCCGGGGTGGGATGGAGGACGCAGGCCATGGTCACCCTGTTCTGCGCCCTGCTCGCCATCTTCCATGGCATCCAGCGGACCAGGCCGTGGATGGCGTTCCGGCTGGCCGGTTCGTTGAGGGGAGCCTCGGCCTGAACCCCCTCGAACACATATCGCCCGTCGCCCAAGCGATTTGGCCATGGCGCCAGCACTTGACCCCGACCACCGTGGCTCCACTCGTTCATCTCGAAACCTTCGATGAAGGGTCGGTCGTCAACGGTAAACGACCGCAAGGTCGCACCCACTTCGGTGACCACCGCTCGTTGGTGGCCGTGGCCGATGACCCACTGATCCCCGGAGGGCGGCGTGGTCCCCGCCGGGAGTCGATCGTCGGGTTGAGGGCGAGGGGTCATGAGGCGATTATCCGATCGGCGTTGGTCGACAGCGAATCGTGCGGGCAATGATCCAACTGGCCACGCCAAAGGTCACCGCCGCCAGCCAGAGGGAACTCTGTGGTCGACCGGTATGGTAGGCCACGGAGCCGGAGAGGCCGGTAGCGAGTGACCCCGGGCTCGAATCCTCCGGCATCGGGCTCGGCTCGCCCTACAGATTCCAGAATCGGAGCATTGACGTGCGCATCCTCATCACCAACGACGACGGCGTGTTCGCGCCGGGCATCGAGGCGCTGGCTCGAGGACTGGCCGCCCGGTTCGACGGCGTGCACGAGCTCATCGTGGTGGCCCCTCTGGTCGATCACAGCGGGGCCGGCGCCGCTGTGGGTGCGGTCTACGAACGGGAGTCGATCCCCTACGAGTCGGTGCAGGTTCCCGGACTTGAGCGCGTACCGACCTACGGTGTCGACGGGCCACCCGCACTGGCGGTCATCCTGGCCTGCATCGAGGGTTTTGGACCGCGACCTGACATGATCGTGTCGGGAGTGAACAACGGCATGAACGCCGGACGTTCCGCGCTCCACTCCGGCACCGTGGGCGCGGCATTGACGGCGGCTCAGTTCGGGTTGCGGGGCGTCGCCGTGAGCATCGCCTGGTCCTCGGACCCGGTTCCGTGGGAGACGCCGGTGACGCTGGCGTGCAACCTGGTCCCGGTTTTGGCCGCGGCCGAGCGGGGCACCGTCCTCAACCTCAACGTCCCCGCCCTTCCCCTGGGTGAACTGCGGGGTGTGCGCGCCGGCACGCTGGGAAGGGTCGGTCTGATTCGCTCGGCGCGTTCGGCACAGACGGTCGATGAGGTGCACGCGCGACAAGCCGAGGCCATGGGCGGAGCGATCACCCTGACGTTGCGGGGAGCGCGCGGCTCGGACGCCGGAGAGGAGGCTGCGGAGGTGGACCCGGAATCTGATGCCGGCCTTGTCGCTGACCGATGGGCATCCCTGACACCGATCCTGGGGATTCGAGAGGACCGCTCCACCGGGGGGATCGAAGTGTTGGCCAAGGCACTCGCCGAGGTCCAACCGCGCTGAGACCTGAGGTTTGGCTTACTCAACGGGTGGGTACCGATACGGGGTCCCGTCCGAATTGCATTGATGTGAGTTAGCTGCATACATTGGTGTCACTCGATCAGCCAGAGGCAGGTGGGGTCACGCAGCTACAGGCTGTGGCCAGGGTGTTGAGGAGCACCCCGGATCATGTGACCGACCTCGTGGCGTAACGCCAGAGTATGCCGTACTGAACACGGTTTAGGTGTTGTCACCTGCCCATATGAGCATGATCCACAACCCATGAGCCGTTCTTTCCCATACCCAAAGTCCAGTTCTGGAGCCGCCTCACACTGACCACATCAGGGTTCTCGTCTGCACCTCGTACGGACCTACTTGTACGTCCAGGGCCGCCTGCCCTTCCCGGCAGCAGCTTGCGAGACGAATGCTTCCAAGACGGCGCCCGCATTCCCAAGCCATCCCTCGAAGCCCTCCGGGCTTCCGCGACTTTGAGGAGGCGCAAGAATTGCGCAAGCACCGCTTCTACATCTTCGTTATCGCAGCACTGGCCGTGGTCGGGCTCATATTCCACGGATCAGCGACGGCACACACTGGGAACTCGGCTCCTGCAGGACTGGGAGTAGGCGATCTGACCGGGTCGGACGCAGCGTCACCGACGCTGAACGGGTATTCCGTAGCCCTCGCATCGTTGAGCGTCCCGCTTCAAGCACAACAACAACAGGCGACACAAGCAGAGCAAGCGGTACAGCAACAGCAAGCGACACAGGCACAACAGTCGGCACAGCAACAAGCTGCCCAACAACAGGCACAGCAGGCGTCACAGCAACTGGCCGCACAGCAACAACAAGCGGCACAGGCACTGGCGGAGCAACAAGCGGCACAAGCGACACAAGCGCAACAGGCCGCACAACAACAACAGGCGGCACAGGCACAACAGGCGGCACAGGCACAACAGGTTGCCCAACAACAACAGGCTGCCCAACCGGCCCCGGCCGCAAGCTCGTCGGGTGATGACTTTGCCCGCCTTCGCCAGTGTGAGTCGGGTGGCAACTACGGCGACAACACCGGTAACGGCTACTACGGGGCCTACCAGTTCTCGCAGAGCGCGTGGCAGGGTCTCGGCTATTCCGGACTTCCGAGCGACGCCTCGCCAGCTCAACAGGACCAGGCCGCCCAACAGCTGCACGCCGAGAGCGGTTGGAGCCCGTGGCCATCGTGCTCGGCTCAACTCGGGCTCAGTTGAGCGGCCCGAGGTGGCCGTCGACGACACAGAGGACGCCGGCTCCATCGCAGAACGAGACGGCAGGCATCCTCCCGATCCCTGACAAACCCGCGGCCCTCGACGTACCGTTGGCCCATGGCAACTGACGGCGCGACACCAGCCACGAGTCGCGAAGCGACGGCGGGGAGCGAAGGCCTGACCTCGGGCGCCGGGCGTGCCAGCCCGCGTGCCACCGAACGGGTCACCGCGGCCAGCGGCCAGCGTCCCGACGGGTCGCTGGCCGAGCGGGCTGCCCACCGTGGGGCGGACAAGCCGCTGGCCGCCACCGCCCCCTTCGAGGTCGGCCAGTTCGAAAACGGCGGCGTGACCATGTACTACGAGGTGCACGGCACCGGCCCCCGGGTGTTCGTCTTCATGCACGGGATCCTGCTCGACGCCAACCTCAACCGCCGCCTGGCCACTGACCTCGCAGCGACGGGAAACCGGGTCATCCTGCTCGATCTTCCCGGACACGGCCTGTCCGAGAAACCGCGTCGAGCCTCCTATCACCGCATGGACACGTACGCCCGGCACGTAGAGGCTCTGCTCGATCATCTGGGCGTCGACAAAGCGGTCGTGGGTGGCGTGTCCCTGGGCGGGAATGTCGCCCTGCTCGTGGCGTCCCAGTCGCCTGAGCGAGTGCAGGGCTTGGTCATCGAGATGCCTGTCCTCGAATGGGCCGTCCCGGCGGCAGCCATCACCTTCGTGCCCATGCTCTTGGCCGTACATCTAGCTCGCCGAGCGGTACGGGCAGCAGGCCATGTCGTTCGGCGGATTCCCCGCAGCGGGTTCGGGCCATTGGACAGCGTGATGAACACCCTCTCCAATGACCCCGTCGAGATCGCCGCTGTGCTGCACGGGATCCTGACCGGTCCCATCGCCCCGACCGTGGAAGAGCGCGACGAGATGAACATTCCCGCCCTGGTGGTCGGGCACCAGTCGGACCGCATTCACCCCTTCCATGATGCCGAACAGCTCGCCCGCCGGCTCCCCGACGCCCGGCTGGTTCAGGCCAAGTCGATGTTCGAGCTCAGATTGCGACCCGAGCGCCTCACTGGCGAGATCGCGCAGTTCCTCGACGCAGTGTGGGACCGGGAGGGTACGAGCACCCGTTCTGGCCGTGAGGCCGGCTGACCCTCACACGAAGAAGGCCAGGCGGCGGTCGAACACTCAGTCGTCGTCGGTACCTGGCCGGCGTTGCCGCTTGCGTTCCGACTGATGGCGCTTGGCCGACAGGCGACGTTCCTTGGCTCCCCGACTCGGGCGCGTCGGGCGGCGGGTCTTTTCGATGTGCAGGGCGTCGGCCACCCGAGCTTTGAATCGCTCGACCGCCAGTTGCCGATTGCGGGCCTGGGAGCGTTCGTCGTCGGCCACCACCCGGACCTCAGGACCGAAGCGCTGCAACAGCCGCGCTTGTTGGCGCGGGCCGAGCGATGGTGACCGGGCCACGTCGAACCGCAGCTCCACTCGCGTGTTCACCTTGTTGGCATGCTGGCCGCCGGGCCCCCCACTGGGTGTGAACCGGAACTGGAGCTCGGACAAGGGAATGGCCAGCGATGGCGTGACCCGGATGAGGTCGGCCCGCTCCGGGTCGGCCGTCATGAGGGCCCGGGCTCGTCGACCACCGGATTGGTGAGCGAACCGATACCGTCGATCTCGATGCGCACGGTGTCTCCGGCGGTGAGCCACCGGGGCGGTTTGCCACTGGCCGCCACGCCGGCGGGTGTTCCGGTGGAGAGGATCATGCCCGGCTCCAGCGTGCACACCGTCGACAGGTGCTCGATCATCTCCCGGCACGAGAAGATCATGTCGGAGGTCGCCCCGTCCTGGCGCATCTCGTCGTTCACCCAGGTCCGGATGTGCAGCTGCTGAGGGTCGGCGATCTCGTCGGCGGTGACGATCCACGGCCCGGTCGGGCCGTGGCTGTCGAAGCTCTTGCCCAGCGTCATGGTCGGGGCTTGTCGCTGCCAGTCCCGGACGCTCACATCGTTCACGACGACAAAGCCAGCGACGACCTCGAGGGCTTCGTCGGCGCGGACGTGCCGAGAGCGGGTCCCGATCACCATCCCCAACTCGGCTTCGTAGTCCACCTGATCGGACACCCGGGGCACCTCGATGGCAGCTCCCGGTCCGATCACGCAGGTGGGCTGCTTGGCGAACCAGGTTTGGCACACCGGTCGCTCGTGTCCCAGCTCGCGAATGTGGTCGCCGTAGTTCCGGGCGATGGCCAGGAACGAGGGAGGTCGGGGCACAGGAGCCACCAACCCGGCCTCGGCCAGGGGCATCCGGCGCGCTCCCCCAGTCGGGGCCTCCCCGGCAATCTCCAACGCGGCGGGGCCCAGGGACAGAAGCGATGCCATGTCGCCGGGGAGCCCGAGCACCGGATCGGTGAGATCGATGACCTCGTCATCGTGCACCACCCCGGTTCGAACCACGTGGTCGGGACGAAAGCTCACGAGTCGCACCCCCCGACCGTAGGGGACGCAAGCCATGCTCGCCGGGCACGCTCACCGACGGGCTTCGGGTCGGGACGGGATGGACGGACCGCGCCCACCCCCAGCACGGGTAGATTGGCGGCTACCCGCGGACGGCGGACCAACGCGTGGCGCAGGCGATCGATCGAAGGAAGGGCACCATCTCCTCCCAACTAGACACGGCCACCAGCCTTCGATGCTCCGATTGGACCCGGCGGAACGACGTCGACCCGATCGGCACGGCCGGTAGCTATGCCGGCTACCTCCTTGTGGAGTGGCCGCTCCCCTGGCCACGAGACCTCAGTGAGGTGCCGGAGCTGGCACCGCTCGTCTCCGCCCTGACCGGGACGGGCATCCGCCTGCAGGGGCTCGTGGCCACCTGGTCCCATGGTCCCGAGCGTCACGCCGTTCTCTACCGCCGGCGCAGTGACGTACCTGTCGGGTTTGCCGGATTCGAGGGACGCGAGGTCACCGCCCCACTCGACGACCTGGTGGCGTCGACCGTCGAGCTGCTCGCCGGCGGGGGGTCGGTGATCGGCGAGGGAGGGCCGCAGCCGACCGACCTGTTGATCTGCGGGCACGGCCGACGGGACCGCTGCTGCGGAACCCTCGGGACCACGCTGGCGCTGCAACTGGCATCCAGCGGTGTCGGCGATGGTGACGGCGGCATCCGTCTGTGGCGCACCAGCCATACCGGCGGCCATCGGTTCGCTCCCACCATGATCGTGCTCCCCGAGGCGACGGTCTGGGCCTTCGCCGATCCGGACATGGTCGAGCGGATCCTCCGACGGGACGGTTCGCTCGATGACCTGGTGCCACGGTACCGGGGCTGCTCGGGCCTGAGCTCCCCGCGAGTGCAGGCCCTCGAACGTTCGGTGTTGGCCGACATGGGCTGGCCGCTGTTGTCATCCGTCCGCCTGGGCAGCGACCATCAGGACGGACCGGTCTCGCTCGAGGTGCGGAGCCACGGCGCAACAACCCACTGGGCGGCGGCGATCACGATCGGGCGCCAGCTGCCGGTGCCCGTCTGTGGCAGCCCCATCGAAGAGGCGACGAAGTCGGAGCCCGAGCTGGTCGTCGATTGGGTCCGGCAGGTCGATCCGGACTGAGCAGGCCCGAACGAGGTCGGCGTGGCTCAGGGCCGTCCGGGCCTCACCCGTTCCTGGGAAGGTCCCGGAAGGGGGTCGTCCGGTCGTTGCTGGGCTCCCGGGGCAGACCCAGCACTCGCTCGCCGATGATGTTGTGCTGGATCTCGTCGGTACCGCCGTAGATCGAGGGCCCCTGGGCGAACAGGGCCGCCTCGGTGACACCGACGGCCAACGAGTTGCCGTCCCGTTCGGACAGTGCCCGGGCGTCGGACGCCTCGTAGCCGTGGAGCATGCCGCGAGGGCCCAGGATCTGCAGCCCGAGGTCGCGAGTACGCCGCAGGATCTCGCTCATCGACAACTTGGCGATGTTTCCCAGACCGGGCACCGAGCCGCCCCGGGCGGACAGGGCCTTCTGGCGCAAGCGGGTGTACTTGGCGATCGCATAGAGGCTGTAGAGCCGCATGAGGTCCTGGCGCACAACGGCGTCGTTGATCGTTCCGTTTGCCTTGGCCAGCTCGGTGAGGGTCTCCTGGCTGGCGAAGGTCAGGCCACCGCCTCCGCCCCTACGGCCGCGCTGACCGGTGAAGTCCCCGGCCCGCCGGCCGAGGTCTCCGGTGACGGTGCCCGGGCCGGCCAACCCGCCCGCAGCCGAACCGCCACCCGCACCCAGCCCGGCCCGTTCGAACCCGAGGGTGGTGTTGGCCACCGCCCACCCGTTGTTGACGCCTCCGATGGCAGCGTCGTCGTCGACCACCACATCGGTGAGGAAGACCTCGTTGAACAGCGACCGCCCGGTCATCTCCCGGAGGGGACGGACCTCGACCCCCGGCTGGTGCATGTCGACGGCGAAGTAGGTGATCCCCTGGTGCTTGGGCACGTCGGGATCGGTGCGGGCCAGGAGCATGCCGAGGTCGGCGGTCGTACCGGTCGACGTCCACACCTTCTGCCCGTTTACGATCCACTGGTCGCCGTCCCGGACGGCCGACGTGGACAGCCCGGCGAGGTCCGACCCGGCGCCGGGCTCGCTGAACAACTGGCACCATGCCCGCTGCCCGGTGACGATGTCACGCAGGTAGCGTTGGCGCTGCTCGTCGGTCCCATGAACGGCGATGGTCGGACCGGCCAACAAGAGACCGAGGCCTCCGGGTGCGCCCAGGGCACCGAACTCGGCGATGACCTGCTGCACGCGCACGGCCTCGGCGGGAGACACGTCCTGTCCATACCACTTGGCCGGCCAATTGGGCGCAGCCCACCCGGCCGTGCCCAGGCGCTCCCACCACTCCGCCACCGTGGCGTCCGGATCCCAGTGCTCTTTGAGCCAGACGCCCAGTTCGGCCTCCAGCTCCGTGTCGGTGCGTTCGCTGCTCTCGGCCATGCTCACTCCCACCCGGATCGGTCGGTACACCTCAAAACGACAAGGACCCGTGGCCCACGCCGGGCCGGCCACCGCCCCACAGGACGAGGATACCCACGCCGCGGGTCAGCGCGGGCGTCGTGGCCCAGTCTGCTCGGAGCTGACGCACCGGATGTCGTGGACTGAGCCGCTCGACATGGAGCGTCGAGCAGCTGGGCATCCTTGGCCGCCCTCAGACCATGGTGGTCTCGATGGCCACGCCCGATCGCAGCGTACGGGTGACCGGGGTCCGGTCGGCGATCTCGGCCAGCCGGGACGTCTGGTCCGCATCCAGCTCGGCGGCAATGCGCACCTGCCGCTCGATTCGCTGTTGGGCGGAGGCGCCGTCGCCGTCCTGGACCAGCCGGACCCGGACCCGGATCTGACCGAGCTCCCAACCCTTCCGATCGGCATAGAGGCGCAGCGTCGCCGCCGTGCACTGGGCCAGTCCCAACAGGACCAGTTGGAAGGGATTGAACCCTTCGTCGTGACCCCCGACACTCAATCCCTCGTCCACCCTCAAACGGTGGATGCCGGCCCGCCCTTCGCCCCCGAGCCCCGAAGCGCTGTCCACCACCGCCGTGGCCAGGACCTGGGCGTCGTCGGCACCGGTCTTATGGTCGGCATTGCCTTCGTGATCGTCGCTCCAGATGTCTGTCATCGTTGCCTCAGGGTAATCAGGTCACCGGGTTGGAATGCCCACACAGGGATCTCGGGTGGACCCGGTGGCACCGTCCCGACCGACTCGCCCGGTAACCCGTCGATGACGGTGCGCGCCTCGAACCTCGAACGCTGCTTTACCACCGCACCGGCACGCACCACGCATCGTTCCCCCAGTACGCTCCAGTCGCAGACGATGGCGCCTGGCTCGACGACCGTACCGGCACCGAGATGGCAGCCGTGGATCATCGCCCCGGGCCCGACGATCACCTCGTCGTCGATCACCAAGTCGTTGTCCGGGAGCAGATGCAAGACGGTGTTCTCCAGGATCTGCACACCACTCCCGATGCGCACAGGCCCGTGGGAGTCGCCCAGGATCTTGACCCCAGCCCCGATGATGCTGTCGGCTCCGACCACGACGTCGCCGGTCAATTCGGCGGAGTCGAACAGAGTCGCCGACTCGGACACCTTTGGCCAGGTACCCCGGAATTCGTACAGCTGCCCCATCGGAACTCCTTCGTCGTCGTCGCCGTAGCTGTCTATTCCCGATTCCAATCCGGCCAGAGGCCAAAACGGTGGAAGATCGAGATGACCGTCCCGCAAACCGCGCAGCCGATCCAGGTCCTCCCCATTGGCACGGCGGATCACCCGGCCTGGCCGGCCCACCACCACCGACTCGTCGGGGATGACCACCCCCGCGGGCAGGACCGTGCCCTCGCCCAGGAAGCACCGGTTCCCAAGTACCGACCCGGGCATGAGGACCGAGGCGTTACCCACCTCGCACAGGTCCCCGATCGTGGCCCCGATCACCAGGCACCGGTGGCCGAAGACCGTTCGCCGGCCGATCCTGGTGCCGGCAGACGTGCGCCCCACGGCAACCGAGTTCTCCAGCAGGAACGACCCGGCGGCCACGTGCACCGAGCCGGCCACGCTGCGGATGACAACACCAGGGGCCACACCCACCCCGTCCCCGGCCGGGACATCGCCCAGCACGACGGCTGAGTCGGCAACGTGGTGCCGAACACCATCGATCGGCGACTCATTGAGCGACCAGCCCGTCACCCGTGTCCCTCGAACGTGCACACGGTGCAGTCGTATCACTCCCTACCAGGGTCTGCACGGCACCTGTCGTCATCGCCCCTGGGCGTAACAGGACCATAAAGATCCCGTTCCAGGCCGTAACGAGGACGAAAACGCTCTTCTCGCCCGGGTCCGAAAGCGCGAAAGTGGCGTCATGAGCCAGTTCTGGCGCACCAGGGTCTTGGCCGGCGCGGCCATCGGCGCGCCAGTCATCGTGGCCGCCCTGTTGATCCCAGGCCGAGGTCACCTCAACGCGGCCAACAACGCGCTGATCCTCGTCGTGGCGGTGGTGGCCGTTGCCGTCAACGGGAACCGGCTGGCGGCAGCCGTTGCCGCACTGTCCGCGGCGATATCGTTCGATTTCTTCCTGACCGCTCCCTATTACTCATTGAGGATCGCCCGCTGGGACGACGTCATTACCGACGCCTTGTTGTTGGTGGTGGGCCTGGTGGTCGGTGACCTGGCTGCTCGGGGGCGCGCTCACCGGGCCCGCTCCGACCAACGCAGCGGCGAGGTGGCGACCATGCACGCCATGAACGAGCTGGTGGCCGAGGGCGAAGGGCCCGAGTTCGTCGCCATCGTGGCGGCCAGCGAGCTGCGCGACCTCTTGCACCTCCGCGACTGTCGGTTCACCCATGACCTCGAAGTGACATCGGCGGCCCACGTCACCCCGAACGGAGCGGTGCTCATTGGCACCGTTCCCTGGGCCACCGGCAAGTTCGGCCTCCCCACCAAAGAGGTCGACCTTCCCGTTCGCAACCATGGGTTCGTTCTCGGCCACTTCTTGTTGACCCCGAAACCGGTGGTTCCGGTGTCCGACGAGGAGTTGAGGGTGGCCGTGGCCATCGCCGACCAGGTGGGTGCGGCCATGTCCGACAGCTCCCTGTCGACCTAGTCGCACCTACCTGGTACGTCCTGACGTAGGTCGGTTCTCCGTTACTGGATGGTCCCGAGGACAGATGGTCCCGAGGACAGGAGGCCTTGGACAGGAGGCCTCGGACCTCCCTTGTACCCAGGCCAAGTGCTGCGAGAAGTACTGCGGCCGGATCACGTGGATCGGTATCGAGGATCCGCTACCAACACGTCCTGAGGCGTGATGTGCTTGCCTCTGCGCATCGGTTTGCCCGCCTCCTGCAGCACTCTCTTGGCCGCGGGTGTCATCCGTAGGCGGTCCTTGATCACGGCCCTGACCGTTGGCCTCTTGGGTACGGCATGCATCGGCAATGGCGATGCATCGATGCCTGGAACCATGCCCAGAGCGCCGAGTGCCTCCCTGTCGAGCACTTCAAGGGCATCCCGAGCATCTTGCCGACTTACGCCCAACACGGCTTCGATCGACGGTTCCTCCAACAGTTGCAATGTCGCATGTTGTCAAGCTGATTGACAGTCACATGTCAACCTAACCTGACAGGGGATACCTCGCAGACGCGCAGTCACCGGCGAACTGCCGAACGCTCACTGAAGATGGGCGAGCGCCTCGTTCAGCTGCAGGACGTTGACGAAGCTGCTCCCGAGGAAGCCCAATTGCGGGCTGTTGGTCTCCCTGGTGATGAGCGACCGCAGGGCAGCAGGGGAAACCCCGGTGGCCTTGGAGACCATCGGTATCTGGACCAGCGCATCGGCGGGCGTGATGTCGGGGTCGTAACCACTTCCCGACGTAGTGACGAGGTCCGGCGTGGGGTTGACACCCAATCCGTGCCAGTAGGCAACCAGCGCCTTCGTATTATTCAGCAGGACTTTGGATCGGGGCCCCAGGTTGCTCGCCCCCGACTCACCGCTGTTGCCGTTGGCCATCAAGGGATTGTCCCCTCCGGCCACCGCCGGCTTGGCTTTGGGGTTGGCGGCATAGGGCCCGGTGTCGTCAGGACGGCCGTGGAACCACCTCGGGCTCGACCAGTTCTGCCCAATGAGCGTCGATCCGTTGGCGGTGATCGATCCGTCGGCCTGGCTCCGGAAGAAGAGCTGGGCCACGCCGGTCCCGGCCAGTGCGTACACGAAGCCGAAGAACGCGAGACAGATCACGGCCATGACGAGCGATCGGCGGAGGTGTATGAGCATCAGTTGGCTTCCATCAGTAGGCGTGGAGTGCGACGAGTATGAGGTCGATGAGCTTGATGAAGATAAAAGGGACGATGATGCCGCCCACCCCGTAGATGAACACGTTTCTGCGGAGAATGGAGGCGGATCCTGCAGCTCGGAATTTGACCCCTCGAAGGGCCAGCGGGATCAGGGCGACAATGACCAGCGCATTGAAGATGACGGCGGAAAGCACCGC
>DATDHU010000066.1:0-74927 GCA_036521415.1 Acidimicrobiales bacterium
GTCGAATGGTTCGGGCCCAGCGCCGACCTGACCGTGCACGTGGTCGGTGGGGCTTCGGGAGGATGGCTCTTGGCCCGCGGCCGAGCCCGCCATGCCGGGGAGGGGTACGCCTCGATCGAGCTCGAGCTCTGGGACGGGGAGCGGCAGGCGCTGGTGGCCTACGGCACCCAGCAGATGTACTTCCAGTTCTTCGGGGACCCACCGGCCGGGGAACAACGCAGGCCGCGGACCACCCTTCCCCACTCCCGCTGACACCTTGTGCCGACCGGGGTTCTGCTCCCGTCGAGCTGCCCTTGCCCGTTGGCGACTGAACCTACCCAATCCACCGCTCGTTACCCGGTGGTGGGCAACCCGTCACCCCAGTGAGGAAGCCGCCTGTTTGGCTGCCTCCCACTCGGCCACCATGGCGCCGAACCGCATGGGGTTGTACACGTCCTCCTCGTAGGACCACAGACCGTCGCCGGCGTACTTGAGCAGGGTGAAGTTGTACGCCTGATGGGTCGAGCCGTCCCCGGGGTCCTCCATCCGGTTCCAGACCTGGCAGACGATCCAGCCCCGCTCCTCGTCGATCACGTACCACTCGATGGGGAACTCGGGCATGGCGCTCCCGGGGTACTCCGACATGCACGACGTGATCCATTCGCTGATGGCCGCTCGCCCGCTGAAGGTGCCGTAGTGGTGCTCGACGTAGGTGGCATCCTCGGTGAACTGTTCAGCCCACACCTTCCAATTGCCGGACCGACCGGCCTCAGCCGCCAGCTCCTGGTAGTGCTCGAACGCAGATTCGAGCTCGTCCCTGCTCCATGTGCCCATGTCGCCTCCTCGCCGGCCCCCCGGGCCACAGAACAAGTGTGGGTTGCCGCCGCTCGGCGGTCAAGCGCCGTCCTCCGGCGTTCACGATCGTCGCGATGTGGGTAGGGGTGTCGCCATGGACCACGCGGACGTACCCGAGGCCGACCAGGCGGAACAGCACACACCGGCAGACGACCCGCTCGATGGGCCTCCGAGCGGGCCGCTGGCCAACAGCGAGGTCCCCGAGGCGGACAGCATCGAACAAGCCGTCCCCGTCGACTCGACCGGCCGGGCCCGGGACTACCGAGGCGAGCGGCCCGAAGCCGATGAGGCCGACTGGATCGATCAGGGCATCGTCGAGGACCGCGACGACGAGCGCTCCGACCGCTGACGACGTCGGGCAGCCGCCGGTGCCCCGGGACTGAGAGGTCGGGCGGCCCGGACTGCCTGCGGGGCTGCTACCGTCGACGCCGCCGCACGGCGCGGTCGGGACGGGGCACCGGAGGGCGGTGGGCTTCCGGACCGGGAGGGACCGGCTCGACGCTCGGAGGGGTTGACGTACGTGGATCGAGAGCGGCTGCGCCAACTATTCGACATGACGGGACGGGTCGTCGTGGTGACCGGCGGGACGCGGGGGATCGGCCTGGCCCTGGCTACCGGCTACGTGGCCGCCGGGGCCAAGGTGGTGGTGGCCAGTCGCAAGGCGGACGCCTGCGACCGGGTCGCCGGCCAGCTGCGCGACCTCGGCGGCGACGTCCTCGGCAAGGCCACCCACCTGGGCGACCTCGACGCCCTCGACGCCCTGGTTACCTTTACCGTCGACTCGTTTGGCGGCATCGATGTGGTCGTCAACAACGCGGCCAACTCGCTCACCCAACCACTGGGCTCCTTCACCACCGAAGCCTGGTCGAAGTCCTTCGATGTGAACCTGCGTGGCCCCGTCTTCCTGGTGCAAAAGGCGCTCCCCCATCTACAGGCGAGCGCCCACGCCGCCGTCCTCAACGTCATCTCCGTCGGCGCGTTCATCTTCTCGCCGTCGGTGGCCATGTACGCGGCCGGGAAGGCCGCCCTCATGGCGTTCACCCGATCGATGGCCGCCGAATACGCCGTCCACGGGATCCGGGTGAACGCACTGGCGCCGGGTTCGGTCGACACTGACATGGTCCGGGCCAACTCGCCCCAATTCCAACGGGCCATGGCCACGGCCTCGTTCCAGGGCCGGATCGCCGCCCCGGACGAGATGGTCGGCCCCGCGCTCCTCCTCTCCTCCGACGCCGGCAGCTTCATCACCGGTCAGGTCCTGATCGCCGACGGCGGCATGACGCCCTATTGATCGTTGGCCCATTGATCGTTGGCCCGTAGATCGTGGCCCTGTCTGTGGTCATGGGACCGAGTGGGCCCGAAACGTCCGAGCAGGTCCGGGCAGCTCACGAGCCCGAGGGCAACGTTGCCCCGAGTCGCCGGGTGGGTACAGACTGCAGCTATGCCCGAATCTGCTGCCTGGTCCGACGCCGCCACCGCGCTGACTGATGCGCTCCAGCTGGCCACCCCCCCGATCGCCATCACCTTCTCCGACGCCGCGCCCCGAGGTGTCGCGCCCTTCGACGCGCCCATGCCCGAGCCCACCGCCGACGGGCGCACGGGCCGGGTACCGGCCGGGTGCGTCTTTTGGACCAAGGCGGTCGACCGGACGTTCACCACCGTCGCCGCCGACCACGGCAACTGCAGTGTCGGAAGCCTGACGCACGGATTCGTGACGCTCGACGAGGTTGCCGGCCACTCGGATGTGGCCGCGCTGGTGGAGTCGGGCTGGGTGACCATGGACATGGTCCCCGCCATCCCCGTGATCACCGACAAGCCTGGCACCGTCACGTACGGCCCGTTGGCCGAGTCGCCCGTCGATCCGGACGTGGTCCTGATCCGCGTGAACGGCAAGCAGCTGATGGTGTTGTCCGATGCCTTGCCCGGCCTCCGCATCGAGGGAAAGCCGCAGTGTCACATCGTCGCCGTCGCCAAACAACAAGGTGAGGTAGCAGTGAGTGTTGGCTGCATGCTCAGCCGAACCCGGACCAACATGTCGAGCAGCGAGATGACCTGCGCCATCCCGGCGAGCTGCCTGCGAGAGGTGATCGCACAGATCGAGGCCACGGCCGCCACCGACTCCATCGTCGCCTCCTACGCGGCCGAGGACGCCCGGCGTTTCCTCCCGGTCTGAGAACCAACTCGACCGGGACGACTTACTTCTTGGCCGCCTCGTAGTACGGGTTGGTCCCGGCGGCGTGGTCGGTGACGTCGATCACCTGGAGGATCTCGGGGACCGATTCGCGCAAGGCGACCTCGATGCCCTGGCTCAGGGTGACGGCGGCCATCCCGCAACCCGCGCATCCCCCGCTCAGGCGGAGATAGGCGGCGTCGTCTTCGACCGCCACCAGGTCGGCTCGACCGCCGTGGGCAGCGATGCCCGGGTTGATCTGTTGCTCCAGGACCTGGAGGACCCGCTGGGCGACGTCGCCGCTGAGATCGGCCGGTGGGCCCCCCATGGCCGGGCTCGGCCCCGCCGGCAGAGGCGGGCGGTTCGGGTTCTGGATGACCATCCCGCCCAGGTTTGCGTCGGGGTTGACGTCGAGGGTGGCGCCTCGCATCTTGCCCACGCTGTCGGCCGGCACCACCAGGGCCAGACCACCCCGTTCGGCACTCCAGTCCTCCGGACCGGCGTCGGCCAGGGCCTGGAAGTACATGTCGTAGGAGTAGGCGTCGCCGCTCGATCCCGACACCTCGACCCAGAGCGCGAGCAACTCGCCCTCCTCTTCGGCGGCCCGGAGCTCGAGCACCATCGCCAATGCAGCGTCGGTCGCCCGCAGAACAGCGGTGCCGCCTGCCGTGTCACTATCGCTCATGGTCCCTCGCCTCGGCGTTTGCCTATAGCCGACAGTATAGGAGGGTGCCCCGGATCCTCCTGTTGCTGCCCACGGCTACCTACCGGGCCTCGGATTTCCTCTCCGCCGCGGCGCGACTGGGCGTCGAGGTCGTGGTCGGCTCCGAGCACCGCCAGGCGCTCAGCGGTGCCATGGGCGACCGGGCCCTCGTCGTACCCCTGGCTGACACCGCAGCGGCCGTGGCCGCCATCGTGCTCCTGCATCACAGGACCCCGCTCGACGCCGTCCTGGCCGTCGACGACCAGGGCGTGATCGTCGCCGCCCTGGCCGCCCAACAGCTGGGCCTTCGGCACAGTCCGCCCGGTGCCGTCGCCGGTACCAGGGACAAGGTGGTCATGCGGCAGCGCCTGGCGTTGGCGGCCCTCCCCCAACCCCGCTTCGGCACCGTCCCACCGGGGGCCGACGTCGCTGCCGTTGCGGCCGAGATCGGCTACCCGTGCGTGGTGAAGCCCGTCTCGCGGTCGGCCAGCCAGGGGGTCATCCGGGTCGACGACTCCGCTCAGGCCGAGGCGGCCGAGGCCCGGGTCCGGGCCATCATCGGCAACGACTCGGAGCCGCTCCTCGTCGAGGGCTACGTCCCCGGAGCCGAGGTGGCCGTCGAGGGTCTGCTCCAGGGGGGCGAGCTCGAGGTGTTGGCCGTCTTCGACAAGCCCGACCCCATGGACGGCCCCTACTTCGAAGAGACCATCTACGTCACGCCGTCGCCCCAGCCCACGGCCGTCCGGGCCGCGGTGGAGTCCACGGTGGCCAGGGCGGCCGCCGCGCTGGGGCTCCGAGAAGGACCGGTGCATGCCGAGCTGCGCATCGACCCGTCCGGCGCGGCGACGGTGCTCGAGCTGGCCGCCCGCTCCATCGGCGGTCTGTGCGCCCGGTCGTTGCGGTTCGGGGCCGGGGTCAGCCTCGAAGAGGTCATCATCCGCCACGCGCTGGGCATGGGGCTCGAGGGTCTTGCCCGGGAGGCCGGGGCCTCGGGGGTCATGATGATGCCGATCCGTGCCGCCGGCGTGCTCGACAAGGTGACAGGCATCGATGAGGCGCGGGCCGTTGTCGGCGTCGTCGGCGTGGAGATCAGCATCCCCGCCGGTCGTCCGGTCGTCCCCCTGCCCGAGGGCGACCGGTACCTGGGATTCATCTTTGCCCGGGCCGATACGCCACAACAGGTCGAGGACGCCCTTCGCCGCGCCGAGTCGTCCATGCAGGTGCACCTGCGCTGACGGCCTGGCCAACCCACCCCGATAGGCTCGCCGGGGTGCGGATCCTCCTGGTGTCCACCTACGAGCTGGGCCATCAGCCGCTGCACGTGGCCACGCCCGCCGCTGCCCTGCTGGCGGCCGGCCACGACGTTCGGTGCGCCGACGTGGCCCTCGAACCCCTCGACGCCGACACGGTCGACTGGGCCGACCGGATCGCATTCTCGGTGCCCATGCACACGGCCATGCGACTGGCCATCGGGGTCGCCGCCACCATCCGGGCCCGGCGACCTCAGACGCCAGTGTGCTTCTACGGGCTGTACGCGCCGGTGAGCCGGGACCTCACCGTCCGATCGGCCGCCGACGCCGTCATCGCCGGTGAGTACGAGCCGGCCCTGCTGGCCTGGGCGGCGGGCCAGGATCCCGGTCCAGTCATCCAGCTGACCACGGCGGCATCACGCGTCCCGGCCCGTCATCTGTTGCCACCACTCGACCGGTACACCCGCCTGGCCGTCGGTGACGAGGAGCGACTGGTGGGGTCGGTCGAGGCCAGCCGGGGGTGCTCACACCGGTGCCGGCACTGTCCCGTCCCGGTCGTCTACGACGGGCGCGTCCGCCGGGCCGACGTCGCCGCGTTGGTGGCCGACGTCGACCAACTGGTGGCCGCCGGGGCCGGCCACCTGTCCTTCGCCGACCCCGACTTCCTCAACGCCCCGCTGCATGCCCGCCGGGTGGTCGCCGCCGTCCACGAGCGTCATCCCGACCTGACCTTCGACTGCACGACCAAAGTGGAGCACGTCCTCGCCCATCGCGACGCCCTGCGCGAGCTGGCCGAGGCCGGGTGCGCCTTCGTCGTGTCCGCTCTGGAGTCGGTGAACGACACCACGCTCGGGTACCTCGACAAGGGCCACACCGTGTCCGAGGCGTCCGAGGCCATCGTGCTCCTTCGTCGCCACGGCATCGAGGTCCGGCCGTCCTGGCTGCCCTTCACCCCGTGGACGACGATCGAGGACCTGATCCACCTGGTCGACTTCGTCCGGGCTCACGATCTCGTGCCCAACGTGGACCCGGTGCAGTACACCGTGCGTCTCCTGGTGCCCGAAGGCTCCTTGCTGCTCGGGCGACCGGAGATGACCGACCACCTCGGCCCCTACGACGCCGACCGCCTGGGCTGGACGTGGGCCCATCCCGATCCATCGATGGACGAGCTGCAACGGGAACTTGCCGCTTTGGTCGAGGCGCGGGTCGACCAGGCCGCAGCGGGCACGTTCGGGGAAATCGATGCTCTGATCCGCGCCCGGGCCGGCGGCTCGGACGGACCCGCGTCGCCGGGATCGGTCTCGAGCGGTCCGGAACCCGACCGGCGCGCCCGGCTCACCGAGCCCTGGTTCTGCTGTAGCGAGCCCACCGCCGCCCAGCTGGCCCCCCTCGCACCCCTCCGGTGAGCCCGGGCCCCGGGTCGGAGGCTGCTGGCTCGACTCAGCCGTCCTCGGTGATGGGGATGGCCATGTGGGCCAGCATCACCCGGAGCTGGTCACGGAGGAAGATCGGATCCTCGTCCTCGAGCCCGCTGGACTGGATGAGGAGCGGCTCGAAGAGGAGCCAGCCCATGGCCAGCGCCGCACCCTGGCTGGCCCGGATGCGGGCCGAACGCTCGTCCAACCCGCCGACGTCCCGGGCCAGGGACGCAAGCTGGACGAGGATGGGGTGGCTTCCCGGCAACGGCGCCAGATCCGATTCCTCGAGCATGGCGCGGCCCAGGATCCGGGTGTAGGTCTGCACCGGGCTGTCGGCGTCCATGGCCGTGCCGGCGGCCAGTGCGTCGCGGGCCCTCGTGGCCAGATGATCGAGCACCGCTTGGACCAGCGCTTGCTTCGACCCGAAGTAGTGGTGGACCAGCCCGTGATTGACCCCGGCCACCCGGGCGATCTCCCGTACCGACACCGATCCTGGGTTCTTGTGGCCGAAGAGCTCGGTTGCCGCCTCGATGAGCGCGACCTCGGTGGCGGCCCGGTCGTAGGACCGGTGGGCTCCCGCCCTATCCGGGTCCGTGGCGTCGGTTCCCGGGTCGGCGTCCTTCTCCGGGCCGCGGCCGGGCTCGATCCGATCGACGAAGTCCATCTCAGCGGGCCGCCACCATCACAGGCAGGGACGGGAGGAACGGCGTCCGGAACCGGGAAGCAGTGCCACTGCCAACGGTCTCGGACCAACTACTGCGGGACATCGAACTTCCTTGCTGATGGGCGACGATGCCATCTTATACGCTTGACTAACTCGCCGCATGTCAATAGCCTTGCACCAAGAGTTATACACCGGACTAAGTTTATAGAGCCGCAGCACCGGAGGAGGGCCGATGTCGAATCCAGGACACGACGTGCGTGAGAACAGGGTGGAGGGCGCCGCGGTCACGGAAGGCCGCAGGCAATTCGATCCGGTGGTGAGATCCGACCGAGCCAGCGTGGCCACCGGAAGCACCGGCGGCCGGGAGGACATCCACGCGACGACCTACCGGCACGTCGACGGGGCGACGCTCGACGGTTCCCGTCGCTACGAGCTCACGTTCAACCCGGGCGAGCTGTCCGAGGCCGGGCACTTCTGGTCGCTCACCATGTACGGCCTTGATTGCGACCTGGCCCAGACGCGCATCGACCGCTACTCGATCGGCGACCGCACCCCGTGGCTCCGGACGGATCCCGACGGCGGCATGACCCTCGTGCTGCAACACGAGCGGCCGGACGACGAGGCGGTGCTCAATTGGCTGCCTGCGCCCGAGGGCGGGTTCTGTCTGGTCTTCCGGACCGACGGGCCCGTCCGGCCGGTCATGGACCACGCCTGGGCCCCGCCGGCCGTCCGCGTGGTGGCGTAGGTCCCGCGCCGCCTCTTACGAGAAGCCGGCCACCGACGACAGGATGCCCTGCACGTATTGGGTGGTCGAGGCGAACATGCCGCTTTGCGATACCGACGTGAACCCCTGGTAGTAGGAGGCCAGGGCCACGCTCTCACTGCCGCCCGACTGGACCAGCAGGTCGTGGAGGAGCGCCGCCGACATCTCGATGTTGTTCGAAGGGATGGTCGGGTCGAGGGTCGGGTCTCCGAGGCTGATGCGAAGGCTGCTCACCGTGTAGGGCTCGAGCTGGCCGATGCCCACCGCCCCCGTGCTCGACACCACGCCACTCTGCCAACCGGACTCCCACCAGCACATGGCCTCGAGCAGGCTGACCGGGACCCCGAACGTCCCCGCCCATTGCTGGAACACCGGTTGGAGCTGGACACGATCCGGATGGGCGAGGACCTGGGCGGGTAGGCCGGCGCCGGTCGACGCCGCGGCCTCGGTCACCGTCCCTCCGGCAGGAGCAGGAACCGGCCCACCGACCAGCAACCGGGATCCGGCTTCGATGTTGTTCGGGTCGGTGATCCCGTTGAGGGCGACGAGTTCCGCCACCGTCGTCCCGTAGCGGGCGGCGATGCCGGTGAGGTTGTCGCCGGCGGCCACGACGATCGTGGTGGTCTGGGTGGAGGCCGCCGCGGCTGTACCGCCGGATCCTGCGGGGATGAGCAGCGTGGCTCCCGCCAGCACCAGGTTCGGGTCGGCGATGCCATTGGCCGCGGCCAGCGCCGACACCGTCGTGCCGTTGTTCACCGCGATCTGGGAGAGCGTCTGGCCGGGCCCGACCTGGACCGAGACGGCCGCGGCCGGTGCGCCCGCCAGCATCGCCACCGGCACCAGGGAACCGAGGAGCCCGCCGGCCGAGCACAGCACCCACACCCGGTACCTCGTTAGCCACGTTGCCACCATTGACCTCATGACCCCCAACTGTTGCAAAGACTCCCGCTCTCCACAAGGGGTGATGTACTTGGAATAAAGACAGATTATTGTTGCTTAAATACAACGTTGGATCTCTGCGTAGGAGATCACCAGGAGGTCGGGGTCATGGCCACGGCAATCGTCACGGGAGCGTCGCAGGGGTTGGGGGAGGCACTGGCCGCCGGATTGGCCAGGACGGGGTGGTCGCTCGTCGTAGACGCCCGGCACGAGACGCCCCTGCGCCGGGCGGCAGCGGCCATGCGGGCGACCAGCGACTCGGAGGCCCGAGTGGTCGACATCGTCGGTGACATCACCGATCCGGGTCACCGCAGCCAACTGATCGCGGCCGCCAACTCGCTCGGCGGGGTCGACCTGGTGGTGAACAACGCCAGCACCCTGGGGGCCTCTCCCCTGCCGCCGCTCCGCTCCTATCCGCTCCCGACGCTCCGCGAGGTCCTGGAGGCGAACGTCGTCGCCCCGTTGGCCCTGCTCCAAGAGGCGCTGGCCCCACTCTCGACCTCACCCGACCCCCGGATCCTGAACGTGACGTCGGATGCTGCGGTGAAGCCGTACGAGGGGTGGGGCGGCTACGGCTCGTCCAAGGCCGCGCTCGACCACCTCAGCGCCGTGCTGGCCGTGGAGGAACCGCGCCTGCGGGTGTGGGCCCTCGATCCGGGCGATATGCGGACCCAGATGCACCAAGACGCCTTTCCCGGCGAGGACATCTCGGACCGGCCCGACCCGGCATCGGTCGTCCCCGCGCTCCTCGACCTCATCACCGGTGACCGACCGAGCGGGCGGTACCGAGCTGTCGACCTGCAGGCGGCGATGGCCGGGAGTGGACGATGACGGCGGTGGCCGAACGACGGCTCGGCGGACTGCCCGTCTTCGACCTACCGCCCGAACTGGAGGCATCGTCCCCACCCGAGGCCCGGGGACTGACCCGCGACGCGGTCCGGATGCTGGTGGCCGACCGGAAGGACGGGTCCCTGGTGGACACCACCTTCTCGGAGCTCCCCCGGATGCTCCGTGAAGGCGACCTCGTCGTCGTCAACACCTCGGGAACCCTGGCCGCCGAGATCCCCGGAACCGACAGCGCGGGGCGAGGTGTCGACGTGCACCTCTCCACCCAGCTCCCCGCCGAGCTGTGGACCGTCGAGCTGCGGCGGTCGGGGCAACCGGTCTTCGACGCCGTCGCTGGCCAGTCCGTTGCCCTGCCGGTCGGGGGGAAGGTCGTGCTGCTCGCCCCCTACGCCGAACACCGAGCCGGCGTCCGGCTCTGGGTGGCGAAGGTCGATGTCCCCCACCGGCTGCACACCTACCTGGCAGAGCACGGGCGACCCATTCGCTACGGCTACGTCCAGGGAGACTGGCCGATCTCGATGTACCAGAACGTCTACGTGACCGAGCCCGGCTCGGCCGAGATGCCCAGCGCCGGCCGCCCCTTCACGGCAGAGATGCTGACGCGACTCGTGGCCGGCGGGATCGGCGTCAGTCCGATGGTCCTCCATACCGGCGTGGCCTCGCTCGAGGCGTCCGAGCCCCCCTATCCTGAGTACTACCGAGTCCCGGCCTCGACCGCCAGCCGCATCAACCAGACCCGATACGACGGTGGGCGGGTCGTGGCCGTGGGCACGACGGTGGTGCGAGCACTGGAGACGGTGGTGGACGAACACGGGTCGGTACACCCGGGCGACGGTTGGACCGACACCATCGTGACCCCCGACCGGACGGTGCGGGCGCTCGACGGGCTGTTGACGGGCTGGCACGAACCGGAGGCCTCGCACCTGGCCATGCTCGAGGCCGTCGCCGGCCGCGACCTGCTCGAACGGTCCTACGCCCTGGCCCTCGAACGCGGCTACCTGTGGCACGAGTTCGGTGACGTGCACCTGGTGCTGCGGTGAGCGGATCCGGCCACGACCTCGATCCGCCGCTGGCTACGATGCCGTCGACCCGGCGCGCCATTCTGACGTCCCTCAAGCGCCACGGGGACCGGGAGGCTCGGGACCTGGCCGCCGAGGTGGGGCTCACCGTTGCCGCCGTTCGCCAGCAGCTGTTGCGACTCGACGACGACGGGCTCGTCACCCACCGTCGCCGATCCGAGGGCCGCGGCCGCCCGACCCACCACTACGAGCTCACCGCGGCAGCCGAGAACCTGTTTCCCAAACGGTACGGCGATCTCACCACCGAGCTCCTGGGCTACCTGGGCGGCCCGGGCAGCGATCGGGTCGACGACCTCTTCGAACAACGGCGGCGACGCCGGCTCGACGGCGCCCGGACCCGGCTGGCCGGCCTCACGCTCGGTGAGCAGGTCGACGAGCTGGCCCGGATCCTGGACGAGGACGGATACCTGGCCGATGTCGAGCCGTGGGAGGAGGGATGGAGGATCGTGGAGCACAACTGCGCCATCCTCTCGGTGGCGACCGGATTCCGGCAGGCGTGCCGGAGCGAGATCGAATTCATCCGGGACGCGCTCCCTGACGCCCAGGTGACACGCGTCTCGCACATCCTCGAGGGCGCCCACGTCTGCGCCTACGAGATCCGGACCCGCGGGCCGGGCGAAAATTGACGAAGGAAGAGGGCGGGAGACATGGTTACGAACTGTGTCCGCAGTAGCAGCAAGCTTCCTTGTCTGTCGACCCCGAACCTCCTGACGGCGCCCCGTCCACGGGCGATCAGGAGCTCGAGGAGCCGCGCCCCCTCTCCTGGAAGGCGGTGGCCAGGCGGGCCGTCGTCATCGCCATTGCCGGGCTGGCCCTCTACCTGGTGGCACCGAAGCTGATCGGGGTCTTTGCCTCCTTTCCCCAACTCGCCTCGCTGGACCTAATCTGGCTTGCCGCCAGCCTGGTTGCCCAGGCGGCTCACTTCGCCTGCACCTTCGCCCTCCAGCGGATCGCCCTACGGACCAAAGCCTGGTTCCCGGTGGTAACCGCCCAGCTGGCCGGGAACTCCATCAGCCTGATCATGCCCGGCGGGGCCGCGGCAGGGGCAGCCGTGCAATTCCGAATGCTGGCCACGAGCGGCATGGCCGCCGGCGAGGCGGTCGGCGGCCTCACCGCCTTCTCGCTCCTCGGGGTGGCCGGGCTCCTGGCCCTCCCGGTGTTCGCACTCCCGGCCATCCTCTTGGGCACCCCGATCAACCGGAGCCTGTTCGATGCGGCCCTCGTGGGCATGGTCGGCTTCGTCCTGTTCGCCGGCTTCAGTGCCACCATCCTGGTCACCGACCGTCCGCTCGAGGCAGTTGGGCTTGCGATCCAGTGGACGCGCAACCGTCTGATGCGTCACCGGCCGCCGATGACCGATCTCGAGAGCCAACTGGTGAAGCAGCGCGATCTGATCCGCGGCGTCCTGGGCGAGCAGTGGTGGCAGGCCGTGTTGCTATCCGCCGGCCGGCTTGCCTTCGACTTCCTCAGCCTGCTCTGCGCACTGCGGGCCGTGGGCAGTCGCCCGAGCCCGTCCCTGGTCCTCATCGCCTACGCCGTGACCGGGGTCATCGGTCTGATCCCGATCACCCCGGGTGGGCTGGGTATCGTCGAGGCCAGCCTCAGTGGGTTCCTGGTCCTGGCCGGCGTGGACTCGGGGGCGGCCGTGCTGGCCACGCTCACCTATCGGCTGGCCTCGTACTGGCTGCCCTTGTTGGCCGGGCCCGTCGCCTACGCCGTCTTCAAGCGGCGCTACCGAAACGGGCCGCGCCAATCGCCGGACAAGACCGCCCCGTCACCGGCCTGACGGCACCGGGCCATCGGCATCGGGAGTCGTCCGACCCCGGCTCACCCGCTGGGCTTCAACCTCACCTGTGGCCACCGGGGCATCTCCCAGCTCAATGTCGAATGAGCCAAGCACGTTAGTCCGAGGGGGTCGGACGGAGGCCGAGGAGCGGGGCTACCAGTAGACGCCGTCGAGCATCCGGCGCAGGTGGGCGTGGTGAGCGATGGCGTGGTCGGGATCCTCGGGCATCTCCGCCTCGCCGAAGCGGATCGACCGCCGGGTGATCCGGAACATCACGATGCCGTGGCGGAGAGCGGCATAGGCGGTGTAGAAGTCGAGATCCCGGGGTTCGTAGCCGGTGAGTGCCTGGTAGGTGTCGGCCACGTCCTCCCGGCGCAGGACGTCGGGGAGACCGGGCATGCCCAGGTCCTCGACCATGTCCTGGAAGAAGCGGTGGATATAGATCATCCAGCCCAGGTCGATCTCGCGGGGACCGATTGACGCCATCTCCCAGTCGAGCACGGCGACGGGCGTGAAATCCCGGAACATCATGTTCCCGACGCGTGCGTCGCCCCAACTGAGGACACCGTCATCCTCGTTCTCGGGCCAGTGGTCCTCGAGCCACTCGAAACCCCGCTCGATCAGGGGCGACCGGACGCCGTCGGACGCCACCCAGTCGTAGTAGATGCGTTGGCCCCGCGCGTGGGCGCGCAAGTGGCTCTCGCCGTCCGCATTCTCGGCCAGGAAGCCGGCCGGCCCGTCCACGGTGAGCTGGTGGAGCGCAGCCACCACCTCCACCGCATGGCGTTGGAGCCGTAGGCGGTCGGCCGGATCGGCGTCGAAGAACCAGTTTTCGCCGAAGGTGTACGGCATCACGTCGGGCGGGACGATGCCCTCGATCCGCTCCATCACGAAGAAGGGCGCGCCGATCGCCTCGGTACCTGTTTCCAGCCAGAGCACCTTGGGGACGGGCACGTCGGTGTGCTCGGCCACCAACTGCATGGCCTTGAACTGGCGCTCCATGTCGTAGACGCGAAACACCGGATCGGCGCCGGGATCGGGGGCGATGCGGGCCACGAGCCGTCTGGGCTCGGGCTCTCCGGGCACAGCC
Source organism: Acidimicrobiales bacterium (assembly GCA_036521415.1). Taxonomy (GTDB): domain Bacteria; phylum Actinomycetota; class Acidimicrobiia; order Acidimicrobiales; family RAAP-2; genus DASXMT01. The sequence goes on from DATDHU010000066.1 coordinate 13,543, forward strand.
AGGTCGAAGAGCACCGTCTCCGATGACATCCCGTTCGAGGCCGGGACCACGAGCTCGGACACGATGGCGCCGGGTGCCTTGCTCGCCACCCAGTCCTCGAGCTGGGACCGCAGGAGGTCGTAGTCCCGCGTCGACGTCGTCGGTCGTTCGCCGGTCGGCTCGTGGCTGATGGTCATGGATACAGCACCTCAGTGTCTGTCGTGGTTCTGATGATGGCGGCGGGCACGGCGGATACCGTAGGCGCTCCAGTTGTCATGATCCTCGCCGTAGGCCGAGATCCCGTCGAAGGACCACTCGGTCAGGCAATTCACGGTATAGAGGTTGGGGTTCAAGAAGAGCCCGAACCCGTTGAGGCACCGGCCCTCGGCGTGGAGCCGGCGACCTCGCTCGTCGGTCAGGTCGATGATGACGGCGCGTGGGTGTCCGTTCCGGTCGTCCCGGTCGGTGACCTGACGGGTGCCCGACGCCACCTTGGCCCACTCCCCGTCGCGCAGCAGGTAGCCGTGGATGGCCATGCTGCCCGCCCCGAAGTCCATGGTGATGGCGTGGAAGGCGTCCGAGCCCGACGCAGTTGCGTAGCTGTAGCCGCCGCATTGGGCCGGCGATCCGTGGATACCCCGTCCGAACTGGGAACGGACCCCCCAGGACCGGTCCCGGAAGCCGAATGCGTCAACGGGGATCTCCTCGCCGGCCAGCGTGATGGTGCCGGTGTAGCGGCCGGGTTGGTCGAGGTGGGATTCCCCGAGGTAGTTCGGGCGGGCAATGGCGGAGAAGGTCAGACGGACGCTGATCTCCGACGCATCGTCGCCGTCAGCGTCGGGGTCGTCGTAGGCGATCTCGTAGCGCTGCAGTGGCTCCAGGCAGCGGTAGGCAATGCCGTTGGGCAGGGCGATGTGCGAGAGCGGCTGGTCGGGCAGGGGCATATGCCAGAACTGGCGGGCGTGGAGGGCGTCGGTCGGGCTGTGGGCGGTGTCATCCCAAAAGAAGGCCCCGCCGGCGACGACCTTCTGGTTGGGACGGAAGAACGGATAGAGCTGCCCCGACAGCCGGCGTTCGGGAACGGTGAACGTGAACCAGCAGGTCTCCGTCCAGTAGGGGTCATCACTGGTCGGCGGGTGGAACTCGTCGTCATGATGGTGCTCGTCCACCCTCCACCCCCCTGCGACGACGGCATGCCTCTGTGGCTCGCACCGAAGGTAGCTGACCGGAGGCGGTCATGCATCACCGGCCCCCGTCGAGGCTGGCCGAGGCGAGCCCCTGCGGGGGCGCCGGTGTTACCCGCTGACCGTCTCGGGGACGGCAGCCGGGGCCGGCGCGGGTGGCACGGGGCCCGAACCCCATGGCGCCGGCGAGAAATGAGCCGAGCCCACATAGGCCACGGTGACGGCCACGATGACCAGTGGTATGGCGGCGCCACCCGACGATTCGGTCAACAGGCTGGCCAGCAGCACCGAGGTCAGGGGCAGCTTGAGCATCACCACGCACATCGCCCCGATGCCCATGGCCACGGCCGGGACCAGCGGGAGCCCGGGGAGATGGGAGAGGGCCATGCCCCCCACGGCCCCGAGGAAGAGCGCCGGGAAGACAGGACCACCGCGGAAGCTGCTCAACGAGATGCCGTAGGCGACGCCCTTGCACGCCACGAGGAGCGCCAGCGCGCCGATCGACCACCCGGCGGTGTGTTCGACGACCGCGCCGAGGGCGGTCTGACCGGAAAAGAGCACGGTGGTGGATCCCTTCCCGGTACCGGCCTCGAAGAGGATGGCCGCTCCGGCAACGGCCAGGCCGGCGACCGGCGTCAGGAAGACGGGCTTCGGGGCGATGTGGGAACGGAGATAGAGGGCGAGCCAGCGAATGACCCCGCCGAAGACCACGGCGGCCAGCCCGATCACCAGGGCCCAGCCGAATTCAGCGATGTCGGGCGTGGCGAAGTGGGGCAGGTGCGGTATGGCCAAGGAGAACGTGCCGAATCCGGTCCAGCTGTTCAACCCGACGAACACGAGGTAGCCGATCCCCGCCGACAACAGCCCGGGAACGAGAACCAGGCTCAGGACCGGGCCGCCCAGTCCGGACGCTTCCATGAGGAGGAACGCACCGAGCAGGGGGGAGCCAAAGAGCGTGCTGATAGCGGCGAAGCTCCCGGCTCCGGCCAGGACGGTGGACACCATGGGGGGGGCATCCCGCTTGGCCAGCCGGACGGCGCAGACCCCGAGCCCTCCACCGATGGCGATGAGGGGCGCCTCGGGCCCGAGGACCGCACCCAGGATCAGGGTGGCCAGGGCGGCAAGGGTGATTCCCGGCAGCTCTGCGGCCGAGGGCGCGCCGGACCCGACCTGGAGCCCGTCAGCGGGCGAGTGGCCGCCGGTACCAGGCAGGTACTTGATGGCCAGCGCCACGACCAACCCGCTGACGGCGAGGAGGGGCACCGGCCACCAGATCGGCACGCCATGAAAGCCGAGCGCCTGTGGGAGGTGGGCGTACAGCTGGTGCTGGGTGTAGGCGACCAATTCCAAGAAGAAGTAGGCGAGTGCAGAGATGGGCACGCCGATGGCGGCGGCGAGGACCAGTACCTTGAGATAGGAGCGACTCTTCAGCAACTCGAGGGGATTCGGCAGGTCGGCCATGGACCGCACATTGGATCACGCCGGACACCGAACGGTCCATCCATCGGGGGTCGAGGATGAGCCCCACGGCTCGGGTTTCGTCTACACGGCGCCGTCGAGCGAGACGGGCAAGCCGGTCGGTGATCCCAGCTCGACCGGCAACAGGGTCAGGTGGGTGAGGCACCCTCGAGCACGGTGACGTTGGAGACCTTCCAACCGGATGCCTGCTGGGTCAGGTTCACCACGACCCGCAGGACGTCCGACTGGGGCGTCTTGCTCGTGTCGTTGGCGTAGACCTGGTCGATGACCGAGTACACCGAGGCCTGCCCGCCACCGTAGGACTCGACGTAGATGTCGCGGATCTGACCGCGCGACGTGGCCAAGGCCGCCTCGAGCTTCTGTCGGATGTTCGACCCGAAGAACTTGTCGGCCTGGCTCGAGAAGTCTCCCGTGGCCATGCTTGTGATCTGGGAGAAGTCAGCGTCGATGGACTTGGCGTCGAAGTTGGTGAGGGCGGTGAGAAAAGTGGTGGCCGTCGACTTGGCCTGAGCCTCCCCCGCTTGTTGGGCATTGCCGTTGGACCACGCCATGCCGAAGCCGACCGTTCCCGCCACCCCGGCCAGGGCGATCAGGCACACGACGATGAAGACCGAGCGGCGGCCGATGAAGCGGGTGCGTACGCGGCCGTCGCCGTTGTTCGACCGTCCAGACCTCTCGCCCACTCCTTCCGTTGGATGACTGGCATCGGCCCGATCGGCGGCCCCCGTGTTCGGCTCGTCCCCTGGTTTCACCGAACGCTTCCGTGTCGCCGTCGACACCGTGCCCACGATTCCCCTCCTCATTGTGGCCACGTCTGGCCGTGGCCCATCTGGCTCGTCCTGACTCTGCGCTGTCCCACGTCGTTACCAGTGACAACGGCTGAGAAGGCGCCGCCTTACGGGCCCTCCGGGCCACCGGGGCGATGGTCGGCGCTCATTTCCCGGCCTGGGTCGCCGCCGGGACACCGGAGCCCAGCTGGTTGGCGCACGCCTGACCGGGCAAGGTGGCGGGGAGGCCTTGCGGCGTCGGGTAGGTGTCGGCAGACGGCGACTGGGGCGGCAGCAGCAGGCGGGTGCGCAAGAAGAGCTGGCTGGGGTTGTCCTGTTCCCCTGAGCGGAGGGCCTTGGCCGTCCCTGGCTGCACCACGTTGTCCACCGCGCCGAAGAAGTACCGGTTGTCCAACAGGGCGTTGGACAGCGGCGTCAGGTTGGCCGGCTGAGCCAGGTTGGACGACACGTTCGAGAGGTCGGTGATGAGGCAGCCCAGGTTGGCCGCCTGCGAGGAGACCAGGTTGTCCAGCAGGTTCGAGGCGCCTGTCCCCTGCTTCAGCAGTTGGTCGATGGCGAAACGCTGGGTGGCCAGCACCTGCACCAGGGTCTGGGTGTTGTCGAGAGCGTCCTGCAGTTGGGGCCCGACTGCGGTCACCGCGTCGAGCACCGGGGGTGCGTTGGCCAGCAACTGCCGGAATTGCTGTTGGAAGGCCAGGAACTCCTGCGAGAACACGGTGCTGGCCGAGATGATCTGGCGGAGGTCCCCGGACCTTCCCTTCAGCGCGGTGGCCAGGTCGCCCAGGAGCGCGTTGAGCCGCCCGGCGGGAATGGCCCGCAACAGCGTGGTCGCCGAGCCGACCACCTTCCCGACATCGGCGGGGATCCCTCCCGGGGCCACCGGTATCACGGCCCCCGATGTCAGCGGCTTGGCCGTCCCCCCGTGCTGGGGGGTCAGCTCGACGACCTGCTCGCCCAGGTCGTTGGCGGCATCGATGGTGGCCCGTACGTCACCGGGCACGGTGACGCCATGGTTGATGGCCATCTCGACCTGGGCACCAACGGCGGTCAGCCTGACCCCAGTCACCGAGCCCACGTCCACCCCGTTGAGCTGGACGCTGAAGTTGTTGTACAGCCCCGAGGCGTTGGGGAACACGGCCGACACCTGGGTGGGCGGTTGCAGCGGATTTCCGATGAGCTTCCCGTAGCCGTACACGATCAGGGCACTGCTCACGGCAAAGAAGACGATCAGGTTGATGATCAGGCGTCGGCTCATCCGGCGCTCCCACACGTTGCCGCCGCCGAGCTCGGGTCTGCGCCCCCGCCGGGGATGCCGCAGACGATCAGATTGTCGAGGACCTGCACGAAGTTGTTGACGACGTCCTTGGGCAGCGACGTGTTGTGCAGCGGCAGCTCGTGGAGGATCCCGAGCAGGTCCTGTTGGTGCGAGCCGAGCTGACCGGCCACCGCACCCAGCGCCGTCAGCTGGTCGTCGATCTCGGGCATATAGGATTCGAGCAGGCTGCGGCCCTGGGTCGACACGCCATTCAGCGCCTGCAGGAGATCGGTGAAGCGCCCTGACTGTTGAGCCAGGATGGACACCGTCTGGGCCAGATTGGTGACGGCCTGTGCGTCGGCACCGGACGACGGAGCCAGCGTCGATCCCAGTTGGTCCAGGCTGTTCACCACCGTCTGGATGTCCGAGGTGTGGCCGGCGTAGCCGGTGGTAACGGCCGACAGGGAGTTCAAGAACTGGCGAAGCGAGGCCGCTTCTCCGTCGAACCCCTGACCCCCGGCGGCGATGATCTGTGCGAGGTCGTTGGTCGACACCGAGCCGAAGACCTGGGCGCCGGCCGACACGAACTGCTCGACCGTGGGAATGACAGCCGTGTGGGTGATGATGCCTCCGTCGGCCAGCAGCGGGTCGGCGCCGCGGCCGACCCCCGCCCGGGGGATCTGGAGTTGGACGAAGTGCTCACCCAAGATGGTCGTCTGGTCGATGGCCGCAGTGGCGTCAGCCGGAACCCTGGCGCTCTTGTCAAAGGTCATGGTGACCTTGGCTCGGGAGCCGGCCAACGAGATGGCGGTCACCCGCCCGACGGGGACGTCGGCCATCTGCACCTGGGCCCCGACGACCAGGTCCTCGGCGTCAGAGAAGTAGGCCGTGGCCGTCATGCTGGTCGAGCTGCCTCCCACCAGGCAGCCTGCACTGAGGGCGACCAGGGCCAGGACCATGCAGACCGCGCCAGCGCGTCGGAGCACCGTGGTCTTCGGTCGGGTTGCCGCGGTCACAGCCAACCGATCAGGTCGTGTCCGACATGGCGCAGAGCTCCGAGCAGCCCACTGGATGCCGGCCGGCGAGGAGCGGCGTGGCCCCGGCCCGGCATGGGCGGCATCGAGCGGGCAACAGCCAGGTTCAGGGTGGGTGCCGCAGGGCCCGTTGGCTCGGCACCTCTCGAAGCCGATCTCGGGAGCGGTGCGTTGGTCGAGCCCCCCGAGGGCCACGACTCGGACAACAGCCCGCCCGCTCTGGCCCCCGACGACGTCGGGGCCGATGGGCAGAGCACCGAGCCGAGGATGCCGCTTCCGCTACAGGTGACCGGGCCGGGGGGAGTGGTCGGGGTGGTCGTCGTGGGTGGGGGCGCGGTCGTCGATGGCGCGGTCGGGGGTGGCGCCGGGGTGGTGGTCGGGGTGGTCGACGCGCCGGGGATCTGGGACAGGCCCTGTTGGAGCATGGCCGCCGGGCTCTGGGGCGCCGATGACGAAGAGATCGGTGTGCCCGGCGGGAGGGCGTCGAGGATGGTCGGGACCTGGTCGATGATCGGGTCGAAGAAGCCCGAGCCGGGGTTGCCACAGGTCTGGAGGGTGCCAAGTTGCGCGGCCGACAATCCGGCGGCGTGATTGGCGCTGAGCCGCCGGCACACCCCGGCCAGGCGATCCCGGACCAGACCGGCCACGTAGGCCCCGGTGACCCCGGCAGGGATCTGATTGTTCAGGTTCAACCAGTTGTAGGTCGGGTCGTAGGCCCGCTGCGCTGCCATGAACAACTGCACGGCCTGGGTCAGGACCTCGTCCACGTTGGAGATGTTGCGGTCGACGGTCTGGCCCGCCGTGGTGATGGTGCCGACGTCTTGTTCGAGCGGTCCCAGGTTCGGCGAGAGGAGGCCGACCACCTGCGTCGTGGCCCCGGACAGCTGGCCGATGGCGTCGCCCAGCTGCGCGTTGTGCCGGGCCACGACGCCGGACACCGTGTCGTAGTTGGTGATCAGCGACGAGATCTCGGCCGAGCGCGAATCGAGTGTGCCGGTCAGTTGGGCAAGCGTGCCGTTCAGCTGCCCAAGGTCGTCGCCCTTGTCGGCCAGCAACTGGAGGGTGCCGGCGGCGCTGGCGATGAGCGAGTTGAGGCTCTCCCCCTGGCCCTGCAGGTCCCCGGCCAGGTTGGCGATGAGGTCGCCCACGGCGTGGGGGTTGATGGCCTGCAGCGTGTGCTCGAGCGAGCGGAGGAGCTGGTCGGTCGAGACGGGTACGCTGGTGCGTCCCATCGGGATGGTCGATCCAGGAGCCAGGATCGGTCCGTCGGTGTACCCGGGAGCCAGCTCGATGTCCGGCTCACCCAGCAGCTGCGGTGAGGCCAGCGACGCGGTCGCCGCCGCCGGAATGGTACGGGCGTCGTCCACCAGCATGCTCACCACCACGGTGTTCCCCACGTTCTTGACCGAGCTGACCGTGCCGGCGGGAACGCCGAGCACCTCCACCGAGGCCCCTGGGAACAGTCCCGGGGCCCGGGCGAACACGGCGGTCAGCGGGTAGGTACTCGGTCCTCGGACGACGTCGATGGCCACGACGGCGGCGGTGACGGCCAGCACGGCCGCGAGTCCCCAACGCACGCCACGCGAGGTGAGCAGCGACTTGACCACGTGGGCCGAAGACTTGACCATGTGGACCGAAGAAGGAGCGACCGGGTTGCTCATGACCTCCCCTTTGCGCCCAGTATGGGGCTGAGCAGTTGCGAAAGACCTCCGGCGCCGCTGTTGGGCCCGGCACCGTTGTCGGGGGCCGCGGTGGTGCCGTTGGTGCTGGTGGACGGGGTTGTGCTCGGGGCGCCGGAAGCGGACGGGGGCGTCGTCACGCCACTGCCCTGGCCGGGGGGCGAGCCACTGGGCAGCGGCCCGGTTTGATTGCCGCACGAAGCCGGGTCGGGCCCGAGGGCGACCGTGAGCGCTTGGTCGAGGGCGCCGCACGGTCCCAACACGCCGAACCCCCCGGCCAGCGTCACCACGTTCGTGTAGATGTTGGCCCACGAGTTGGGGTTGTCGTTCGGGCCCGAGTAGCCCACCGAGGCAAAGCCCTTGAGCGCGGCGCCGAGGTAGCTGACCCCCTGGGCCACATCCACCTGGTGGGTGGACACCACACCGAGCACCTGATGGAGGTTCTGCAACAACGAGTTGAGCTGTGGACGGTTTTGGCCCACCAGGCTGTTGGTCTGTGAAGCCATCTGGTCGATGTTGTCGATGAGGCTGCCCAGGTCGCCGCTCTGATTGGCCAGGCCGCCGGTCACCGTGTTCAGGTTGTCGAGCACCGATGCGAGCTGCTGATCCCGGCCGGCCAGGGTGGCCGAGACCGTATTGGCCGAGTCGATCAGCTGGCTGACCTGGCCGCTGCGCTGGTCCACGGTGCGGGTCAGCGCACCGAGGCCCTTGATGATCTCGGCCACCTGGGTCTGCTTGCCCTGAGTCACGGTGGCCAGGGACTGGATGACATTGTTCAGCGCGCTGGCGTTCGTCTGGGCCAGGAGATGGCCGGCGGTGTTCTGGACTTGGTAGAACTCCTCGGGCACCGACGTGTTGGTGATCAGGGCCCCGGGATGGAGGGGAGCCGACCATCCCGAGACGGGCTGCAGGGCAACGTCGACCACGCCCAACAAGGTCTCGACCTGTACCGATGCGTCGGTGTGGTGAGGCAGGACCACCCCGTGGTTGATGGACATGGCCGCATCGACCGCGTTGCCGTCGACCCTCACCCCGGTCACCGTGCCCACCTTCACCCCCGCGACCAGGACGTCGGTGCCAGACCCGATGCCGGCCGCAGTGGGAAAGCGGGCCGACACCTGATAGCCGCTGTTGAAGATGTTCCGGTTGAGAAAGACGATCCCGACCACGACGACGGCCATGACGGCGATGGCCACCGCCCCGAGGAGGCGGGGCCGCCGTTCGGTGAACGCCTTCACGACCCGCCTCCCGACACTGGGCCGGCGCCGGCGACGGTGTTGAGGATGGAGCCGATCGAAGGCGCGGCGCTGGACGGCGAGGTCGACGGGCCAGTCGAGGTGGAGCCGCCGGGCGAGGAGCCGGTCGACGGCGAGGTGGGCGGGCCGCCCAGCGGGCCGGCGCCGGTCGGGGCGTTGGTCGGCTGGAAGTAGACGCAGGCGCGCTCGCCGGCCAGACAGGTGTACACGGTCTGGATCTGGAACCACTGGCCGTACGAGGAAATCTGGACGTACGGGGCCAACCCGGCACCGAGGGTTGACAAGCTCTGGCTCAGATCCTGCTGGCGGGAGGCCACGTCCTCGGTGACCGCCTGCAGGTTGCTGATGGTCCGGTCGAGGGTGCCCCTATTGGTCCCGACCAGGCTGGCCAGGTCCCCGGCCACCTGCCCGAGGTTGGTCACCACGCTGTCCAGGACGTCGTTATGGCTGGCCAGGGAGTGAGCCACCGTCTGCAGGTTCTCGACCAACGAGCCCAGGTCGCCGCTGCGCGAGGCGATGGCTGTGAGCACCTGGTCGAGGCTGTCGATGACCACCCCGACCTGTTGGTCGAGGTCTCGCACCGTCTTGGACACGATCGCCCCGTTGTTGATGAGCTGGTTGATCTCGGCCGTGTCCCCCTCCAGTGCGCCGGACACGTTCTCCACGAAGGCGTTGGCCTCTTTTGGATCGATGGCCGAGAGGAACGGCCCGAACGAATTGAGAAAGGCGTTCACGCTGGCGTCGGTCACATCGTGGGTGAGCGGGATGGTGGCGCCGGGACCCAAGCGGCGGCCCTCTCGTCCCGGAAACAGGTACACCTCCTTCTGACCGATCACGTTGTGCCAGCGGAGGCCGACGTCGGTGCCCTGGCGGAGCGAGACGTCGTTGTCCAGGTCGAGCCCCACCACGGCATGACCGCGCTGCAGGACGATGGAGGAGACCTGGCCGACTTGCACGCCGGCGATGTCGACCCCGTCGCCCGTGGTCAGTCCGGTGACGTCGCTCATCTCGGCGCTGATGTTGTGGCGGGACGAGAAGAGCGAGAGGTTCCCGATGCGGACGGCCAGGGCCACCAGGAGGACCAGGCACACAACGGCGAAGACGGCGAACTTCCAGGCCGAGGAAGGAAGGCGGCGAAGGAACTTCATGATCCGGCACCCAGGAGCGAATGGATGTATCCCCCGATCGACGGAGACGAGCTGGACGGGGCCGACGGCTTGCCCAGGATCCCGTACGCCTGGTTGGCCAGTCCCTGTGCGGCGGACGACATGGCCGGGTTCGGCTCCGTCGTCGGCGGTGTCGCCGCCGTGGTGGGCGCCGACTGGGCCGCGTTGAATGCGGACAGCTGGGTCGAGCAGTTGAAGGCCGACCCCGCACCGGCCAGGGCCTGTTGCAGGGGCTCGAGGAACGACAGGCCCGTCCCCGTCGGTGCGATGAGCGAGCACACCAACTGGTTGACATCGGCAAAGAGGATGAACGTGTTGAAGTAGCCGAACCGACTGCCGTCGGGCAGGGTGTCGGTGCCGCTGGCGTGAGCCAGTTTGTCGAGGTAATGGTACGCGCCTTGGATCACCTGGCCCACGTCGTCTTGCTGGGCGGTGAGGACGCGAGCCACGTTGTCCCCTGATGCCAGGATGGTGGCGATGTCGGGGTGGTAGTCGTTGAGAATGGCGGCCAGTTGGTTGGCGAACGGGGTCAGGGACTCCAACAGGTGCTGGTAGTCGGCCACGTCCCGGTTGAAGACGGGAAGGGCGATGTTCTCCTCCTGCGAGATGCCGTTGACGGCCGAACCGTCGGGAGCCAGGACTGCGCTGAACCGGGCAAACGAACTGAGGGCGTTGAGCTGTGCGGCCAGCGTGTTGTCGAGGAACCCGGCCAGCTTGGACCCTTCCTGGATGGCAGAGGCGATGCGGGGGCCCTCGCCGTTGCTGGCCTGGGCCAGCTCCGACACCACCTCGGACAGGTCGACGGTGTTGACCTGGTTGAGCAGAGGCGTGGCCGCGGAGAACAGGTCCCCGATCTCGGCCGACATGGTCGCGTGGGAGAAGGACGAACCGGGTGCGAGGTACGGCCCCGTGTCGGCGTTCCCATTCGGCGTGCTGAGCGACATCTCCTCGGCGCCGAACAGGTTCACCGGGCGGATGGTGGCGGTGGCTGAGGCCGGCACGTGAAAGCCCGCCTGGATGAGGACGGACACCTCGGCCCGGGAGCCGGCCAACGAGATGGTCGAGACCCGGCCCACCTGCACCCCGCGGAACACGACTTCGGATCCGGGCTGCAAGCCCTCGCCGGCCCGGGGGAACATCCCGGTCAGGTGATACGCGCCCGAGTAGTCACCGTTGGCCATCCGGACCAGGAAGACCGAGCCCAAGCCGAGGGCGACCATGGCGATGAGGGCGACAAGGGCCCGAAGACCCCGTGTCATCCGACCAGCCGAGCGGTGAAGTTGACGCCGCCGAACAACACCAGCGACAGCAAGAGGTTAATGAGTACCACCACGATGATCGACATGCGGATGGCCCGGCCGGCGGCCACGCCGACGCCGGCCGGGCCGCCCGTGGCGTTGTAGCCGTAGTAGCAGTGGATGAAGGTCACGGCGACGGCGAACACCATGGCCTTCAGGAACGAGTAGAAGATGTCGACCGGTGGCAAGAAGAGCTGGAAGTAGTGCTGGTAGGTGCCCGTCGAGAGGTGGAAGAACTTGGTCACGATGAGCTCGGTGGCCAGGTAGCTGGCGAACAGCGCCGCCAGGTAGAGGGGGATCATGGCGATGAGCGCAGCCCAGACCCGGGTGGCCACGAGGTACACCACGCTGTTCACCCCCATGACCTCGAGCGCGTCGATCTCCTCGGAGATGCGCATGGCCCCGAGTTGGGCGGTGAACCCCGCGCCCACCTGGGCGGCCAGCGCGATGCCGGCCACCAACGGGGTGATCTCGCGGGTGTTGGCCAACGACGAGATCACCCCGGTGAAGGCCTGGGCGCCGATCTGCTGCAACCCGTTGAACCCCTCCAGCCCCACCTCGGTGCCGGTGAAGAAGGCGATGCTGGTGACCACGAAGAACATGCCACCCCCGATGACCAGGGCTCCCGCCCCCAGAGCGATGTCCGAGAGCAAGGTGGCGATCTCAGTCCGGCGGCGCAGGCTCGAGGGCATGGCCCGGAGAATGCGGCCGTAGAACCGAAACTGCCCGAAGACGTCCTCGAGGCCGCCGAGGGCGGCGGAGCCGATCACGTCAGATGCCCTTTTGGGGGATGAAGTTGAAGTAGAAGATGGTGAGCACGAAGTTCACGAAGAAGGCCAGGATGAACGTCACGACGACGGCCTGGTTCACGGCATCCCCCACGCCCTTCGGCCCACCCTTGGCGTACATGCCCTTGTAACAGGCCACCATGGCGGCGATGAAGCCGAACACTGCCGCTTTGAACAGGGCGATGACCAGATCGGCCAACTGGCTCAACTCGGAGAAAGTGGAGAAGAAGCTGCTCGCCGTCACGTGCACCGAATGCATCCCGAAGAACAAGCCGCCGGCGATGCCGGCCACGCTGACCACGGCATCGAGCAGGAGCGCCACCACCGTGGCGGCGAGCAACCGGGGGAGCACGAGGCGGTGCAGCGGGTTGATCCCCATCACTTCCATGGCCGAGATCTCGTCGCGGATCCGCCGAGAGCCGAGATCGGCGCACATGGCCGAGCCCCCAGCGCCGGCGATCAAGAGAGCAGTGGCCACCGGGGCCTGCTCTCTCACCACGGCCAGGACCATGGCCGCACCGAGCTGCGACTGGGCCCCGATCTGTTGGAGCAGCGATCCCACCTCGAGGGCGATGACCATGCCGAATGGAATGGAGATGAGGATCAGGGGCAACGTGGTCACCCGGGCCAGGAACCAGCACTGATCGAAGAACTCGGCCACCGGCAGGCCCCGGATGGGGAGCTGGCGGAGGGCCTCTAGGGACAGCGCGAACATGTTGCCGGTCTCGCGCAGTCCGGTCGCGACTTTGGAGGGAGGCCGCACCCGCGGTGGGGCCGGTAAGACCGGCATCGGTCGGCGGCCGTGCGGTCCGGCCTCCTTGGTCGACGGCATCAGGGCGTGCCGGCCCCGGTGGCAAGAGGGGGCGCGGCCACTCCGGGCGCGACGTGACCCATACTCGATGCCGACCCCGTGGGGGTACCCGGTCCTCGCGCTGCCCTTGGGGGGCCGACAGGAAAGGACCGGGTACCCCCAGAGGGTCGTGAGCGTCCGCCCGTGCTGTCTCGTGCCATGCTGGACCCCCTTCTGCCCGCCCCGTGTTCGCAGTTCGAGGCAGTCCCTGAACAACGGACGGACACCACCCACCTTTCGGTCAGACCGGCGCGATCGCGCCTGGCGAGGCGATCTACGGGGGGCATCCGCAAGTTCTCGTGCGCCTGGTCGTTACCTCTCAGTAAGGACCACTTGTGAAATAGGGACCGATGCACCCGTCAACCGGGGCCTTCTTGGGGGAGGACAAAACCGTGGCTCTGCAACCGAGCGAGCTGTCAGTATTGCCCGACGATGTCGACCTCGATCGCGATCGAGCACTCGTGAAGCGGTGCCAGTCGGGAGACTCGTCGGCCTTCGGCGAGCTCTATGCCCGTTACTACGCCCGGGTCTACCGCTTCTGCTTCCGTCGCCTGCACGACCACGAGGAGGCCGAAGACGTGGCCCAGGACGCCTTCGCCCGGGCATGGCGGGCGCTGCCGAACTTTGCCGGCGACCGCCGCTTCTACCCCTGGTTGACCGTCATAGCCGACAACCGATGCCGGGACATCCAGCGCCGGCGGGCGCGCAGCACGCCGACCGCGGACGTCGATCTCGTCGCCCGCCAGGCAACCGAGCCCACGGGCACCGACACCCCCGAAGACGCGCTGATCGCGTCGGTGGAGGGCGACCTGGCCGTTCAGGCCCTCGGACGCCTGTCGGCCCGCCATCGGGACGTCCTCAAGCTGCGGGAGGGGTCGGGCTTGACCTACCAGGAGATCGCCAGACTCGAGGGTGTCGAGATCAGGACGGTCGAGAGCCTGATCTGGCGGGCCCGGCAGGCCCTGAAGCGGGAGTACGCCACCATCGCCAGCGTGAACACGGTCATCGGTGGTTTCGCTCTGGGGCGTTGGGGCGCACTTCGGCGAGTGGGCGGTTCGGTGGCGCGGCGGCTGCATCCGGTCGCTCCCCTGCTGGGCACCACCGGGGGGACACGCGGCCTGGCCGCCGGCGTCGCCCTGACCTCATTCGCCTTTGTCGCCGCGGCGATGCCCGGCGCCGGCCAGCCCGCGCACCACCCGGCGGCTGCAGTGGCGCCCACCGCAGCTGCCGCGACCCCCGGCGTGCCCGCTCTGGCCGGCTGGGCGGACCCGGGCGTCCCGGTTGCTCCTCCCTGGCCGGAGGCCGGTGGGACCGGGCCCGGCGCCACACCGACAACGGGCGGAGAGCCGGTCACACCGGCCGCCCAGCCGGCAACGGTGCCGGCCACTCCCTCCACCACCCCGACAGCCACGGCCAGCAGTCCGGCTGCGCCGAGCACGGCCGCGCCAGCCGTGCCCGGTGGGACCATCCCGGCGACGACGGTGCAGGGCTTGACCAATGGCGTCAACCAGCTCGTGGCCGGCGCATCGGGCCTCATCGGTGCCCTTGTGCCTCCGCTGGCTCCCCCATCGGCGGCCGGCCAACCGAGCAGCTCCGGGGTCACCGTCCCGCCCGTCGTGCCAGGATCCACCCCGATCACCGTGCCGACCCCGGGGCTCCTCGGTGGCAGCTGAATCCCCGGGCACGATGCGAGCGCTGATCCGGCGCTTCCCCGGCAAACGGGGGAACACGATGACACCGAACCCGAAGGGAGAGGCAAGCCGGTCCGCCGACGGCGGGATTCGTCCGTGGATCGGCCCGGGCGAGCCGATCATCTCCGTTCGCGGCGTGACCAAGCGCTTCGGCGCCAATACCGTGCTCGAGGACATCACCTTCGATGTTCCCAAAGGTAAGATCACCGCCATCCTCGGCCCGTCGGGGACGGGCAAGTCGGTCTTGCTCAAGAACATCCTGGGCCTCTTGAGACCCGAAGCAGGCGAGATCTGGGTGGACGGCACGCAGATGGTCGGCCTGCGCGAGAAGAGGCTCTATGAGATCCGGCGGAAGTTCGGCGTGCTCTTTCAAGACGGTGCGCTGTTCGGATCAATGAGCCTCTACGACAACATCGCCTTCCCCTTGCGCGAGCACACTCGCAAGAACGAGCGGGAAATACGGGAGGTGGTGCTGCGCAACGCCGAGCTGGTCGGCCTCTTGGACCACTTGAAGAAGCTTCCCGGCGAGGTGTCGGGCGGTATGAAGAAACGGGCCGGCCTGGCCCGGGCCATGGTTACCGACCCCGAGATCGTCCTGTTCGACGAGCCCGACTCTGGCCTTGACCCGGTCCGGGTCGCCTACCTCGACGACCTGGTGCTCAGCGCCCAACAGGAGACGGGCGCCACCTTCTTCATCATCACCCACAACATCTCCTCAGTGAAACGGACCGCCGATTATCTGGGGGTCCTCTTTCGCTCCCGGTTGATCAAGTTCGCCAGCAAGGACGAGATGCTGTTCACCGACGATCCGATCATCAACCAGTTCCTGGCCGGCCGGGCCAACGGACCCATCGGGATGGACGAGATGGCCGAGAACGACGACTACCCCTCGGGCCGGGGTGACCCGGTCCCCCACGACGCCAACGCCCCCACGGCCAACTGAACGCGCCCGGCAGGGCGGCTACCGGAAGGTGGCCCGCTGCAGGACGTTCACGCACGACGGGCCGTTCGACGCCCAGACCTCGGGCTCCCCGACCTCGGCGGCCGAGACACGGACCAACATGGCCGAGCGTGTGCCGTAGCTCTCGGTGTGGACACAGCAAGCCGCGATCTGGGCGCTGAGTCGGGAGGCCTCGGTGTCATCGATCGGTGGCCGCGGGACGACGTGGTCCGATAGCACGGTCCGCAATCGGCACAACACCTGGTCACCCGAGCGTCCGTCGACGTCCCCGATCAATCCCCGCACGCGTTCCACCTTGTCGCTGGGTTCCCCGAGCGGCTTGTTCTCGAGCACGTGCACCCCCGGAGGAAGGGCCAGCGTCCGCGCACCGCCGGGATCGGTCATGTCGACGTAGTGCAAGGCCTCACGGTCGCCGACCAGCACCCAGCACGGATTGAAGGTGCTCGCATCGAGTCTGGCACCCACGCCCTCGACGGCCTCAGCCGCCGATGCCCGGCCGGCCAGGGCAAGGGGGATCTCGCCCCGGGATCGCTTGGAGGGGTCCCGCCCCGATGCCGCCGGCTTGTTGGTGAGCCCCGCGACCACACCGTGTTCGTTGACGGCCAGCCACGTGCCGCCGGCCAGTTCGTCCCGGCCACCCAGGATTCGGGGAGGGACCGACGACAGGGACGTGAGGTAGGTGGCGTCCCGGTCGTAGCGCTCGTCGCGATTGGCGGCGACGATCAACGGTGCGTCGGTGACGACCTGGAAGGCAACGACCAGCAGGCACATGGGCGGGACCCGATCAGGCTCGCCGGAGTCGGATGCGGGACACCTGGTGGGTACGGGCCTTCTCCAAGACCACGTGCGCTCGGCCGCGGGTCGGTGCGATGTTCTCGCGCAGGTTGACCAGGTTGATCCCGGACCAGATCTGTTGGGCCGTCTCAGCCACTTCCTCGTCGGACATCGCCGCGAAGTAGTGGAAGAACGAGTCCGGGTCCTGCAGCGCTGTGGCCCGCAGACCCTGGAGCCGCTCGCCGAACCACCGGGCGATGTCATCCTCGGCCGCATCGACGTAGATGGAGAAGTCGAAGAAGTCCGAGACCACCACCTGATCGGGTGACGCGTCCTTGGTGTTGACCTGCAGGACGTTCAACCCCTCGACGATGACCAGCTCGGGATGCCGGATCACCTGGCATCGACCCGGCACGATGTCGTAGGTCTGGTGGGAGTACACCGGCGTCTCCACCTCGGGTTGCCCGGCCTTGATCGCGGCCAGCGCATCGACCAGCTTCCTCTGGTCGTAGCTCTCGGGAAAGCCCTTGCGGGTCATCAGCCCTCGCGCCTCGAGCACGGCGTTCGGGTACAGGAACCCGTCCGTGGTCAGCAGGTCGACGCCCGGGCGCCCGGGGCCCCGACTCAACAGGGCCTGCAACAGCCGGGCTGTGGTGCTCTTGCCCACCGCCACGCTGCCACCGATCCCGATCACGAAGGGTGCGGCGGGCCGGTCATCCCCCAGGAACTCATCGGTCCGCTGTTGGAGGTCGCGGGCCGCCGCCGCCCGGAGGGACAGGAGTTGGGCCAGCGGTCGGTATACCTCGGTCACCTCGTCGACGGCGACCGGTTCGCCGGTGGCGGTCAGCGCGGCCACGTCCGACGACGACAGTCGTTCGTCCATCGGGTCTCCCAGTGCGGCCCAGCGGCGTCGCGAGAAGGATTCGAAGCGGGCGTCCACTCGAGGGGTGGGTGCACTCCCGTGCGGAGGGGCGGGGAGAGCCATCGATAGACGCTATCGCCAATGTCCTCAACGCAGGTAGGCAGGATCCGACCGGTCCCGGCGGGCGACCGGTCCCTCACCCTCCTTGGCCCGGACCACCTCGGCCGGAACGGCACGGGTCCACTCCCGTACGGCAAACCGCTCGGCGATACGCCAGTCCCCGGCCCGTCGCTCGAATCGGTCCACGTACCGGAACGCCGAGATGAAATTGCGCGCCGGGTCCTCGAGCGGTTCGCCCCAATGATGGGCGGTGCCGTAGGTCTCGGCGTAGGCCGTGTCCCCCGCCAGCTCGCAGAGATGGTTCCCGATCAGGTGCATGGTGCCGGCGAACCGGCGGAGCCCGACGTCGATCCAGGCCACGTAGTCGTCGGCCGAACCGGTGAACCCGGTGTGGTGATCGACTCCGTCCGGCTGATAGCAGGACCGCACCAGGGCCAGGTCGAGGCGGTCCACCCCCCGGCAGTACCGCAGCACCACCTCGAGGACGGCCTGCTTGTCGAGGAGCGACTGTACCTGGTCATCATCCATCGGCGGTTCTCCCGGGCCACGTTCGCCCGTGGTGGCGAACGTGGTCGAAGGTAGCGCGCCGGGAGCCCTCGCTCGGCATGCGGCCGATGGGTCTATCGTCGTGGGCACCAGCCGGGCCGGGGGCGCTGAACACGGGAGGTCGGGATGGCAGTGCACGGCAAGACCAGGGTGGGGGCGTCCCGATGAGGGCGGTCCGGTGTGCCAACGGCACGCCGAGGGTGTCGGACGAACCGGCACCGACCGGCGAGGGCGTCCGGGTCCGCGTTGCCTCGGCCGGCATCTGCGGCTCCGACCTCCACCTGCTGTCGTGGGACATGCCCACCATCCTGGGCCACGAAATTGCCGGGGTGCTCGACGACGGGACCCTGGTGGCGGTGGAACCGATCGGTCCGTGCCTCCAGTGCCCTCCCTGCCGCAACGGCGAATACAACCTGTGCACCATCGGGCCCGACATGATCATGGGGATCGGCCAGGACGGCGGCATGGCCGACGAATGCCTGGTGCCGGCGTCATCGATCATCCCCGTTCCGTCCGGTCTGTCGAGCCAGGATGCGTGCCTGGTGGAGCCGCTGGCCGTGGCCGTGCACGGGGTGCGCCGGGGGCGGGTCGGTCCCAGCGAGCGGGTTGCCGTCGTCGGGGGTGGTTCGATCGGGCAGGCCGCCGTCGTGGCCGTCCAGGCCACCGGGGCCACGGTGGCCATCGAGGCCCGGCACGACCGTCAGCGCCAGGCCGGCGATCGGCTGGGTGCGGCCATGGTCGGTGACGGCGGTTACGACGTCGTCATCGAGGCCGCCGGCAATTCCGGCGCCCTGGCACGGGCCGTGGAGCTGTGCCGCCCCGGCGGTCGCGTCGTGCTGCTCGCCTCCTACTGGGACGGCACCGTCGACGTACCCGCCTACGCCGTCTGCATGCAGGAGATCGACCTGATCCCGGCCAGCATGTACGGGCGGGTCGGGCCCTCTCGGGATTTCGAGGTGGCGGTGGCCCTGCTGGCCGCCCGGCCGGAGGTTCCCGAGACCATCATCACCCACCGGTTCCCACTCGACGCCGCCGCCGAGGCGTTCTCCGTGGCCCAGGACCGCAAGGGCGGCGCCATCAAGGTAGTCCTCGAACCCTGAGCGCGGGCGAGGGCCATCGGGCCCGGTCGACCGGGGTCACTCCGGGGCGTTGACGGCCGGCCCGGTCAGCTCCCACCGGTTCCCGGCTGGATCCCGCGTGAACACGACCCGGCGGATGGTGCTGTCCATGGCCTTCCATTCGAAGCCGGAGCGGCTCAGCCGCTCTTCGGCGGCGGACAAGTCGTCGCCGAGCCACACGGCCACGTGGGCGCGAGCGGCCGGACGGTGTTCGGGGTCGACGCTCAGGTGAATCTGGCGTCCGTCGTCGCCCTCGAACCACAGTGGGCTGAAGCGCGCCTGGATCTCGGCGGGTGCCTCGACGCCCCGGAAGCCGAGCACATCGACCAGGAAGGTCGTCTCCGCCTTGGTCCCGTCAACCGGGACACCGAGATTGACATGTTCGAGCGTGGGCATGGCCCAACAGTAGGGCACGTGGCCTTGTGCGGCCAGGAAACAGGGGCCGGCCCCGAAGCCGGGCGTTCGAGCCGGTTCGGCCGGCTCAGAGGCCGAGCGCCTCGCGGGTGCGGGACAGCTCGTCCGGGTCGGCGGTGGTGGGCACGAGGAAGAGCTCGTCACAGCCGACGTCCCGAGCGGCGGCAATGGACCGGCGTAACGCCTCTGCGGTGTGGACGGGGGCCGCGTCAGCGGTCGTCCGGGCATACCCCGGGTCGAAGATCTTCAGGTAGTCGAAGATGTAGCCGCCCAGCCGTTCCCTTGCGTTGGGTCCGAGGGCGTACCAGAGGCTGGTGGAGAAATGGGGCTGGTCGCTCCGGCCCGCTTCCTTCCACGCGGCCAGGACCTTGTCGCGCTGTACGGCCAAAGCCTCGCCCTGCACCTCGATGATGGCCGAGGGGTCGTCGACGCCGATCGCCCAGCGGGCGGCGCGGGCCAGTGCCTTCGGACCAACCACGCCGGCGACCAACGGGGGCCCGCCGGCCTGGACCGGCGGTGGCCCGACCGGGTCGGAGCCCTCGAAGGGCGGGTGCTGATCCCAGATGCTGCGCATCTCGGCCACTTGTGCATCCATGCGTGCCCATCGGTTGGTGAAATCGCCGCCGATGGCCCGGTAGTCCTGCTCCCGCCCTCCGACCCCGACGGCCACCGTCAGCCGACCCTCGCACACCTGGTCGACCGAGGCCATGTCCTTCGCCACCTGGACCGCGTTGTGCGCCGGCAACACTATCAAGGTCGTCCATAGTCGAACCCGTTCGGTGAGCGCGGCGGCTGCGGCCAGCTGCACGGTCAGGGCGTGACTGGTGTAGGTCACCCGCTCGGGCACGGCGAGGCTCGACCATGGCCCCTCGTCCACGTCCCGGCACCAGGCCAGCACCTCCCTCCGGCCGTGCGGGAGCATGGTCGGCAGGGTCATGGCGATGTCCATGGACGCCATGATGGCACCGCACTGAGATTACGGTTCTGTGACAATCACTTTGGGTCGGGGGGGACAACGGAATAGATCGGCGAAGGGCCGGGTTGGACCCTGTTGATCGCTATCTGCCTTCGATGTTCGGCAGGTTCCCCCCTCCCGCGGATTCGCTAGGACGGGTAGCAATCAGGAACCCCACTCGACCTTGGTCGGGTGGGGTTTCCTCGTTCCGGCGGCCGGTGGGTCCTCGCCACCGGTGGCTCCTGCCCGGCGCTCCTAGTCCCGCGGTCGATGCCGCTGTAGGTGGGCCATGGCCTTTGCCGCCCCCCAGGCCAGGCCCGGATCGGCGAGCGACGGGTCGATGTCGGCCAGTTTGGCCGGCGTGAGGTCGTAGGCATCGTCGGGAAAGTTGGCCTCGCTGAACCGGTCCCTGACGACTGCAGGTACGCGAGCGTCCGACAAGACCCGGGTGGGGTAGGCCACGGCCTGGCGCAGTATGGCCAGCGGCGTCGTGGTCTGGGCATCGACGTCCAGGTCCAAGAAGGCCCGCAACCGGGGCCCGACCTCGCTGGTTGCCCTCAGTCCGGCACGCGCCGCCGCCGCACGCAATTCCGGCATCTCGGCCAATCCCGACTGGCCGGCCCGGAGGAGGACGCAGCGCTCCACCCACTGGGCCAACACGGCGTCGACGGCGTCGGCCAGCTGCTGGCCGTAGGAGTCCACCCGTCCATCCTCCCATCGTGACTCCGGCAGAGCGGCACCGGTCCGAAGAGGTGGAAATCGGCGCGTCTTAGTAGGGTCGGAGCAATTCCGACCGGACGAACGGGGACGACATGTTGTTCATCGACGGCAAGCGGGTGGAGGCCGCCTCGGGGCGAACGTTCGAGGTGATGAACCCGGCGACGGGTGAGGCGCTGGGCCAAGTGGCCGACGGCGGCGCCGAGGACGCCCGGGTCGCCATTGACGCGGCCGCGGCCGCATTCCCGGACTGGTCGACGCGCACCGCCTATGCCCGCGCTGACCTACTGGTTGAGGCCCACCGCTTGATGCTCGACCGCCGCGAACCGCTGGCCCGGCTCATGACCCAGGAACAGGGGAAGCCCCTGCGGATGGCGCGCAACGAGGTCGGCTACGCCGCCGACTTCCTGGCCTGGTTCGCCGAAGAGGCCAAGCGGGTCTATGGCGAGACCATCCCTTCGGCTCGGGCCGATCAGCGATTCCTGGTTCTGCACCAAGCCGTCGGCGTGGCCGCAGCCATCACGCCGTGGAACTACCCCATCTCGATGATCACCAGGAAAGTGGCGCCGGCCGTGGCGGCCGGATGCACGATCGTGGTCAAGCCGGCCGAGCAGACCCCGCTCTGCGCCGTCGAGACCTTCCGCGTCTTCGAGGACGCGGGCTTCCCACCCGGAGTCGTCAACCTGATCACGACCAGCGACCCGGAAGCGGTGGGAGAGGAGCTGCTCACCAACCGGGAGGTCCGCAAGATCAGCTTCACCGGCTCCACCACGGTGGGCAAGCACATCGCAGCGCGGGCGGCCGAGCAGATGAAACGGGTCTCCCTGGAGCTCGGCGGTCACGCCCCCTTCATCGTCTACGACGACGCCGACCCTGGACATGCGGCGAAGGGGTTGGCCCTGGTGAAATTCCTCAATACCGGGCAGGCCTGCATCTGCCCGAACCGGGTCTTCGTCCAACGGGGGGTAGCCGAGTCCTTCATCGACACGCTGGTCGAGCGGGTCGGGCGCCTACGTCCCGGGAACGGTCTCGACGACGGGGTGACCGTCGGGCCGCTCATCGACGAGGCGGCTCTGGAGAAGATGCGACACCACGTGGACGACGCCCGGGCCCTCGGTGCGTCGGTGCCGGTCGGCGGTGACCGGCTGACCGGGGAGCCGTTCGCCCGAGGGCAGTTCTGGGCACCGACCGTCCTGACCGATGTCACCTCGGACATGGTGATCTACCGGGAGGAGACGTTCGGGCCCATCGCCCCCGTCACCGTCTTCGACGACGAGGACGAGGTCCTGTCGATGGCCAACGACACGACCTTCGGCCTCGCTTCGTACGTGTACACGCGCGACCTGGGCCGGGCGCTCCGGACCGTGGAGGCTCTCGACTTCGGGATCATCGGGGTAAACGACATCAACCCGACGTCGGCCGCCGTGCCCTTCGGGGGCATCAAGGAGAGCGGCGTCGGACGCGAGGGTGCCCGGCAGGGCATCAACGAATACCTCGACACCAAGGTCTGCGGCATCGCCCTCTGAGGCTCCGACAATCCCCACGCCCCACCCCCTTCCCACCTGGTTCGTTCTCGACCGGGACCGGTAGAGTGCCGGCGTGCCCGTGGCTACGACCCCCGACGGAGTGAAGATCAGCTATGCCGACCTCGGAGGGTCGGGACCCCCGTTGGTGATGGTCCACGCCACCGGGTTCCACGGACACATCTGGGTCCCGGTGGCCGATCGGCTGCAGGGGGACTTCCACTGCTTCTCCTTGGACCTGCGCGGCCACGGGGACTCGGGTGCCCCGGCTGGCCTGGACTTCGGGTGGGATGGGTTCGCCCGGGACGTCCAGAGCGTCGTGGACGCTCTGGGTCTCGACCATCCCCGGGCCGTCGGCCATTCGCTGGGCGGAGCCATCTCCTTGATGGTGGAACAGCGGGCACCGGGAACCTTCCACTCGATCTACGCCTATGAACCCGCCATCTGCGTCCCGTCGCAGGAACCAGGTGACGACGGCAGCGCCGAAGCCATCGACCTGGCCCTGCGCCGGCGGTCCAGCTTCCCGTCCCGACGAGAGGCCGTGGCCAACTACGCGGGCAAACCTCCCATGGACTCCTTTTCCGACGAGGCCCTGGCCGCGTACGTGGCATACGGATTCGCCGAGAGGGACGGGCACGTCCACCTCAAGTGCCGACCGGAGTCCGAGGCCGCCACCTTTGGCGGGTTCTCGACCACCTCGGTCTACGCACGGCTCCCCGAGGTGCGCTGCCCGGTCGTGATCGCCTGCGGCGCGGAGTTCGGCTCCAAGGCAGCGGAGCGCAATGACCTCTTCGCTTCGAGGCTCCCCCGGGGCCGGGCCGTGGAGCTGTCCGGTCTCAACCATTTCGGTCCGCAACAGAGCCCGGCGATGCTGGCCGACTCGATCCGGTACGCGCTGGGGGCCGAGGAGTGGGCCGAACCATGTGGGGCTCACGACTCGTGAGCCGCCCACCCGGTCACATGGCCTTGGTGGCGTCCAATCCCATGGCTTCGGGCGGCCTGGCAAAGCCACGGATCATGGCCTGCACGGTGTAGGACGCCATCAGCCGCCCGTCCTGGCTGAAGACCTGGCCCTGGCCCTGGGCCAGGCCGCGGCCCGACCAGATGGCCGGGTTGGCGTAGAGGAACCACTCAGTCACGGGAGCGTCTGCGTGGAAGGCGATGCCGACCGACATGATGCCGGTCGAAAGGGTCACGTGGGCCTCCTCCTCGGTGACACCACGGTGTGGGCGCATGGCCGCGGCGATCGTCCAGTGGGTCGTGGCCTGGGCCACCAAGGCATTCTGGAGATACTGCTCAGCCGGCGCGTCCCGGAAGCGCATCCAGGCGTAGATGACCGGCGGGCCGACACGGTCGGGGTCGGCCGAGTAGGCATCGTCGACGACGCGCAGGTCACGCCCGAGGACACGCATGTCGTACGGTTCCGACTCGTACGGGCCGGGGACGTCGGGCATGGCGACCTGGTCGGCGATGGTGTCAGGGGCTCCGGCATCCATCAGGACGAGGCCCGGGCTGCACAGCGCGCCGTTCTGCTCAGCCTTGATGGCAAGGGTCGAGAAGGTCCGGCCGGCACGGAGCTGCTCGACGGTGAGGTCGATGGGGGCATCGAAAGAGGCCGACTTGGGAAACGTCATGTACGCCGACGTGACCCGTTGCTCGGGGAGGGTCTTGGAGGCGGCCACGATCGCCTGGGCCAGGAACTGGCCGCCCTCGACGACGTTGCGGGTCTTGTCCCGGTAGGGCGGCCCGACGAAGCGGCCCGGGCCGTTCGACTGCACGTCGATCAGTTGGACCAGGTCATGTGCGTCACCCCACGTCGGGACCCGGCTGACCGTGACATCCCGCTGGTCGCCGCTGGTCCCACGCTCGACGAGTTCGACACGGACCCGCTCATGGTAGAAGCCGACATGGCCCTTCAGCCCCGCCACCTCGTCCAAGGGTGTGGGATAGGCCCAGACGGCGTCCTCCACACCCGGATCGGTCGCCGTGAGCGACCAGTAGTCGGCTTCGCCCTTGAAGGGGCAGACACTGTGATGGTCGTTGGCCTCGAAGAGGTCGAAGTGGACGTCGGCCTCGGGGAAGTACACCCGTTCGACGTGGTCGGTCTCGAGCACCCGCAGGGCCGAGGTGCTCTCGGCCAGGAGGACGTCATCGTGCCAGGCCCGGGCCGTGCCCGGGAAGGGCACCAGGTCGATCCGGTACCCGGGGTAGCGACCCCATGCTGACTCGACTTGTGCCATCGCCCCTCCCAACCGTTTCGCCAGTGAACCTGTGGCCAATGTAGCGGCCAGCCTGCCGCCCCGGACAGCCCGTACGGCAGGCGATGTCCCGACCCGATGCAGCCCGGTTCGGTCCCCTTCAGTCCTGGCCCGGCAACGAAGCAAGACCCGGGGCCGACTCGCCGCGGTCGTCCGGGGGGACGCCGAGGCCTCCGAGCACCCGGCGCACGCACGAGTAAAAGGCGATGGTCAACACCACCTCGACCGTCTGTTGCTCACCGAGGCGGGCCACCAGCCGGCGGCGCACTCCTTCGGTGAGCTCGCCCGTGTCGGTCAGGATGTCGGCGGCCTCCAGCACGACCCGCTCGTCCTCCGAGTACAACGGGGACTCTCGCCAGCGTCCGAGGGCGGTGAGCACCTCGGCCGGGACGCCGGCATCGGTGGCCATGAACCAGTGGGCCTGCCACTCGTACTCCGAGCCGGTCAGTTGGGCGACCCGCATGATGGCCAGCTCCCGCAACCGGCGGTCGGACTCGGGAACGGACCGCAGGGCCCAGGCAAACTCGACCCACGCGTCAAGGAGGGCAGGGGCGTTGGCCAGCATGGCGTACAGGTTGGGCCAGCGGCCGATCCCGGCATGGACGCGGTCGTGCACGGCACGGAGTCGTTCGTCGTCTGCTGGTCCGGACAGGAGGGGCAGGTCGGGCATCGGGTCGCTCCTAGGGGATCGGGCCGCACGGCCCCGGTGGTGCCGGTCAACGGTACCGGTCCCGGTCCGCAGGCCGATGGGCGGCCGGTCGGGTCGATTCGGCCGATCGGGCTCGAGGCCAGGATCGGTAGTGTCGCGTTGGAGCTCCGTCCGAGTATGGGCCTCGTCGATACGGAGTGAGTATCTCGTAGACAGGGAGCCGACCGATGAACACTGGCGAATTGTTGCTCGATGCGTTCGACCGGGTGCGCGGCATCGTGCATCGGGCGGTCGACGGCATGACACCGGATCAACTGGCGTTCTGTCCCGTCCACGGCACCAATTCCATCGCGTGGCTGGTATGGCATCTGACCCGGATCCAGGACGACCACGTCGCCGACGCGGCCGGCTTCGAGCAGGCCTGGACGGCCGGCGGCTGGGCCGAGCGGTTCGGGCTTCCCTTCGACCCGTCGGATACCGGCTACGGGCACGGCCCCGACGATGTCGAGGCCGTCCGGGTACCGGCGGGGGAACTGCTGACCGGCTACCACGACGCCGTCCACCTCCGGACCGTCCAGTACGTGCGGGGGCTGACCGAGCGCGATCTCGACCGCGTCGTGGACGAGTCATGGGATCCGCCGGTCACGTTGGGCGTTCGGCTGATCAGCGTGATCTCCGACGACCTCCAGCACGCCGGGCAGGCGTCCTACGTCCGTGGCGTCGCTGCGCGCGGCACCCTCTAGGTCGAGGGGCGCGCTCCTCGGGGCGGGCGGCCACTACGTCGACCCCGCCCAGACGGTACCCTGCATGCCGTGCCTACAGACGAAGAAGCGATTCGGAACCTCATCGGCCTGCACTCCCAGTTGACCGACGACGGAGACTACGAACGACGAGTCGACCTCTATACCGATGACGGTGTGTTCACCATGGGTGACGCCACCTCCACGGGACGGGACGAGCTGTTGGCCACTTTTGCTGCCACCAGTGCTCCGGAGCGACGGGGCAAGCACATCACGGCCAACACGGTGATGGAGATCGACGGCGACACGGCCGGCGCCCGAACGGACTTCTTCTTCTCCCTCCCCTCCCCCGACGGGCTGAAGCCGCTGGCCGCCGGGCGGTACGCCGACGCCTTCGTCAAGCGCGACGGACGCTGGCTGTACAGCCGGAGACTGATCACGTTCCTCGGGGCCTAATGTGCCCAGCGACCTGAGCCTGAAGGCCATGAACGCCTTCCACCGCACGGTGCTCAAGGCCAGCGGAGGACGGCTCGGGTGGCAGGCAGCCAGGATGCCGGTGATCGAGCTCACCACGACGGGCCGCAGGAGCGGCCACCAACACTCGGTGATGCTCACCTCGCCGGTGCAGGACGGCTCCACCATCATCGTGGTGGCGTCGCGGGGCGGTGACGACGCCCACCCGGCCTGGTTCCTGAATATCCGGAGCGACCCTCGGGTCGAGGTGTCGCTGCAGGGCAAGCTCAAGGTGCCGATGCGAGCGCGCATGGCCACCGTCGAAGAGCGCGCCCGCCTGTGGCCACTGGTCACCGCCGATCACAAGAACTACGCGGACTATCAGACCAAGACTGCTCGGGAGATCCCTCTCGTCCTTCTCGAGCCCGAGTCCTGAGGCACGGCCTGGCTCAGCCCGCTTCGGCACCCAGGTAGGCGCCGACCACCTCGTTGCGGATCTCGTCCGGCTCGCCCTCTTGCACCAGTTCGCCGTTGACCATGATGGCCGCCCGGTCGGCGATGGAGAGGGCGGTCTGCACGAACTGTTCGACCATCACGATGGTGAGCTGCTCGGACGCCACCAACTGGCCCACGAACCCGTAGAGCTCCTCGACGATCAGAGGGGCCAGTCCCATCGACAGCTCGTCGAGGAGCAAGATGTCGGGGTCGGTGGTGAGGGCCCGGGCCAGCGAGAGCATGCGTTGCTCGCCACCCGACAGCGTGCCCGCCAACTGCTTCCGCCGTCCCCCGAGGACGGGGAAGCGCTCGATGGCCCGCTCCTCCACCAACGAGCTCTTCAGCCCCGAGCGCCTGAAGGTGTACATGAGCAGGTTCTCGGTCACGGTCAGATTTGGGAAGATGGACCGGCCCTCGGGGATCATGCAGACCCCGGACCGGGCCAGGCGCTCGGTGGCGTTGCGCCCGAGCCCGTTCCCCCGCACCTCCACCGTCCCGGCGGTGAGGGCCAGCTGCCCCGAGATGGCCTTGAGCAGCGTCGTCTTCCCGGCACCGTTGGGGCCGAGGAGGGCGAGGGCCGAGGCCTTCGGCACCTCGAGGGAGACCCCGTGGAGGACCTCGATCCGGCCGTAGGCGGCCCGGACGCCCGACGCCGACAGGGCGATCTCGGCCGAACGGGGCCGGGCCGCACTGGCTCGGCTCCCGATCCGGGCCGCACTGGCTGGGCTCCCGATCCGGTCGACCGGGGCGGGGGCGTCGTCGGGCGCCGTCGGGGTCTCCCCCCCGAGGTAGGCCTCTTGCACGTCGGCGTTGGCCCGCACCGACACCGGGTCGCCCCGGGCGATCACTCGGCCGTTGTCCAACACGTCCACCCACGAGCACACCCCCATGACGAGGGACATGTCGTGCTCGACCAACAAGATGGCCATGCCCTCGAGGGCCAGTGCGGCGAGGACCCCACCCAAGTCGTGGGTCTCGGTGGCGTCGAGGCCCGAGCTGGGCTCGTCCAACAACAGCGTGTTGGGCGAGGTGGCGAGGGCGCGGGCCACCTCGACCAGGCGAGCCAGGCCGGTGGGCAGCGAGTCGGTCGGCTCGTCGGCCACGGCGAGGATGCCGACCCGGTCGAGCTGGAAGAGCGCCTCTTCGGCCGGCGTGCGCCCCGACGTCAGCTTTCCCCGCTGGACCTCGGCCGCCATCTGCACGTTCTCCCTGGCCGTCAGCGTGCCGAACAGCTCGAGGCGCTGGAAGGTCCGCCCCAGGCCGAGGCGGGACCGCACGTGGGGCTTGGCTCGGGTCACGTCGTGGGGGCCGAGGCGCACCGTTCCCTGGGTAGGGCTCTGGAGCCCGGTGATGACGTTGAAGAGCGTCGTCTTCCCGGCGCC
Source organism: Acidimicrobiales bacterium (assembly GCA_036521415.1). GTDB lineage: Bacteria > Actinomycetota > Acidimicrobiia > Acidimicrobiales > RAAP-2 > DASXMT01. The sequence goes on from DATDHU010000066.1 coordinate 41,957, forward strand.
GTTCGGGCCGATCAGGCCGTGGATCTCGCCCCCGCCCACCTCGAGATCGACGGCATCGAGCGCCTGGAGGCCCCCGAAGCGCACCGAGACCTCGGAGACGGCCAACGACGGAGCGGCGCCCGTGGCGGGGGCGTCAGCCAACGGAGGGCACCTTCCCGGCCAGCGGCGGCCCGGTCGCACCGGTGGGCGGGCTCCCGGTCACCTGGTCGTTCGCCCGCCGGGTGGCCCGGCGCCGGTCCCACCACGCGCCGACGTCGGCGTAGACCCGACCCATGCCGTAGGGGTTGCGGCCGACCGCCACGATGCCCACCCCGAAGAGGATGTAAGTGAAGCCGGAGATCGAGGGGATGTGCAGGCCGATCAGGGGGGCGAAGGCCAGGCCGATGCCGGCCTGCACCGACCCGCTCAAGATAGTGACCCCGGCCAGGACCACGGCCACGAACAGCACCATGGAGTTGACGAAGCTGAACTGGGCCACCGACACCGTGCGGGACATGCCGCCGTAGAGGGCGCCGGCCAGCCCGGCCAGGCCGCCCGACAGGACGAAGACGGCCAACTTGGTGCTGGTGATGTTCATCCCCACCGTCGCACACGCCGCCTGGCTGTCGCTCATGGCCACCAGCCGGCGCCCGAACGGCCCTCGCCGCAGCGCCCCCACCCCGATCAGGCAGAGGGCGAACACGATGGCGAGGAGGATGATGAACGACCGGTCGGAGGTGAAGCGCAGGCCGAAGATCTCCGGACGACCGACGGTGATCGACCCGCCGCTGACCACCGACGGGTTGATGAAAAAGATGCTGTCCATCAGAGCGGCGAAGGCCAGGGTGGCGAGGGCCATGTACAGGCCGCGCAGCCGAAGGGCGGGGAGGGCCAACAACCCGCCGGCCGCCGCGCACAGCCCGATGGCGGCCAGAACGCCGAGGATCGAGCTGCCCCCGTCCACCTTGCTCATGGCCCAACAGCCGAGGCCGATGAAGGTGAACTGGCACAGCCACGCCTGCCCCCCATAGCCCGAGAGCAAGACGAGCGACAGGGCAGCCAGGCCGATGGCCAGAGCCAGCCCGAGCGTGTAGAGGTTGTTGCCGGTGATGAGCGAGGACAACAGCGCCGAGAACCCGACCAGGACCACCCCGCTGACCAGGGTCGTGGTAAGGGAGGGCACCCGGGGGGCACGGATGCGGACGACGCGGCCGACCGACAATTTGGCCTGGGGCAAGATGAGCAGGGCGATGATCAACAAGCCCATGGGCAACACGGCGGTGACGTCGTTCAGGGCACTGGAGGGGACATAGCCGACGGCCATCGACTCGCCCACCCCGAGGATCATGGCCCCCAAGAAGGTGAGCGGGAGGCTGCGCAGCCGACCGACGATGGCGGCGGCGTAGCCGAAGATGACCAGCTCGGACAGGATCTGGATGCTCATCCCGGTGCCGGGGGCCAACAGGATGCCGGCCAGCCCGGCCAGCATGAAGCCGATCATCCATGCGAACCCGGAGATGCGGCTGGACCGGGCCCCGGTCATCGAGGCCAGCGCCGGGTCGTCGACCACGGCCCGCATGGAGACCCCCAGCCGGGTCCGCTTGAACAGCACCCAGAGCCCGCCGGCCACGCCCACCGCACACCCGATCGTGATGAGCTGCTCGTAGGTGAGGTTGACGTTGAGCACGTCGACCTGGTCGCTGGCGAACCACGAGGGCAGGTTCCGGACCACGGTCTGGTTCCAGATGGTGCTGGTCAGCCCGTAGAGGATCAGGAACATGCCCAGGGTGACCACGATCATGGTGTTGAGCGACGACCCGTAGAGCGGTCGCATGAGGACGCGTTCCACGCCCAGGGCGAACAGCGGGGCCACGACGAGCAGGACGATGACGAGGGACAAGACGGGGTCCCACCCCCAGCCCTGCCACAGCTGCCAGTACAGGTAGGCCAGGAACATCCCGACCGCACCGTGGGCGAAGTTGAACACGCCGGTGGCGTTGTAGGTGACGACCAGGCCGCTGGCCGTCACCGCATAGATGGACCCGGTGACCACACCGGTCACCAACAGGCTGAGGAACTCGGTCATCGCCCCGTGACCGCCGCTCGCTCGGCCCCGCTCAGCGGGGAATGCCCTTGTAGCTCGACGGGTAGAAGCCCTTGGGGTTGCACACGAACGCCGCCTTGGGATCGGGGCTGATCCGCAGCCACTTCCCGTTGGTGTACTTGGCCGCGATCCAGCACTGCCCCGGGATCTTCTGGGCTGGGTTCTGCACCGAGATCAGCCCACTGGCGTTGAACGAATCGACTTTGTTGAGCTGGGCCACCAGGCCGGCCCGCGTCGGGTTGGGGCCGGCCGCCTTGAGCGCCTGGACGAACAGTTGGGCGTTGATCCAGCCATCTAGCGTGAACAGGTCGAGGCTGGGATTGGGATCCGCCTTCTTCACCCACGTGTCGAAGGTGCCCACGGCCGGGATGACCTTGGCGTCCTCGCCCATGTAGAGCGCGGTCACGGTGTACAGCAAGGTGCCGTTGCCCGACGACCCGGGATTGAACGCCTTCGAGTACGTGCCGGCTCCGGTCAGCAGGGGCACATTGAGACCCTGCTGTTTCATCTGCTGCGCAATGGTGGAGATTTCCGTCGGGCCCTGGGAGATCTCCAGGACCATCTTCACCCCTGAGCTCTTCATCTTGATGATGTCGGACAGGAAGGAGGTCTCTGTGTAGCCGGCGTCGCGGGAGTACACCCACTTGTAGCCGAGGTTGTAGGTCAGGTTCCGGTAGACCTGCTCGGAGGCGATGGCGGAAGCGGCCGCGTTGGCCCCGATGTACCCCACCGCCTTGATGGCCGCCGGGTTCTCCGACTTGAACCACTTGAACGGGCCGTTGGGCGCCCCCCCGGTGACCAGGGGAATGGCCGAGTACACGTTGGGGTCGGGGAACATCGACGGGCTCAGGACCTGGGCGACCATCGGCACCTTGTTGGCGTCGATCGCCGGCTGCTCGGCATTGTCGAGCAACGAGTAGCCCCCGACGAAGGCGAAGTCGTTCTTGGCGATGCTTTCGGCCTCGGAGGCCACGGTGCCCGAGGAGAAGGCACTGTCCCGGGCGTCCAGGATGATCTTTCGCCCGTTCACGCCACCCTGGCTGTTGATGTAGTTGAAGTAGGCCTGGGCGCCGACCTTCGCCCCCTTGAACAGGCCGGGGATCGGGGCGGAGATGTCGCTGATCGACCCGACGGTGATGGTGTTGGCCGTCACTCCCGGCGTCGCCGTGGTCGTGTCCGCACCGGCCACCGACGTGGTCGCGCCCAGTGAAAGGGTGCCGACACCGATGGCCAGTGCCAGACCACAGGTCACGATCCTGCCGTTGCCAAGCCTCATATTCCCCCCTGCTCCCCGGCGGTTTCGTCGAGGTCGACCGAACTGGTCCAGAGCAGACTAAGACGCCCCCCTCCGCAATGCAACAGGTTCCTGTCTGGGCCACCGCACCGACCTGGACCCTCAATACGGCCGGTCACCCACGATGGTGGCCCGCTCCATGACCCGGCGTTGGGGCGCGTAATCGGACACGGCGTAGTGCTGCGTGCACCGGTTGTCCCAGAAGGCGACGGAGTTGGGCTCCCACCGGAAGCGGCACTGGTACTCGGGCACCCGGGCCTGGGCGCAGAGGTGCGCGAGCAGCGCTGCGCTCTCGCCGGGGTCGAGCCCGACGACCTCTGTGGTGAACACCTCGTTGACGTACAACAGCTTTCGGCCGGTGCGAGGGTGCGTCCGCACGACGGGGTGCTCGGCCGGCGGGTACTGCAGCCGCATGTCGGCCAGCTTGGCCGGTTCCATATTGAGCCCGAACGAAGCGGTGAAGTCGTGAACGGCCCGGAGGCCATCGATCCGCCCCTTCGTCTCGTCGTCCAGGCATGCGTAGGCCATATACATGTCGGCCCACAGGGTGTCGCCTCCGCTCCGGGCCGGTATGACGCAGCGCAGCACCGAGCCGAGGGACGGCTCGAGCCGCCAGGACACGTCGCTGTGCCAGATGTTCTCGTACCCGCTCTCATCGGGTCCCTTGTCGAACCGCACGACCTCGGGGACCTCGCCGGCGGGCAGAAATGGGTGCACCTCGAGCTCGCCCCACAAACGGGCGAACTCGCGGTGCTGGCTACCGGTGACGTCCTGGTCCCGGAACCACAGGACCTTCCATTCGAGCAGGGCCCGGTCGAGCTCGGCGAACAGCTCGTCATCGATCGGCCCCCCGATGCCGACACCGCGGATCTCGGCGCCGATGGTCGGGCCGGCCGGGAAGACCTCGAAGCGGCGGTACCGGATCGCCGGAACCTCGGGGCTCAACCGGGTCAACGGACGGGACCCGGCCAGCAATCCGGGGCGGATGGCAAAGGTCACTGGGGACTCCTCAACGTCGGCCGCTCGGCCCCCATCAGGATCTGCCGGCGTGTCGCATCCCCCCGAGGTGCCATGGGCCAAGACTAGACACTGGCTCAGCTGTGCCACCGACGGGGCATGCGAGCCCCCGTGGCCGTACCGACGGCTCTTCCGTTATCGTCGGGGACAGTCGGGCATTGCCGGAGCCAAGACCTCCAGGCGTCCTCTCGGGTGAGCGGACCGAGCGGGCCCAGCCAGCCGTTCCGTAGCACCCGTCAGAACGAGAGGAATGCAGAGTGCTCGCTGTCTCCTGTGTCTCCCAGTCCGAGGACGACCCCCTGTCGGGGCTGGTGGTCGGCGATCAACCGGCGCCCGAGCCGATGGACGGTTGGGTCCGAGTCTCGCTGCGGGCCAGCGCCCTGAACCACCACGACCTGTGGTCGTTGCGTGGGGTCGGCCTCGCCCCGGAACGCCTTCCCATGATCCTCGGCTGTGACGGCGCCGGCGTCCTCGACGACGGCACCCAGGTCGTCGTCCACTCGGTGATCGGTGATCCGGCCGCCGGCGGTGGCGACGAAACCCTCGACCCCAAGCGGACCCTGCTCTCCGAGCTGCACCCCGGAACGCTGGCCGAAGAGGTCCTGGTCCCGGCGCGCAACGTCGTGCCCAAACCTGCGGGACTGTCCTTCGAGGAAGCGGCCTGCCTGCCGACGGCCTGGCTGACCGCCTATCGGATGTTGACCTCCCGGTCGGGGTTGACCGGTCCGGCGACGGTCCTCATCCAGGGAGCCGGCGGGGGTGTGGCCACCGCCGGCATCATCGTGGCCAAGGCGCTCGGGCACACCGTGTTCTGCACGTCCCGGGATGCAGGCAAGCGCCGGCGGGCCGAGGAATGCGGCGCCGATGCTGCCTTCGAGACGGGAGCCCGCCTGCCCAACAAGGTCGACGTCGTGCTGGAGACGGTGGGGCAAGCCACCTGGTCCCATTCCCTTCGGTCCCTGCGGCCCGGTGGACGGGTGGTGGTGAGCGGCGCCACCAGTGGGGCCAACCCGCCGGCCGACCTCAATCGGGTCTTCTTCTTGCAGCTCGAGGTGGTCGGGTCGACTATGGGAACCCGCGACGAGCTGGTCGAGCTCCTCTCCCTGCTCGAGGCGACCGGGGCCCGGCCGATCATCCAGGATGTTCGGCCGCTGTCCGACGCGCATGCCGCCCTGCAGTTGCTGGCGGACGGCGACGGCTTCGGGAAGTTCGTGCTCACGCCCTGAGGTCTCGGGTCACCGAACCCGGGCTGGTCAGATCCCGGTGTGGTCAGCCCGGACCGGGTTGGGGTCCACCACGTGGGGCATCAGCGCGTTCGCGGGGATGGTCCCCAGCCGGCCGGCCTGGAAGTCCTCCATGGCCCGGGCGATCTCAGCCCTGGTGTTCATGACGAACGGGCCGAAGTGCTCCACCGGCTCGCCGATGGGCTGGCCCCCGAGCACGAGAATCTCGAGGTCGGGGCCGTCACCTCCCCGACCATCGTCGGCCCGGACGCCGATCCAGTCGCCGGCGCCGAACGAGGCCAACTGGCCGACGTGTACCGGCTGGCCGGCCGGGCCGGCCCGGCCCGATCCGGCCAGGACATAGACGAGGGCGTTGAAGGCCGGGTCCCAGGGGAGTTGCAACTGCGCGCCGGGCGAGACGGTGGCGTGCACGAGCGCCATGGGCGTGTGCGTCGATCCCGGACCGGCGTGGCCGCCCACCTCGCCGGCGATCACCCGCACGAGGGCTCCTCCGTCCGGCGACGAGAGCAGGGTCACGTCGCCGGCCTCGAGGCCCTGGTAGGCCGGTGGGATCATCTTGTCCTTGGCCGGGAGGTTCACCCAGAGTTGGATGCCGTGGAACAGGCCGCCCGAGATGACCAGGTCCTCGGGAGGCGTCTCGATGTGAAGGATGCCCCCTCCGGCGGTCATCCACTGTGTCGCCCCGTTGGTGATGAGGCCGCCTCCGCCGTGCGAGTCCTGGTGGGCGAAGGTCCCGTCGATCATGTAGGTGACGGTCTCGAACCCACGGTGGGGGTGCCACGGGGTTCCCTTGGGCTCACCGGGCGCGTAGTCGACTTCGCCCATCTGGTCCATGTGCACGAACGGGTCCAGATCGGAAAGGCTCATCCCGGCGAATGCCCGCCGCACCGGGAACCCCTCTCCTTCGAGGCCGCTCGGCGCCGTGGTCACCGAGGCGACGGCTCGCTCGGTGGTGGCGGCGGGGTCGGGCGGGGGGATTCGGGCCAGGGTGGACAGATCGTCCACGGTCACAGCCGGCATCGGGCCTCCATTCGCTGACTACCTGTTCCTAGGGCTTGCTCCTACCGTCGACCTGCTCGACCACCAGTGCTTCGACCATCAGGGCCGGTCGGGCGAAGGCAACCGCTGGTCACGGTTCCTGTGCCTCCTCCACGGTGAGCTCTGCGGTCGGATCCGCTTCGAGGCGGTCGTCGGGTATCGGGAGGCCGCTTCGAATGGAGAGCCCGAAGGTCCCGTCGTCGAGCCGTTGCTCGGCCCGCCCGATGGCGGTCAGCCTGTCCCGGAAGCTGGCGGCCACGGCGTCGTCGCCCTGCTCGGCGACCAACGGCTCAGAGGGATCGCTCATGTCGCCCGACTGATCGGCGGCGATGCGGTCGTTTCGCGCCGCGGCGCTGGTTTCGGCCAGCAGGCCCTCCACCCGGGACCGTTCCGCCTTCAGCAGTGCACGGGCGCTGTCTTCATTCACACGCTCTCCCAACTCGATGAGACACGGATCATCCACTCCGACCTTAGGGCAGCAGGGTCGCTGGGCATGCGGTACCGGCTAATGGCCGTCGTCTCCCGCCCACGATGCCGGCGGGTCACTGGCTGGGAACGACTCCTTGTCGGCCTCCTCCACTGTGTCGGCCGCCGCTGTGTCGGCCGCCCTTGTGTCGGCCGCCCTTGTGTCGGCCGCCGCTGTGTCGGCAGGGTCATCCGAGGGGGCTTCCTCCCGCTCGTCGGGGTCGTCCGGCATCCTCAGGCGCTCAGCACGACCGCCGCGTCGGGAGAGGCCACACGGAAGCTGAAGCTCTCCCCCAGGTAGAGGTGCACGTTGTCGGCATCGTGATGGTCGTAGCCGATGGAAAGGTCCTGACCCGAGTCGAACAGGAAGTCTCCCCCCCGCATGGAGACGACCACCGCTCCCCGCACCCCGGGGGACCAGACAATGGGGCCACCGAGGATCTGGTGGAGGTGATCGAAGACGACCAGCCCACCGTGTTCGGTCGTCTCCACCACGCCGGTGTAGCCGTCGGGGCCGAGGGCCAGGCCGTAGGGGCCGCCGATGCCGACCGACAGGAGGGTCTCGACCGCCCGGGCCACGACGCCGGGATAGTTGGCAAAGTCGGCGCCGAGCGAGATAGGAGCATGAGACGACGCTTCGGTCATACCCACGATCCCGGCCTCGCCCCAACCGTGGACGACGGCGATGTTCTCGGCCATGGCTATCTGACGGGCCGCCTCGTCCAGGCCGGCGAAATCGATGTCCTCGGCGCCCCGGTCGGCGTCGAGCAGGTCCTCCCGGGAGACCGTGAAGTCGGCTCGCAACTCCACCAGGGCCAGCACCTGACGCTGGCGGGCGACCAGCCCCTGGGCCGGGGTCCCGGCGATGGGCTTGGTCCGGCCCAGGTTGGTCGACGAGTGCTGCCAACCCAGCGGACCGGAGAAATCGACCAGCTTGCGTGCGGCCAGGGCGGGAACGAGTCGTTGCCGACCCTCCTCGTCGATCTGGTCCCACCCGCTCTCGGTGATGGGGGCATGGGGGCGAAGGAGATGGTTCACAGCGACCCGCCCTTCAGGCTGCCGATGGACAACGAGCCGTCGGCCTCACCGTCGCCCGCGCCCGCCTCGGCCTCGGCCTCCACCTCGGTGACCGGCTCGGTGGTGAAGAGGTACGTCCGCAAGTGCTGGTCCAATGCGGGGTCGCTCCGTCGCAACCACTCGAGCGTCATGGCCGCATGCTCTTTCTCCTCGTCCCGATTGTGGGCCAGCACCGCGGCCAACTCGCCGTCGGCAGTGGCATTGACCCGTTGGTCGTACCAGTCGATGGCCTCGAGCTCCTCTTGCAGGGAGGTGATGGCCCGGTGACGATCGATGGTCTGGGGCGACAGTTGGTCGGCGGGCTCATGCAGTCCGGCGCTCTGTGCCATTGGTCACGTCTCCTTGGATGTGTGGTCTGCCTCCTGGCACCGTCACCGTACCAGGAGCCCTCGGACAACGATCCTCCCGGCAGCGACGCCCGGGACCAAGATATGGTCCACCGATGGACTACACACAGCTCGGCCGGACCGGCCTCCGCGTGAGTCGGCTCTGTCTCGGAACCATGAATTTCGGACCGGAGACAGAGGAACCCGACGCGCTCGCCATCATGGACCGGGCCCACGATCTGGGGATCAACTTCTTCGACTCGGCCAACGTCTACGGCCGGACCAAGGGCCGAGGGGCGACCGAGCAGATCGTCGGCCGGTGGCTCAGCCAGGGGGATGGCCGGCGGGAGCGGACGGTGCTCGCCACCAAGTTGTACGGCGACATGCAGGAGTGGCCGAACGAGGGCCGCCTGTCCGCCCTCAACATCCGGCGCGCCTGCGACGCCTCGCTCCGACGCCTCCAGACCGACTACATCGACCTCTACCAGATGCACCACATCGATCGGTCGACCTCGTGGGACGAGATCTGGGAGGCCATGGAGGTCCTGCGCTACCAGGGCAAGATCCTCTACGTGGGCTCGTCGAACTTTGCCGGCTGGCACCTGGCCAAGGCGCAAGAGGCGGCAGCCCGGCGGAACCTCCTCGGTCTGGTGAGCGAGCAGTCCATCTACAATCTGTTGGCACGGGAGATCGAGTTGGAGGTCGTACCCGCCGCGGTCGACTACGGACTGGGCATCATCCCGTGGTCCCCCCTGCAAGGCGGCCTGCTCGGTGGCGTCGTGGGCAAGGAGCGCGAGGGGAGCCGACGCAGCACCGAACGGTCGCAGAAGGCCGTCGACGCCCGCCGACCCCAGCTGGAGAAATACGAGGCGTACTGCGACGAGCTCGGCGAGGAGCCGGCCACCGTGGCGCTGGCCTGGCTGCTGTCCCGGCCCGGCGTCACCGGGCCCATCGTCGGCCCCCGGACGATGGGCCACCTGGAGGGCGCTACGCGCGCCCTCGATGTGACCTTGAGCACCGAGACGCTCGATCGGCTGGACGCCATCTTCCCTGGGCACCGGGCCGCACCCGAGGACTACGCCTGGTGAGGAGGGAAACCGCGGCGTATGGCTGTCTATGACGTTGCCGGCAAAGTGGCGGTGGTGAGCGGGGGCGGATCCGGCATCGGGGCCGCGTGTGCACTGACCCTGGCCCGCAGCGGGGCGAAGGTGGCAGTGGCCGACGTGCAGATCGACGCGGCCCGTGCGGTCGTCTCGGCCATCGGCGACGCCGGTGGGGACGCGCACGCCCTCGAGGCCGACGTGGCCGACCCGACGTCGGTGGTCAACATGGTGCAGGCCACCATCGAGCGATTCGGCGCCCTCGACGTCGGCGTGAACAATGCCGGGATCGGGGGTGACCACGCCCTGACCGGGGACTATCCCCTGGACAGCTGGCGCTCGGTGATGTCGGTCAACCTGGACGGTGTCTTCTACTGCACCCGAGCCGAGATCGGCGCCATGCGGGCCAACGGCGGCGGGTCGATCGTCAACATGGCGTCGGTCCTCGGAGCGGTGGGCTGGCCCGAGTCGGTGGCCTACGTGGCGGCCAAGCACGGCGTGGTCGGGCTGACCAAGAGCGCGGCCATCGAGCACGCCGCGGACGGGATCCGAGTCAACGCGGTGGGACCGGGGTTCATCAATACCCCGCTCATCGCCCGGGACCTCGATGAGGGCTCCATCGCCCTGCTCGCCGACCTCCATCCCCAAGGACGGATCGGTGAAGCCCAGGAGGTCGCCGAGCTGGTGGCCTGGCTGGCCAGCGACGCCGCCTCGTTCGCCACCGGGACCTACTACGCCATCGACGGCGGCTACCTGGCCCGCTGAGCGCGGCGGGGGTCAGTCCCGCACCAACGGCTTGTACCGAAGTCGATGGGGCTGGTCGGCATCCACTCCGAGGCGCTTCTTGCGGTCGGCCTCGTAGTCACTGAAGTTCCCTTCCCACCAGCGGACCTCTGAATCGCCCTCGAAGGCCAGGACGTGGGTGGCGATCCGGTCGAGGAACCAGCGGTCGTGGCTGATGACCACCACGCAGCCGGGGAAGCCGATGAGGGCCTCCTCGAGGGCGCGGAGCGTGTCGACGTCGAGGTCGTTGGTGGGCTCGTCGAGCAAGAGCACATTGCCGCCACCCTTGAGCACCTTGGCCAGTTGAACCCGGTTGCGCTCCCCGCCCGAGAGCTGTCCGACCTTCTTCTGCTGGTCGCTGCCCTTGAAGCCGAAACTGGACACGTAGGCCCGCCCGTGGAGCGCACGCTGCCCCACCACGATGCGGTCGACTCCCCCGGTGATTTCGTCGAAGACCGAGGCGTCGGGAACCAGGTGGTCGCGTGACTGGTCGACGTAGGCCAGCTCGACGGTGGCCCCCACCTCCAAGGTGCCGGCATCGGGCTTGTCGTCGCCCACGATCATCCGGAACAGCGTCGTCTTCCCCGCCCCGTTAGGGCCGATCACCCCGACGATGCCACCGGGAGGTAGGAGGAACGACAGGTCGTCGATGAGGAGCCGGTCCCCGAACCCCTTGAACAACCCGTCGGCGTCGACCACCCGGTCACCCAGGCGGGGGCCGGGCGGAATGGTGATCTCCAGCTTGTCGGACCGGCGTTCGACAGCCTCGGCCTCGGCCACCAGCTCGTTGTAGGCGGTGATGCGAGCCTTGCCTTTGGACTGCCGGGCCCGCGGCGACATGCGTATCCAATCCAGCTCCCGCTGGAGGGCGTCCTGGCGCGACTTGTCCGCCTTCTCCTCGCCGGCCAGGCGAGCGCGTTTCTGCTCCAGCCACGACGAGTAGTTGCCCTCCCACGGAATGCCGGCGCCCCGGTCGAGCTCCAGGATCCAGCCGGCCACGTTGTCCAGGAAGTACCGGTCGTGGGTGACGGCGACCACCGTGCCCAGGTAGTCCTTCAGCGTCCGCTCCAGCCAGGCCACCGACTCGGCGTCGAGGTGGTTGGTGGGCTCGTCCAGCAGGAGCAGGTCGGGCTGGGACAGGAGCAGTCGGCAGAGGGCGACGCGTCGGCGCTCACCACCGGAGAGCATGGCGACCTCGGCATCCCCCGGGGGCAGGCGGAGTGCGTCCATGGCGATCTCGAAGGTCCGCTCCAGGTCCCAGGCACCGGCCGCGTCGATCTTGTCCTGGAGGCCGGCCTGCTCGGTCAGCAGGGCGTCGAAGTCGGCGTCGGGGTCACCCATGGCCGCGCACACCTCGTTGAACCGGTCGACCAGCGCCTTGGTCTCGGCCACCCCGTCGGCCACATTGCCGGCCACGTCCTTGGCCGGGTCGAGTTGGGGCTCCTGGGCCAGCAAGCCCACCGTGAATCCCGGCGTGAGCCGGGCCTCCCCGCTGAAGCCGTCGTCCTCGCCGGCCATGATCTGCAGCAGGGATGACTTCCCAGAGCCGTTGGGCCCGATGACCCCGATCTTGGCTCCCGGGTAGAAGGAAAGGTTGATGCCACGCAGCACTTCCCGATCGGGCGCGTAGAAGCGCCGAAGGTCCCTCATGGTGTAGATGTACTGGGCTGTCATACCGACCAGTGTGCCGCGGACGGGCCGGGGGCGGTGACGTTGCCGTTCGATGCCGTCGGCCCCGGCCGTATGCTCCAGGTCTCACGACGTCTTTGTCCGGGAGGAGCGAGCTCGTGACAGGCGATGGCATGGCCCCGACAGACGATCGAAAGAGTCCATCCGATGACGTGAGCTCGCCCACCCTGACCGCGGCACAGCTGGCTGAGCTGGCCGCCTTCGGGTCCGAGCGGGCGGTGGACGTCGGCGACACCCTGTTCCGCGCCGGCGATGCGGCCTACGACTTCGTGGTCGTCCTCGACGGGGAGGTCGAGGTGGTGCGGCCGGACGACACCGGTGACGTGGTCATCGTCACCCACGGGCCGGGACGGTTCATCGGCGAGCTGAGCCTGGTCACCGGCGAGCGGCCGTACCTCACCGCCCGGATGGCCCGCGCCGGCCGGGTCCTGGTCATCGAGCCCGACGAGTTCAAACAGATGATGAGCTCCAAGCCAGACATCGCCGACATCATCTTCGGGGCCCTCGTCGCCCGCCGGGAACGGCTCCAGTCCGGTGAAGGCGCCCGAGCGGTACGGATCATTGGCTCCCGCTTCTCGCCCCCGGCGATGGCCCTGCGGGTCTTCGCCGCCCAGAACCACCTGGTCCATTCCTGGGTCGACCTCGAGGACGCCGACGACGTCGGCGTCCTCCTGGCCAGCATGGGACTGCGTCCCGTCGACACACCCGTGGTGGTCACTTCAACGACCGTGCTGCGCCACGCCACCGTGGGTGAGTTTGCCGAGCTGCTGGGCCTCACCTATCAGCCCAGGCCGGGCTTCACCTTCGACCTGGTGGTGGTTGGCACCGGTCCGGCCGGTCTGGCCTCGGCCGTCTACGGCGCCTCGGAAGGCCTCTCCACCGTGTCGCTGGATGCGGTGGGATCAGGCGGGCAGGCCGGGGCCAGCTCCCGCATCGAGAACTACGTGGGCTTCCCCAACGGTGTCTCGGGGGGCGAGCTCACCGGGCGCGCCGCCATCCAGGCCCAACGCCTCGGGGCCCGCATCAACGCTCCTTGCGAAGTGACCGGGCTCCGCGTCGAGAGCGGGTTCCATGTCTTGGTGCTGGCCGACGGCAGCGAGATCCCTACCCGCGCCGTCATCGTGGCCACCGGCGCGCGCTACCGACGCCTGGCCGTGCCCGATCTCGAGCGATTCGAGGGAGCCGGTGTCTACTACGCGGCCACCGACCTCGAGGCCCGGGTCTGCGGCGGCCTCGAGGTCTTCGTGCTGGGAGGCGGCAACTCGGCCGGGCAGGCCGCCCTCTACCTGGCCCAGCAGGGCAGCAAGGTCTCGATCGCCATCCGGCGCGACGACCTGTCGGCCAGCATGTCGCATTACCTGATCGAGCGAATCGAAGCCGACCCTCGCATCAAGGTGCACACCTGCACCGAGGTACGGGGGCTGGCCGGTGACACCCACCTCGAGCAGGTGACCATCGAGCACACGGCCTCCGGAGAGCGCCGAACGGTTCCGTGCTCGGGCCTGTTCTGCTTCATCGGAGCCGTCCCGGCGACCGAATGGCTCGACGACCTCGTCGAGCTCGATGGGAACGGATTCGTCCTCACCGACCGTTCCCTCTCTGACCCGGCGGCCACCGATCCCTCCTTTGCCGGCCGGGCGCCTCTCCCCTACGAGACTTCGGTGCCCGGCATCTTCGCCGTGGGCGACGTCCGCCAAGGGTCACTCAAGCGGGTTGCGTCAGCAGTGGGCGAGGGGTCGAGCGCGGTGCGGTCGGTGCACGATCACTTGGCCGGCTCGGGGTGACGGTGCGGCCGCGTCAACCGCCCGGTCCGCATAACCTGGACGACATGGCCGGAGAGATCGATCCCGCCGTGCCCCCCAGTGGGACCGGGTGCGCCGACTGCATGGCCGTCGACGGGTGGTGGTTCCACCTTCGCCGGTGTGCACAGTGCGGTCATATCGGCTGCTGTGATTCCTCACCCGCGCAGCACGCCAAAAGGCACGCGGCCGAGGCTGGGCACCCGATGATCCGCAGTTTCGAGCCCGGTGAGGACTGGTACTGGAGCTACGTCACCGAGGAGGCCTACGAAGGTCCCGCTCTGGCTCCACCCGAGCACCACCCCATCAATCAACCGGTCCCGGGCCCGGCGGGCAAGGTCCCATCTGATTGGATGCAGCACCTGCACTGAGCTGCACGGCGGGCTCGTGCCCGGCGATGAGGCTTGCCGCTACCGGTTCTAAACCGGCTCAGCTATTACCTCGGGGGCGAACCGGAACAGCCGGGCTGCGGTGTCGCGGAAGACCTTCTCAGCCTCTCCGGGCTGGAGCTGGGCACCCAGCCGATCAACCGTCGCACGCGAGTGGGGAAACGTGCCCTCCTCGTGGGGATAGTCCGAGCCCCACAACAACGCCTCGACGCCGGTGATGTTGATGTTCTGCATGCCGACCTGGTCGTCCTGAAAGGTGGCATGGACCTGGCGACGGACGTAGAAGCTCGGGCTCTCGTCGAGCCGCGGGGTGATGACCGGCTTGGGCGGCCGGTTCGTCCGGGCCAGACGGGCCGAGCCCATATTGTCAGTGGTGCCGTAGCGGTCGAAGGACTCGGTGTAGAAGTCGATGGTCTCCATCATCCACGGCAGCCAGCCCACGTTGTACTCGACGAAGACGACGTGCAGCTCGGGATGCCGCTCGAGCACGCCCGACGTAGCCAAGAGCGCGGCCGTCCTCGGGCCGACCGACTGGGTGGCCAGGAGGTTCGCCACCGTGGCCCCGGGCCCGCGGTACCAGATCATGTCGTGGCCGGTGCCCTGGTGCATGACCACCGGGAGGCGGGCTGCCTCCACGGCATTCCATAATGGCTCCCAGTGGCGATGGTTGTAGGAGGGCTCGGCGACGGTCGGGAGCATGGCTGCGCCCAGGCCCAGGGTGGCGATGTACTCCACCTCGGCGATGGCGTCCTCCAGCCGCCAGGTCGGGATGACACCGGCGCAACGGAACCGGGGGGACTGCCGCTCGAGCTGGTCGTGGACCCAGTCGTTGTAGATGCGGCAGGACACGCGGCCATCGTCGGGGTCCTGCAGCATCCACACGTACAGCCCGATGGTGGGGAAGATGCACTCCCCGACGATGCCCTCCTGGCGCATGACTCCGAGGCGGTGTTCAGGTTCGATGACGGCCAGGCGCTCGGCCTCGGACGAACCGGACTTGCCGATGTGGGACCCGTCCAGGATCAGCGACCAACCGCCGTCCTCGGTCGCCTGGATGCCCTGCATGGCCCGATCCCGCATGGAGGCCGGGAGGTTCGCGCTCCAGAGGTCCCGGGGCTCGTTCACGTGTGAGTCGGCCGAGATCATTCCCAACAACGATGTCGACATTCCTCCACCTCAGTTCTCGGCGACGGAGCATGACCCAAGACCATCGTGCGATCGAGCAGGCTCCGGACTGTCCCCACTGCTTCAGCAGGCTAGTTCGGGGACTCCGTTCCCCAGCTCCGTGGGATGATGCGGCATGCCCGGACTCGAGTTCTGGACCGTCCGCCTGGCCCTGCCCGGGACTATCGCGCGGGCCGCCCGGCGGTCTGAGGACGAAGGCTGGCGGGGCCTGGCCCTCGGCGACTCCCAAAACATCGCCGCCGACCCGTTCGTCGAACTGGCCCTGGCTGCTGCGGCCACCTCCACGCTGGGCCTGGCCACCGCGGTCACCAACCCGGTGACCCGCCACCCTGCGGTCACGGCCACCGCCATCGCCACCGTGCAGGCCGAATCCGGAGGCCGTGCCGTGCTGGGCATCGGACGGGGAGACTCGGCCCTGGCCCACATCGGGATGGCGCCGGCACCAGTGGCCGTGTTCGAGCGCTACGCGGCCCAGGTGCGGGATTACCTGCGGGGCGCGGACGTCCCCTTCGATGAGATGCCCGAGTACCGACGGTCGGAGACACTCCTCATGGCGGGAACCCCGGCATCAAGCAGGCTCCGCTGGCTCCCAGAGGGCCTGCCCAAGGTCCCCGTCGACGTCGTGGCCACCGGTCCGCTGGTGATCGGAGTGGCAGCCCGGGTGGCCGACCGCGTGACGTTCTCCGTCGGCGCCGACCCCGGACGACTGCGCTGGGCCATGGGCGCCCATGCCGCCGCCCGGCTGGAGGCCGGCCTCGCTCCCACCCGCACCCGGCCTGGCATCTTCATTCCCATCGTCGTCCACGAGGACAGGGCGACAGCCCGCCGACTGATCTCGGGGGCGGTGGGGTCACTCGCTCGCTTCTCGGTCATGCACGGCACCGTGACCGGGCCGGTGAGCGGCGATCAGCGCCGCAGTCTCGAGGCCGTCCACTCGTCCTACGACATGAACAGCCACTTCGGCGACGGTTCGGCCCAGTCGATGGCCCTGACCGATGCCGTCATCGATTCCTTCGGCATCGCCGGTCCGGCCCTCTACTGCGTCGACCGCTTGGCCGAGCTCGCTGAACTGGGAGTGGGTCGGGTCGTGGTCGCCCCGGGGGCCGCAGCCAGTGGCGAACGGCGCGATGCGCTGCGAGCAGCCCGTCGCCGACTGGTCGACCACGTCCTCCCTGCCTTGACCTGAGCACGGCCCGGCCGCCGGATCGGCCGGCCGGAGTACGGCCCGGCCGCCGGATCGGCCGGAGTACGATGGCGGCGATCGGAGGAGACAATGGTGAGCACCTCGACCGAGCTCGGCCTGCGCATCGGTGAGATCAGCGAGGACTGGAGCGGCGACGCCCGGTTCTTCGAGTACTCGAAGGCGGCCAACCCGATCGGGGCCGGCTTCACCTCCCGGATACCGATCGAGACCTTCTCGGCCGAACTGCACAAGGGTGGGGCCACCCGCGTCGTTCCCCTCGACCTCGCCGCCGCCCTCGGGATCGCCGACGGCCCGGCCACTAGCCCTGCCCTTCTGGCCAACTTCGTCCATATCCGGCCGGCAGAGAAACTGTCGACCGCGCCGGTGGCCACGTCGGAGCTCTACTACATCCTGCGGGGCGACGGCATCTCTGTCGTCGACGGCCAGGTCATCAGCTGGACAGCGGGAGACTTCCTCACCCTGCCGTCCGGCTGCCGCTCGACGCACCATGCCACGACCGACGCCGCCCTGTACTGGGTGACCGACGAGCCGCTCCTCCGCTACCTCGGTGTCCGGCCGGACCAGCCCAGGTTCCGGGCCACCAAGTATGACGGCACCACCACGAGGGCCGAGTTGGCCAAGGCCCTCGAGGCCCCCCACGCGGCGGACCGCAGCCGGATCAGCGTCCTGCTGGCCAACGCCAACCAGAACCAGACCCTGACCATCACCCATGTCCTGTGGGCCATGTACGGGATCGTGCCGGCCCGATCGGCGCAGCGGTCCCACCGCCACCAGTCGGTCGCCCTCGACCTGTGCGTGGACTGCCCACCAGGCTGTTACACGCTCCTCGGGACGAGGCTGGACGACGGCGGCGACATCGTCGACCCCATCCGCGTCGACTGGGCGCCGGGGGCGGCGTTCACCACCCCTCCGGGGATGTGGCACGCCCACTACAACGAGTCGGACGACGACGCCTGGATCGTCCCCATCCAAGATGCCGGGCTGCAGACGTACCTGCGTTCGCTCGACATCAGGTTCGCTCCTCCGGCCCGGGCGGCCGAGAACGGGCACGGCGACTGACTTCAGTAAGGGGACGGGTGGCAGCGTGGCCAAATCAACCAGGGGATTCTTCGGAAGGGGACAGGCGCAACGGGACAAGCGGCTGCCGCCCGGCCAATATGACGCGGGAAGCCAGTGGCCAGTCCTGACGGCCGAGGTCACACCGACGTTGTCCACCCAATCCTGGTCGTTCGTGATCGAGGGGCTGGTCGAGCGGCAGACCTCGTGGACCTGGGACGAGATCCGGTCCCTGCCCCCGTCGACTTATGTCGGCGACATTCACTGCGTGACCACCTGGTCGAAGCTGGGCATGACGTTTGCCGGAGTCTCGATCGACACCCTGCTGGAAGCGGCCCGACCCTTGGCCAACGCCACCCATGTGCTTGCCACGACCCACACCGGCTACACCACCAACCTGCCCATGGCCGACGTCACCGGCGGCCGGGCCTGGGTGGTCTGGGAGGTCGACGGCCACCCACTTCCCACCGAGCACGGAGGCCCGGCCCGGCTACTCGTCCCCCACCTCTACTTTTGGAAGAGTGCCAAGTGGGTCTCCGGTCTGGAACTGCTCGACCACAACCAGCCGGGGTTCTGGGAGCAGAACGGCTACCACGACCGCGGTGACCCGTGGCTCGAGCAGCGCTACCAAGGGGACTGAAGGCTTGGACGCCCTGGCAGGGCCGGGCCCATGGCAGAGCGCGACGATCGTCGCCACCAAGGCTGAGACTCCAGGAGCGACCACGTTCCGGCTGGCGCTGGCCCGGCCTTCGCCCCACCTGGCCGGCCAGCATTACCTGGTTCGCCTGACCGCACCGGACGGGTACACGGCCACCCGTTCCTACTCGGTGGCTTCGGCTCCGGACGGGTCGGCCGAGTTCGAGCTCACGGTCGAGCGCTTGGAAAACGGCGAGGTCTCGACCTTCCTCCACGATGTGGCGGAGGTGGGCGACGAGCTCGAGGTCCGCGGGCCCATCGGCGGGTGGTTCGTCTGGACAGGCGACACGCCGGCCGTGCTGGTCGGAGGTGGGTCAGGCCTCGTCCCTGTCATGGCCATGTTGCGGCTGGCCCGGACGACCCACCGGCCGGACCTGGTCCGCCTCGTGGCCTCGGCCCGCACCCCGCACGACCTGTACTACGCCGACGAGCTGCCCGGCCCGGAGACAACCGTCGTGTACAGCCGGGAGACGCCACCCTCCTGGCCCCGTCCGGCCGGGCGGCTGACCGGAGCCGACCTGGGCCCGGCGCTCCTGCCCGGGGCGACGGCGTACGTGTGTGGCTCCCCCGGGTTCGCCGACGCGGCCGGGTCACTCCTGGCCGAGCTGGGGGTACCGCTCGACCGGATCCGGGTGGAGCGGTTCGGGCCGACGGGCTAGGCCGACGGAGCCCGCTGCGGCGTTCGCAGCCTTGGCGGCTCTGGGCGCCGACGGTGCGGCTCAACCCCGTTGGAGGACGGTGAGCCGGGTGACGGTCGGCAACGACACCCCGGCATGGATGAAGTCGATGGAGCCGCCGAGTCGGGGCGTGACATAGGCGACCGTGGTGGCCGTCAATTGGAGCTCGAGCGAAGCGCCCGCCTTTGCCGTGTAGCCGATGGTCTCCAGCGGGATCACCAGGGAGTGCGTCTTGCCGTCCAACATGACCTGAACGGGCGTGATCTGGTTGTTGACCACGATCCCGGTGGCGGGGTCGACGAGCTGGGCGAACACCCGGGTGGGCCTGTCGCCCGATGTCGCCCTGCCGGCATAGGTGAGGGTGAGCTTCGGCGCGCCGACGATGACGGCGGCACGGCTGATGGGAACGGTGACGTTCACCGCGTTGGTTGCCGGAGCCGGCGTGACGCCATAAGCCACGGCATCGACTGCGTTGGCTGCAACCGAGTTGGCGGGGAGCGCGGGCGGCCCGGACCCTCCCGAGGCGGTCAGCGCCAACGACCCGGAGCCGGTCCCTCCTATTGGGGCACCCGCCGGTAGGGGGTAGTGGGGGGCCTCGTAGGACGTGCCGTGCTGATCGACGAAGGCAAAGCCGCTGAGCACGCCGACCGAGGCGTCCCTAGCCACGTAGTGCTGCATCCACGCCAGCGAGAGGGAGCCGGCATCGAGGGCGGAGCCCGGGTCGGTCAGGCAGACCCCATGGCCGCCGCAGAACCAGGCCATCGAGACCGTCGTCCCTTGTTTCTTGAGTGCCTCGTAATTGGCCACGCCCTCATCGAGAGTGAAGAGATCGTCGACCGTACCCTGCACGATCAGGGTCGGGACGGTCACCGTGGCCAGGTACTGGGCCGGTCCGCGCCGGTCGAAGAACGAAGCGGCCTTGGCATCGATCATCCCCGAGCTGTTCAGTTCCTGGTCCGCGGTCGTGATCTCCGGATCGAGCCGGGCCGTCGAGGCGACACTCGCCAAGATGTTGCTCCAACCCGCCTTGGGGGTCTGGTTCTTGTCCAGGCTGGTGCCGAGCGAGTTCCAGGCGATGGTCGGGGCAATGGCGTCGATGCGACAGTCCCGCGAGGCTGCGACGAACTGGATCCCGCCCCCGTAGGACTCACCCACCATGCCCACCCGAGGCACACCGGAGCGATCGAGCTCGACGCCGCGCTGTTGGCTCAACCAGTTGATCATGGCCGACACGTCCTTGGCCTCGTAGTTCGGACTATCGACCTCGGCGTTGCCGGCCGACTTCCCGAATCCACGGGGGTCCCATGTGAGGACGTTGAAACCGCTCTGCGAGAGTTGCCCGATGCTCAGGGCGCCCTGGATGCCGGCCTGCGACGTATCGGTGTCACCCGACTGACCCCAACCGGGGCCCATGAGCACGGTGGGACGGTCCTGACCACCGGCCGACGAGTCGGGAAACCAGTGGATCCGGATCTTCGAGCCGTCGAACGACGTCAGGTCGAAGTCGGACGGGATGCCGCTCACCGGCGTCGCCGAGGTCGATCTCCAATTGGGCGGCGGGTGGCAGGAGGCCGAGGTGGTTGCCGAGGGGGTCTGAGCCCCCGAGGCCCCGGAGGAGGACCAGGCGCCGAAAGCGGCGGCGGCCACGGTGACACTGAGGAGGGCCCTCACTGCGAATCGAAGCGGTGCCCCGCAACGCCCGGCGTCGGAGATCGTCCCTACCCCTCGGGGATGGCGTCCCACCATTGGCACCACCACTCGGACCCGACCAGGATGCGCAGCTTCTGGTGCCAGCAGTACGAGAGCTCCTTGTACGGCTCGAGATAGTACCGACAGTTTTCGCACTTCTCGTCGCCCGAGGGCTGGGCCCGGAGCACCGCGTTGTCTGCGAGGTGCCGGAGCTCGATCGATAGCTTCTCATCGATTTCCTTGGGTTCTGGCTCTGGAATGACGTAGTCGGACACGTGAGCAAGGTACCGCATCCCGTGGCGGAACCGGATTCTGTGGTGTCTCCAAGGGTGGCGGTGTGATTGCGCCCGTGCGCCGCGCCGGAAGGCAGACGGCACGGGGTTAGGGTGAGGAGGTCAACTTCGGTCCGGTTCGGCCCGCAACCACTCGCGGGTCGCCGCTCTTTCGGCTGACGGGCTCAACGATCGACCGGCACGTGCAGCAGTGGTCGGGGTCCAGACCATGAATGCTGAGGTCGACCCGCATGGGTCGCCCTTTGCGGCACGTTCGCCTGCTGGCACCGACCGAGAGAGAGCCCATGCCCACCGAGTCCCTGGTTCGTCCTGTTGCGTCGTCGAACCGCGAAGACTTCGCCGAGCTCGCCCGCCGGGTTCGCGATCACGGTCTGCTCGGGCGCCGCCGGGGGTACTACGCCGTCAAGATCGCGGCCACGCTCGGAGGATTGGCCCTCCTCGTCGCCGGCGCATTCCTCGTCGGGGACAGCTGGTGGAACCTGGGCATCGCTGTGGGCCTGGCCTTCGTTCTCGTCCAGCTGGGATTCATCGGGCACGACGCCGGGCACCGCCAGATCTGTGCCAGCCGACGGGACAACGACCTGATCGGACTGATCCACGCCAACCTGCTCACCGGGTTCAGCTTCGGCTGGTGGCTGACCAAGCACAACCGTCACCATGCTCACACCAACCGCCCGGACAAGGACCCGGACCTTGCCCCCGGCGCGCTGGTCTACACACAGGACCAGGTCCGACGGCGGGGTCGCTTCGGCCGGTCGTTCGCCCGGACCCAGGCGCTCTTGCTGCTGCCACTCATGTTTCTCGAGGCCCTGAACCTGCACGTGGCCAGCATCCTGTCGCTCGCCCGCCGCCGGGACCGGGCCGCGCTGCTCGAGGCCGGACTGCTGGCCCTCCACGGAGGCATCTTCTTCGTCGCGCCGTTCCTGATCCTTTCCCCCGTGCGGGCGGTGACGTTCGTCGTCATCTCCCAGTCGTTGTTCGGCTTCTACCTGGGCGTCAGTTTCGTCACCAACCACGTCGGCATGCCCACCATGGCCGGCGACGACGAACTGGGGTTCTTGCGCCGTCAGGTGCTCACCTCCCGCAACCTGTCCGGGCGGTCCCTCACCGGCTTCGTCTTCGGCGGGCTCGACACCCAGATCGAGCACCACCTGTTTCCGGCCATGCCCCGAGCCAACCTCCGCCGAGCACGCGAGCTCGTCCGCCCCTTCTGCGCCGAACGCCGGATCGACTACGCCGAGCAGAGCCCGTGGCGAGCCTTCCGTGACGTGCTCCGCCACCTCCGCTCGACCGGCGCCGGCGGCGCCATCCCCGCCGTCCGCTGAGCGGGGCGGGACCCGAACGATTCCCCCACCCCGCACCCGGTCGCTGCCCAGTGTGCGGCAGGCGCTCAGCCCAGTCGCTTCGCCCGCCGCCCCACCGTCACCATGCCCGGTCGACTGCCGCTTCGGGCATAGGGTCCGTGAGCAGTTGGCCCGCCTCCTCCACCACGGCGGCTCGGCTCGACAGCAGCGAGGCCAGGGTGGTTCGCCCTCCCTGCGCAAGCCGCGCCGCCTCGACCAGGCCCCCGATGCGCTGGAGGCGCTCGATGTAATGAACCGTGACGTACCCACTGGCCGGGCCGAATGCCGCCGCCGCCGTGCCCATCAGCGGCCCGAACCGCTTCCCCACCGCCCGGGCCAGGAGTGCGTAGACAACGGCGAACCCGGTGAGGCACCCGAGGAGCTTGACCGTGGCCCGCATGCCCTCGTTGTCCGGCACCGTGGCAAGGCGCTTCACCGCCTCGTAGGGGACGATGTGGATGGCGGTGCCCAGGAGCGTTACCGGGGTGGACAGGGCCGCTTGCAGTACCGACCACCCGAGCGCCATCCCGAAGTGCGCCCTGCCGGCGCCCGACGCCACCTGGCCGTCGTCCAATCCGAGGAGCGAGAGCTCGCGCTGGTAGCGGGCCAGCGCCGCTCGCAGCCGCTCCGAACTGCGATCACCTCCGGGCGTCTCGACCGCCGCCGCCAACATCCTGACCAGCTCCTCTCGGCGTTTGAGGCCCACGACCTCGGGCTCTGTCGTCCCCACCCGCCTGGCTACGATCTCGGCCACGGCTGACAAGTCGGCCACTTCCGCCCAGGACCGGTAGTCGGGGCTGACGACGCGAAGGCGATCGGCGATGTCCTCGGTCAGGGCCCGGACGGCCGCCGGTGGGTCGGCTCGGTAGAGCGAGGCCCATGCGCTGACTGCCTGCGGTTCCCCCACCCGGACGAGAGCCCGCGAGCGGAAGCGCGCCTTGGCGTCATAGGAGATCCCGATCGGGACCAGCGCCACGTCGTGGGTGTCGTCGTCGACTGTGGCCTCGAGCGCTATCCGGGCCGCGCCGGTCCGGAGGGCCTGCAGGCTCGGTGCGTCATGGCTGATGCCCTCGGGGAACACGGCCACCACTCCCCCCGCGCTCAGGATCCGGCGGCTGGTCGAGAAGGTGGCGCGGTTCTTGGAGGTGGGCTGGCCGTCAGCCGCCCGGTAGGCGGGGACCACGCCGGCCAGCTTCAGCAGCGGCCACAGGGGCGGGATCCTGAACAACGTCGACTTGCCCAAGAAGCGGGGATAGCGGCGAAGTGCCACCATCAACAACAACCCGTCGACCAGGCCGTTGCGATGGGCAGCCACCACCACCGTGGGTGCCCGGGCCGGAAGGGCCTCGGCGTTCTCCACCTCGACGTCCCTGAAGAAGGTGTGCACGAGCGCGCCGGCCAGGGCTCGCATCGTCCGGTCGGCGGCACGACGCATGGAGGTGATTGTAGGAACAGGCCGCCCCGGCGCGTCGTCCGGTGGTGGGGCGCTCCCCGATCGCCGCACCGGCAAGCAGCGATGATGGGGTGGTGTACCGATCCCGCATGGCCTACGGGCCGAGACACGGCCAGGCGGCTGACCTCTGGCTGCCGGATACGCCCGCGGGCCGCCTTCCCGTCGTCGTGCTCTTCCACGGAGGATTTTGGAAGGGCCCCTACACCAAACGGCTCATGAACCGTTTGGCGGCGGACGTCAGCCGGCGAGGGTGGGCCGCATGCAACGTCGAGTACCGGCGAGTGGGTCCGCTCGGGAGGGGAGGCGGGTGGCCGGCCACGTTCTCGGACGTGGCCGCGGCGATCGATGCCCTGGGGACGGTTCCCGGGCTGGACCTCGAGCGCGTGGTCACCTGCGGGCATTCGGCCGGTGGGCACCTGGCACTGTGGGGCGCAGGCAGGCCTCGACTGCCCAGCGACGCCCCCGGAGCGGAGGTCGAGGTGCGGCCGTCGGCTGCCGTCAGTCTGGCCGGCGTGGTCGACCTGGTGGAGGCGGCCGGGGCTGGGCTGGGCGGCGGCGCCGTCGCAGCCCTGTTGGGCGGCGCCCCGGACACACTGGCCGAGCGCTACCGGGCCGCCTCGCCGGCCGCCATGGTGCCGCTCGGCCTCCCGCAACTGCTCGTCCACGGGCTGGCCGACACCACGGTGCCGGCGTCGATGAGCGAGCGCTATGCCATCCGGGCCGCCGCCCTCGGCGATGATGCGACCTACGTCCCGATTCCCGGGGCCGGACACCTGGACATGATCGACCCCGCCGGGGCGGCCTG
Source organism: Acidimicrobiales bacterium (assembly GCA_036521415.1). GTDB lineage: Bacteria > Actinomycetota > Acidimicrobiia > Acidimicrobiales > RAAP-2 > DASXMT01. The sequence goes on from DATDHU010000066.1 coordinate 66,662, forward strand.
GAGCACCGTCGTGGGGCACCTGGCCGACTGGTTCTGACCTGGTCGATCGCCCTCCCCCACTCGATCCGGCCGACGCGAAGGGAGTGCCGGCGGCCGGACGGTCGGGTAGCGTCACGGCAAGATGTCGACGTCGGGGTTGACGGGAGCGAGGTCGGAATCCGGTCATGGTCCCCCGGGGGGACGCGAACGCGTGCTCCTGGTGGAGGACGATGTCGGCGACACACTGCTCGTCTGCGAGCAATTGGCCCAGGCGGCCCCCGAGTTCGAGGTGGTCTCCGTCCAAACACTGTCGGCGGCCGAACAGGCATTGACCTCGACCATCGCCTGCGTGTTGTTCGACCTCGGCCTGCCCGACGCCGAGGGCCTGGAGGGGCTCCGGTCGATCATCTCGATGGCGCCGGGAACGGCGGTGGTCGTCCTCACCGGATTGGTCGACCGGTCGAAGGGTCCCGACGCTGTCGCCCTCGGGGCGGAGGATTACCTGGTCAAGGGGCACGTTGACGGAGAAGGCCTGGGCCGCTCGCTTCGCTACGCCATAGCCCGACGGCGAGGAGAGGAGGCATTGCGCCGGCTCAGCGAAGCAGAGTTCCTGCGATCGGAGAACACCCGGCTCGAGCGCGGGTTGCTGCCCAGGCCCCTGATCACCACCAGCAGGCTGAAGTGGGCAACTCGCTACCAGCCCGGCGGTGGCCGGGCGCTCCTCGGCGGTGACTTCTTCGACGGCATCGAGTTGCCCGACGGCACGGTCCGTGTGGTGGTCGGTGATGTCTGCGGGCACGGCCCGGACGAAGCGGCGCTGGGGGTCGCCATGCGGGTCGCCTGGCGCGCCCTGGTCATCGGCGGGGTTGACCCGGGGGCCATTATGCCCGCCCTGGAGCGGCTGCTCGAGACGGAGCGCTTCGACGACCAGATCTTCGTCACCCTCTGCGACTTGACTCTTCGGCCCGAGCTGCGGCACGCCCAGGTCCGACTGGCCGGACACCCCGCTCCCCTGCACCTCGACAGTTCCTCGGCCAAGGACGTCCCGGCACCTCATCGAGGGCCGCCTCTCGGCGTGGTCGAAAACGGATCGTGGGAATCACAGGAGATCGAGCTGGGTTCGGCTTGGACGTTGCTCCTGTTCACCGACGGCATCATCGAAGGGCGCACCGGGCCGGGCCGCGAGCGGCTGGGCGACGATGGCCTGACTGAGCTGTTGGTCCGTCTGGTGCCCGAGGCATCCAAGTTGGGGTTGGTGGCCGAACGACTGGTACACGAGGTGGAAGGGGCCAATGGAGAGCCGCTGGGCGATGACATAGCCCTCTTTCTGTTGTCCAACGACGAACACTGGTCCGAGTGACGGTGGCGGGGGTCCCTCCGCGGGACCACCGACAACCCACCCGGTTGAGGGGGTTGACCCTCCGTGGGCGCCTCAGGGCGGTGTTCTTCGTGGCCATGGCGCTGTTGGTGGTGGCGCTGGCCATCAGCGCGCTCTCCTTTAGCCGGCTCCTCGATGGCCGGAGCACGCTGTTCGACCAGATCGACCCGGCCCGACTGGCGTCCGAGCAATTGCTGGTCGCCCTGCTCAACCAGGAAACCGGCGTTCGCGGATACGTGCTGACCGGCCAGCCGTCCTTCTTGCAGCCCTTCGCCCAGGGAGTCCCCGCCCAGCAGGCGGCCTCGGCCCAGCTGGACGACCTCCTGTCCGGCCAACCGGGCCTGCTCGCCTCGGCTCGGGAGGCCGAGGAGCGAGGAGTGGCATGGCAGACCGGATTCGCCAAGCCGGCGGTCATCGCCACCGCGGCCGGCAACAAGGCCTACGCCTCGGATATCGCTCTGCAACGCTCCAAAGAGCTCTTCGACAGCTTCCGGGCAGCCAGGCAGCGCCTCAACAATGCCTTGGCCCGAACCGGACGGGATGCCGCCGCACGGCTCAATGACAGCACCCTTCAGCTCGAGATTGTCCTGGCGGCGGCGGCGGCGCTGGCCGTGTTGGCCGGGCTGATCGGGCAACGGTTGCTCCGGCTGTGGGTGACCGAGCCCCTGTTGAGCATCGGTGGCGACGCCCGTCAGGTGGCCGACGGCGACCTCGGCCACGTCGTCACCCCGACCGGACCGCCCGAATTCCGGCGACTGGCCGGCGACTCCGAGGCCATGCGTCTACGGATCGTCGGCGAAGTGGATGAGATCGAACGGGCCCGGGCAGAGTTGGTGAGCCGCAACACCGAGCTGGCCCGTTCGAACGCCGAGCTCGAACAGTTCGCCTACGTCGCCTCCCACGACCTGCAGGAGCCGCTGCGCAAGGTCACCAGCTTCTGCCAACTACTCCAGCAGCGTTACCAGGACCAACTCGACGACCGGGGCAGTCAGTACATCGAGTTCGCCGTGGACGGGGCCAAGCGGATGCAGGGGCTCATCAATGACCTCTTGGCCTTCTCCCGGGTGGGACGGACGACGGAACACTTCGCCGCCGTCGACCTCGGCACGTGCGTCGTCGCCGCGGTGAAGAGCCTGGGCACCGCCGTCGAGGAATCCGGGGCGACCGTCACCGCGAACCCGTTGCCCGTGGTGACGGGCGACAGCGGTCTGCTCATCAGCGTCTTCCAGAACCTGATCGGCAACGCGATCAAGTTCCGCTCCGAGGCTGCACCCGAGGTCAGGATCGAGGGGGTGCGGGATGACTCGTCTTGGCTCCTCTCGGTCACCGACAACGGGATCGGCATCGAGCCCCGCTTCGCCGAGCGAGTATTCGTCATTTTTCAACGCCTACACTCCCGGGAGACCTACGCAGGGACCGGGATCGGCCTGGCCCTGTGCCGGAAGATCATCGAGTTCCACGGCGGCACCATCTGGCTCGACACCGACCGCTTTCCTGGAACCCGTATCTGGTTCACACTGCCTGCCACCCGAGGAGGGCCAACGCCATGAACGTCATCGATGAGACCACCCCGATCGAGGTGCTCGTCGTAGAGGACGATCCCGGCGATGTCCTCATGACTCGCGAAGCGCTGGCCGGCAGCAAACTGGTACACAACCTCCATGTCGTCGACAACGGCGAACTGGCCATCGATTTCCTGATGAGCCGGGGGGAGTACGAAAGCGCTCCCCGACCCGACCTCGTGCTGTTGGACCTCAATCTGCCCCGGCTCGACGGCCGGGAGGTCCTGGCTCGGATCAAGGCCGACCAGTCGCTTCGCCAGATTCCCGTCGTCGTTCTCACCACCTCGGATGCCGAGGAAGACGTACTGCGCAGCTACGACCTCCACGCAAACGCCTACGTCACCAAGCCGGTCGAGTTCGAGGCATTCATCGGCGTCGTCCGCCAGATCGACAATTTCTTCCTCTCTGTCGTCCGGCTCCCCAGGCACTGACTCCCAAGTCTTCAACGGCCCATCTCGCCCGTTTGGGCCTACGCCGGGAGGGGTACCCCCAACCAAGACGTACAGGGGCACGGGTGGGCGTGACCTGGGCGGATAGGTTCGACTAGTAGTCGCCGAGCACGACGAGCCAAACAGGAGGACGCCATGAGTGATGACCGGACGGTGCCGTCTGACGCCACAGACGCGGCGGAGCGGGTCGACGAAGAGTCGGCCCACGAGCCCGACCGGCTGACCACGCCCGAAGAGGAGACCGCAGCCGACGAGGCTCGCGACCGGTTCGCTGGAGACGAGGCACAGGCGGCCGAGCACTACAGGGACATGGCCAAAAAGGGGGCCAAGGCAAAAGGTGAAGGGCGGATCTCGTAGATGGCCTTCTTCGGGCGCGAGCGGTACAGCTTCACCGCACCCCAAGGGGCCGGAACTGCATGCTGATGCGGGGCCCGACCGGGCGCGAGGTCTTGGGGATGGCGTGCTCCCACGTCCGCTGGCACGATCCGCCCATGACCACGAGGTCGCCGCTGCCCAGCTCGTAGCGCAGGGCTCGACCTCCGCCTCGGGGCCGGAGCAGCAGACGGCGGGTGGAGCCGATGGAGACGATGGCCACCAGGGTGTCCTCGGTGGCCCCCCGGCCGATCCGGTCCCCGTGGAATGCGACACTGTCCCGGCCGTCGCGGTAGAGGCACAGTCCGGCAGTGGCGAACGGGCCGCCCGCCTCGTTGCGGTAGGACTCGACCAGCGCCTCCCTGATCTCTTCCAGGGCAGGGTGGGGAAGGTCATCGCTCTCGCCGTAAAAGCTCATCAGCCGGGGAACGTCCACCACCCGGTCGTACATCGGCCGCCGCTCGGCCCGCCACGGCACGGTGTGCAGGAGCTGGTCGAACAGCGCGTCGGCACCGGCCAACCAGTCACGTCCGATATCGATCCAGGCCCCCTGGTCAAGGTCGGTCCGGGGCAGCCTCGTTCCCGGCGAACGGGGCCCCACGCGCTCCCCGTGGTCGAACAACGAGCCTTGCAACACCACCATCACCGCTCAGGTTACCAGTGACGAACATATGTTCGGCCTCGGGACGGCGCCCCGAGTGACGCGGTCAGCGTTCGGGTGCCCTTCCTTCCCAGCGGACCAGGACCATGGAGGCGTCGTCTCGGAGCTCGGTGATGTTGTGGTCGAGGACTGCTCGCACCACGCGCCGGACGGCGTCGCCGGCACTGAGGCCTTGCGAGATCACCTGTCCGGTGAGGTCGGCCAACCGTTCGGCGCCGAACTCGTCACCCCCGGGGGCTCGTGCGTCGACCACGCCGTCGGTGTAGAAGAGCACGCCGTCGCCCGGCTCGAGTGTCTCGGTGGCCATGTCCGGCTCACCGGCCCCGAGTCCCCAGGGCACAGTGGGAGGACAATGGAGCTCACCGATCACCCGGTTGTCCCGGATCAGCATGGGGAGCGGGTGACCGGCATTGACCCAGGTCAGCGTGCCCGACTGGCGCTCGAGCCGAGCCAGCTGCCCGGTGGCGAAGGCCTCTCCGCCGAACCGGGCGTCCAAGGTGGCCTCGAGACTGGCATGCATGTGCCCCAGGGTCGATCCCTCTCGGCGGTCGTGGCGGTAGGTCCCGACGGTCAGGGCGGCGACCATGGCCGAGCGCACGCCGTGCCCCATGGCGTCGAAGATCGCCACGTCCAGAGCGGGCCCGTTCACGGCATAGTCGAAGGCGTCGCCCCCGACGTCGTAGGCCGGCTCGAGCATGCCGGCGACCGAGACGTCCGGCAGGCCCAACACCAACGGAGGAAGTAGCTCCCACTGCATGCTGGCAGCCAGGCTCATGGGCTTCCGCTGCTGGTGAAGCCTGAAGGCATCGGTGGTCCGGTTCTGGGCGGCCATCAGGACCCCGGCGAAGAGGCCGAGCTCCTCGCAGGCCAGCACGGATCGGGCGTCGCCGTGGGGCACGGTCACGGCGAGCACCCCGGTCGGCGTCGACCCGGCGACCACCGGAACCCAGACCCGGACTCCTTCGGCCCGGTCGACCGTCACCGGTGACTGCGTGGTGAACGCCCTGCCGGCCACCGTGGTGGCCACCCCTTGTGGCTCAGGCACCTCCACGTGGGTCAGTTCGTCGGGCAGGGGGACAAGCTGCACCTGCTCCACGTCGACGACGTAGACGACGATGTCGGTGGCCCCCAGTTCCTCCACTGCCGCCGCCACCAGCGCCGCCACGGAAGCCGGGTCGGTCGTGCCCGTCGCCCGGAGGCCGGCACCGATGTCCACGGGCGACGGCATGGGCTCAGTGTACTGGGGCACTGTCGGGCGCCAGGGAAGTCACAGTGCCGCGACCAGGCCCCGACAACCCTCTGCCACTATGTCCCGAGTTGGCCTGGACCGGAAATCGACCTGGGCTTTTCCGCTGGCAGTTCGAATGGCAACCGGACCGCCAGTTCTATCGTGGTGAGTAGCCGTTCACGGTATGGGTATGGGAGCAGCGGCGTTCAAACGGGGAAGCAGGGGTCGGTAGACGCGGCGACACTCGACCCAGCAGTTATCGACGTGGCCCGGGCCACGCACGCCGTCGTTCATGAGCGCGGGACGACGCGACCCCCAGCCCGAACTACCGGGGCAATGACGCCTTCGCCGGGGTGAACACCAGACCGTTGTCGACCCCGCCCGACACCGCGCCGGTCCTCACCTTTCGGTCCGGCGCCATGGGTGAAGTCCGACGGTTCGTCGCCGAACACGCCGCCAGGGAGGGACTGGCCCCCAGTCGAGTGGCAGAATGGGTACTGGCTGCCGAGAGATCGGCACCAACAGCCTCCGTCACGGCGGCGGCGCGGGCACGGTCACGGTGTGGAGCGAACCTGGTTCGGTTGTCTGCGAGATTCGTGATCGGGGTTGCATCGGCGAACCGCTGGCCGGACGCCGACGGCCGTCGGTGGATGGCAACGACGGACGCGGGCTGTGGCTGGCCAATCAGCTCTGTGACCTGGTCCAGGTCCGCTCAGCCCAATTCGACAACGTGGTCCGTCTTTGGGTGAGCGAACCCACCCGGTAAGCGATTCCGTCCACGGCCCGGAGGCGGGCGCTCAGGTGGGCGCGGCCTCCGGCACCCGTCTGCGCTCGACCGCGTCGAGCTCCTGGAGCAGTTGCTCGGCATTGTCCCGTTCGGCTTCGTAGTAGCGCTCGGACCAGCGGATGATCAGCTCCGGATAGGCCCAGTTCTCACGAGTCGAGACGATGTCGAGGTCGCGGTGGAGGTCCTCGAGGCGGGCAGCGGTGCGATCACGGTGTTCCTCGATGACCTCACGCAGCCGGGCCGAGCCGACCAGGTGCCCAAGCCACACCCGCATGAGCACGGGGTGCTTCAGCACCGGGGGGCCGATCGCCTCGACCTCGAGCCACCGGAGCAACTGCTCTCGTCCGGCGTCGGTGATCCGATACACCCGCTTGTTCCGGAGCTCGTCCTGGGGCACCTGGCGAGAGGTGACGTATCCCGGCTCTTCGAGCCTCCGGAGCTCGGCGTAGATCTGGCTGGATGCAGGGCTCCAGAAGAACAGGCTGAGGCTGTGGTCGGCCCATTTCTTCAAGTCATAGCCAGAGAGCTCGCTGCCGAACGAGAGCAGCCCGAGCACCGCATTGGCGGTGCCGGACAACTTGGTCGATTTTTGCTGCGTCATCACGGCACCTCCGAGAGGGGCTGCCCTCTCGCTCGAGCTGTCTCGCTTGAGTTGTATTCCTATTTGGACTATAGCAATTGGCAACGCAAGGGAGGCTCCTGGCCATGAAATTCTCGATGATCTTCGAAGCTCAGCTCAACCACCCGACACCCGAGCACGAGCGCCAGGTGATCCTGGACTGCGTCGATCAAGCAGTCCTGGGCGAGGCGATGGGGTTCGATCGCATTTGGGCGGTCGAGCACCACTCGCTCAAGTGGTACGCGCACATGAGTGCCCCGGAGACCTTCTTGGCCTATGTGGCGGCCAAGACCGAACGCATCCGCATCGGGCACGGGGTCGTGTGCATGCCGTTCGGCTATAACCACCCGGTCCGTGCGGCCGAGCGCGCCGCCATGCTCGACATCCTCTCGGGAGGGCGCCTGGACCTGGGCGCCGGGCGTGGGGCCACGCTGCAGGAGATGTCGCTGTGCGGTGTCGAGCCGGAGAAGACCTACGCCCAAGTCGAGGAAGCCCTCCGGATGATCGGCGCCATGTGGCTCGAGGACGAGTTCGAGTGGCACGGACTCTTCGACATAGAGCCCCACCCCGTGCTCCCCCGTCCGGTGCAGGAACCTCACCCCCCGTTGTACATGGCCTGCACCAAGCAGAACACGGTGGAGCTGGCCGCCGACTATGGCATCGGCGCGCTGGTACTAGGGTTCGCCGGCGTCGACGAGGTCGCCCACCTGAGCACGTTGTACCGCCGGGCGATCGACCGGCGGAGCGGGGACCGGTTCGTCTCGACCGTCCGCAACGACTACTTCTCCGCGCTCTGTCCCACCATCGTGCTCGACGACGCCGACGAGGCACTGCGCGTCGGGGCCCGAGGACAGCGGTTCTTCGCCGAGTCGATCGGTCACTGGTACGGCGCCGGTCCGCCGCCGGCCCAGGACACCGAGGACGACGACAACGTGGCCGCCATCAAGGCCGATGCCGAGGCGATGGTGGCCAAGCTACACGAGGCCAACATTCCCGTGCGCCCTTCGTCGCTCGGCACCTACAACGTCAACCACGCCTACGGCACCGTCGAGCACGCAATCGACTACGTGCAACGGCTCGAAGAGGCGGGAGCCGACGAGATCATGTGCCTCATCCAGATGGGGACGATCCCCCAGGAGATTTGCCTCGATACCATCCGCAACTGGGGCGAGAAGGTCATCCCCCACTTCCGCCCGTCGACGTCGGTCCGGTGACCATGATGCCGGTGTGC
>DATDHU010000067.1:0-6214 GCA_036521415.1 Acidimicrobiales bacterium
GTACAAAACGGTGGCGTCGGTCACGGTGGACGTGGACGAGCTGCCCCCCGAGACGGTGGTCGAGCGGGTGCTGGCCGGTACCGGCTTCGGCGCTCGGGCCGCGGGAACCGGGAGGGACGAGGGTCGAGGATCGTGATCGCCGTCCCGGTGAAGTTGGGTGAGCGCAGCTACGACGTGGTGGTGGGTGACGGAGCGCGGGACCTCCTGGCCGACACCTTGTCTTCGACTGTCCCTGGCGCCGCCCGAGTGGCGGTGGTGAGCCAGGCCGGCATCGGCGTGGAGGTGGATCCCGGGCGTCCCCACCGGATGTTCACCGTTCCCGACGGAGAGGGAGCCAAGTCGCTGTCGACTCTCGAGGAGCTGTGCCGGGGGTTCGCCCGCTTCGGCCTGACCCGCGGTGACGCCGTGGTGGCGGTGGGCGGCGGCGTGGTCACCGACTTGGCCGGTTTCGCTGCGGCCACCTATCACCGCGGCACGGCCTACGTGAACGTGGCCACCTCGTTGCTGGCTCAGGTCGACGCCGCCATCGGGGGAAAGACGGCGGTGAACATCCCCGAGGGGAAGAACCTGGTCGGCGCCTTCTGGCAGCCGTCCGCCGTCCTCTGCGACACGGCAACCTTGTCCACCTTGCCCGGACGAGAGTGGGCGAGCGGCAGGGGGGAGATGGCCAAGTACGCCTTCTTGTCCCTGCCCGATGGCTCATCGCCTGACGCATCGTTGATCGGCCTCCCGCTGGTCGAACAGGTGGCGCGGTGCGTCCAGATCAAGGCGGACGTGGTGTCGGCGGACGAGCGAGAGGGCAATCGGCGGATGGTGCTGAACTATGGCCACACCCTGGCCCACGCCCTCGAGGCAGCCTCGTTCGGGGCGTCCGGGGAGCCCGACCTGCGCCACGGCGAGGCGGTCGCCGTCGGGTTGGTGTTCGCCGCCATGCTGGCCCGCCGGCTGGGCCGCATCGATGATGACCGGGTGGCCCTGCACCGTCGCGTCGTGGAGGCGTTCGACCTCCGGACCGACTTGCCCGACGACATCGACCCCAGGGCACTGGTCTCCTACATGGGTCGCGACAAGAAGGCCCACCACGACCTGACCTTCGTGCTCGATGGGCCGCGCGGCGTGGAGCCGGTGCGGGGAATCGACGAGGCCGAGGTACTGGCTACCCTGGCCGACATGGCGCAGCGATCATGAGCGGAAACGGCCTCGGAAGGCACAGGGCCGGTCATGGCTGACCGGGCTGTGATCCTGCTGCTGTCGGGGCCCAATTTGAATCTGCTGGGCGATCGGGAGCCGGCCATCTACGGCGACGCCACCCTGGCCGATTACGTCGATGCGGCCAGCAGGGCAGCGGCATCCTTCGGGCACACGTTGGAGCACGTCCAGTCCAACCACGAGGGCGACCTGATCGAGGCGGTCCACCAGGCCCGGGGCCGGGCGGCGGCGATCGTGATCAACGCGGGCGCCCTGACCCACACCTCGTGGGCCCTCCACGATGCCCTGGCTGCGTTCGAGGGCGTGGTGGTGGAGCTGCACATCTCCAACCCTGCTGCCCGCGAGCCGTTCCGGCACACGTCGGTGGTGGCCCCGGTGGCTGACGGCTCCATTGCCGGATTCGGAGCCCTGGGCTATCCCCTGGCCGTCGAAGCGGTGCACCGGCTGCTCGCGATCCGGGCGGAGGATCAAGCGTGACCGCGTCGGGACCGCTGTTCGCCGACCAGCTTCCGCCGCTCGACGTCTCGGGCCGATTGGACCGCCTGCGGGAGACCCTGCCCGCGGCCGGCGTCGAGGGCCTGTTGGTCACCGCGGCGGCCAACATCCGCTGGTTGACCGGATTCACCGGGTCGGCCGGCTTGTTACTAGTGACTCCGCTTCGGGCCGTCCTGACTTCCGACGGGCGCTACCGGACCCAGTCCGAGGAGCAGGTCACCGACGCAGGCGCGGGCGAAGCAGTCGACATCGTCATCGGCGGCGCCCTGGCCCAGCGCGACGCCGTGGTGGCGGCCTGGGGCGAGGTCACCAACCTGGGGCTCGAGGCCGACGATGTGACCTGGTCGGGACAGCGGAATTGGGACGAGGCATTCGGCTCCGGGGTGTCACTGGTCCCCACTCGCGGCTGCGTCGAAGCCCTCCGCCTGGTCAAGGACGCCGGCGAGGTGGCCCGGATGGAGCGGGCGGCGGCCATCGCCGACGACGCCCTGGCATCGGTGACCCCGCTGCTGGCCCGGGCCGAAGCCGAGTCGGTCACCGAGGCGTTCCTGGCTGCCGCCCTCGACCACGCCATGCGAGCACGCGGCGCAGAAGACAGCGCCTTCGAGACGATCGTGGCATCCGGTCCGAATTCGGCCAAGCCGCATGCCCGACCGAGCGACCGTCGGATCCGGGCCGGCGATCCGGTGGTGGTCGACTTCGGAGCCATCTACGAGGGCTATCGCTCGGACATGACCCGGACGTTCTGCATCGGGGGTGAGCCCACCGGTGAGCTCGGTCGGGTGTTCTCCGTGGTGGCCGACAGCCAGCGGGTCGGGGTGGCAGCCGTCGCCCCGGGGGTGGTGGCCGGCGACGTCGATCGCGCCTGCCGGGACGTGATCGCCGATGCCGGCTGGGCGGAGCGCTTCGAGCACGGGACGGGCCACGGCGTGGGCCTCGACATCCACGAGGCTCCGTCGGTCGGGCCAGGGGCAACTGCTATCCTCGCGCCCGGCGTCGTTGCCACCGTGGAGCCCGGGGTCTACCTGGCGGGCGTGGGTGGGGTCAGGATCGAGGACACTCTCGTCGTGGTCGAGGACGGCCGCCGCCCGCTCACCATGTTTCCGAAGGATGTTTCGCTCTGATGGCTGTCTCCACCAATGATCTCCGCAACGGCATGACCGTGAATTTGCCCGAGGGCCTGTTCTCCGTGGTGGAGTTCCAGCACGTGAAGCCGGGGAAGGGCGGCGCCTTCGTCCGCACCAAGCTGAAGAACGTGCGCTCCGGCGCCGTGATCGAGCGCACCTATCGAGCCGACGAGAAGCTCGATCAGGCGATCATCGACAAGCGGGCGATGCAGTTCCTCTACCGGGACGGATCCGACTACGTCTTCATGGACACCACCTCATACGAGCAACTCCAAGTTGCCTCCGACCTGTTGGGGGACGCAGCCAACTATCTCAAGGAGGGCGACGACGCCGTCCTCCAGTTCTACGTCGACGAGATCGTGGGCGTCGATCTCCCCGCGGCCGTGGAGCTGACCGTGGCCGAGACCGAGCCGGGCCTCCAGGGCGATCGGGTGTCCGGTGCTCGCAAGCCGGCCACCTTGGAGACAGGGCTGACGTTGCAGGTTCCCCTGTTCGTCAACCCGGGCGAGAAAATCAAAGTCGACACCCGTTCGGGCGAGTACCTGACCCGGGCCTGAGCCTCGGGAGGCGGACGCCGATCGCCCCGTCGTGGGGCCGATGGCGGGACCGGCTCTCCCCGGCCAGCCAGGCCCACCTCGACCATGGAATCCGCCCCCCGTCACCAGGCCCGAGAACGGGCAGTGTCCCTCCTCTACGAGGCGGAGCTGAAGGACGATCTGCCGTCGGTGGTCGTGGCCGCTCTGGCCGTACCCCCCGATGAGTTCACGGTGGCTCTCCTGGCCGCCGTGGAGGAGCACAAGTCCGAGATCGACGCCATGGTGGGCGAGGCGGCCATCGGTTGGGACCTGGATCGGATGGCCGTCATCGATCGAAATGTCCTCCGCCTGGCCGTGGCCGAGCTCATCTCATTCCCTGACGTGCCCACCGCTGTCGTCCTGAACGAGGCGGTGGACCTGGCCGCGGGCTACTCGACCGATGAGTCGGGAAGCTTCGTGAACGGCATCCTGGCCACGTTGGCCGTGCGGATCCGCGGCTAGTGCGGGACGAGTCGAGTGGAAATCGCTTCGGACAGAAATCAGAGACAGGTCCCGCTCAAGACCGAACCTGAAGACGGGTCAGTCGAACGAGTATCCGTCGATGAAGCCGGTGAGCCCGGTCGGCTCATGCGGACCGAAGGCCAGCTGTTCGAGGACACCCATGCCCTGCTTCTCCCCCATGTGGACTCGGCACAAGGTTTGGATGTGAATCGAGGCCGGGTCGAGCGGCACGAAGTCGGACAGTTCGATTGACTCACCCCCGACCTCGAGCCCGCCGTGGTTCCCGCCGTGTCCGAACTTGGGATGCGTGTAGCCGATACCACGCATCCTGAAGGTGAAGATCTTCTCAAAGGTGATGCGGGGGAACGAGGTGCCGTCCTTCCGGGTGAGGACAATCGATGCCGACGCCATCTCGCGCCGACCGGGCATCCATTCGATCTCAAACTCGCTGCGTCCAAGGTGCTCGGGCTCCGAGCCATCCGGGAGCAGTGGGACAACGAGCGACTGTTCCAGCCACCGCTCCCCGTTGGCGCGCTCGAAGAGCGCGACATGCGTGCAGCAGTCATCGAAGTGCAGAGGAGCCCACAGCCAAAAGACCTGTGGCGGCGTTGGGTCGAAGTTGGTGGGCGCTTGCTGGCCGACGCCACGGATGCCCCACGAGCGGTCGCGGGTCGCGTAGGTGCGGGAGGGATCGACGGTCAACACGGTGCCGTCGGGTAGTTCGACGGTTCCCTCCCAGCTCCCCCATTGCGTAAGGCGGGTGTAGTCCATGATGGGAATGTTGTGGCGGACTATCTGTTGCCTCGGTTCCTCGATCGGCTCCGTGCGAGCCCGAAAGGTGACGTCGGCGGCGAGTCCGTGGTCATTTCGCTCCACTACATAGCGGATGACGCGGAGCGGTTGGACGATCTCGATACGAAGGGGCCCAACCCGGGTACGGCGATCCATGGGCATACGCCCGGAGGCAAAGACAGAATGCTGGACACCCTCATGGATGACCGAGAACGCCCCGTCGACAACGCCTCGGTTCGGATAGTGACCCATGGCCGCGCCGATGAAAAAGGTCCCATCGCGCTCGTAGCCATTGAACCAATAGCGGTCGTAATGGTTCGGGTCCGCGGACAGAGGCTGGGCGATGGGGGCGGGCGTCTGGTGGATCGGATAGTCGTCAAAACGCGTGAGCATCAGGATCTGTCCTCGAGTTCGGGATGAAATGTGTGCGCGGGGATGAGCTAAGAAGAGGAGCCGGAAGACGGCAGGACGATGATAGTGAGGAGGTTGGCTCAGTGTCTGGCAAGGCCTTAGGCGGACTGCGGGTCTGTGATCTCGGTGGCCAGCTCGCCGGAGCCGGTGCCACCCGCTATCTGGCGGGATTCGGGGCAGAGATCATCCGCGTCGAGGATCCGATCACCCAAGGGGGCTGGGACATCGTCCGGGGCGCGGCCCCGCACGTCGACGATCGTCGGGGTGTCGAGTTCGGCGGAGGATTCAACAACCACAACGTGGGAAAACGGGGGGTGACCATCAACCTTCGCGCCGAGAGGGGCAAGGACCTCCTTCGCGGCCTCATACGACTGTCCGACATCGTCACCGAGAACTTTGCCGCCGGCGTGTTTGCCCGCATGGGGTTTTCGTATGAGGACCTGTGCACGATCCGTCCGGACGTCATCTATGTGTCGAACTGTGGGTTCGGGCAGACCGGGCCCTACAGCACCTATCGGACATGGGGACCGATCGTTCAGGCCTGTTCGGGACTTACGTTCACCAGCGCCCTGCGCGACTACGAGCCGGCCGGCTGGGGCTATTCATACATGGACCACATGGGTGCGAACTACATGGCAATGGCCATCCTCGCCGCGGTCTTGCATCGGAACAGGACAGGTGAAGGCCAGTGGGTGGACATGTCCTGCACCGAGGTCGCGGGCACACTGACCGGCTCGGACATTCTCGACGCTTCAGTGAACGGTCGTGCCCGTCGGCGGGCCGGTTCGGTGGATTCGAATCGGAATCGACATCCGGCCATGGCCCCGCATGGGATCTATCCCTCTCGCGGTGAAGACGAGTGGATCGCCATCGCGTGTCGCCACAATGACGATTGGGACGCGCTCTGTGAGGTTGCCCACGAAGGGTGGGACGCCAGGGAGGACTTCAAAGACATCACTGGACGACTGGCAGGGGAAGACGAGCTGGACGCACTGATGGCCTCCTGGACCCGTCGTCATGATCGACACCACCTCGCCCAGATCCTCGTGGACACGGGGGTACCGGCCTCGATCGTGGCGTCGCCGGAGGAACGAATCGACCATGATGCGGTGACGGCCGACTGGGGCCTGTGGCCCACGGTTG
>DATDHU010000068.1:0-5678 GCA_036521415.1 Acidimicrobiales bacterium
AGACGGGACAGATCCTTTCGATGGCCAGTCTGGTCTCGACGCATCCCAACGCAGCCGTATCCGCCACCGCCCCCGCGGTGCAGAGCACCGGAGGCGTCATCCCGATCGGCCCGGCCGATCCGGTGAATGAGGCGCCGAGCAACCTGGCCGTGTCCCAGGTGTTCGAGCCGGGGTCGGTCTTCAAGCTGGTCACATTCTCCGCTGCCCTGGCCGATGGCCTGATCAGCCCCAACACGGTCTTCTCCGTACCGGACCAGATCAAGCTCGATGGGTCGACCTTCCACGACGCCGAATCCCACCCGACCGAAGCGCTCACCGCCACCCAAATTCTGGCCCAGTCCTCCAATATCGGTACCGGAGAGATCGCCCAAAATGTCGGAGAGCAGCGATTGCTGGACCAGGTGCGTAACCTCGGATTCGGCCAGTACACCGGCTTGGGATTCCCGGGCGAGTCGCCGGGTCTGCTGGCGACGGCAGCACAATGGGAACCCACCGACTACGTGTCGTTGCCGATCGGGCAGGTCGACGCCGTGAACGCCCTTCAAATGCTCGACGCCTACAACGCCGTGGCCAATGGGGGCGTATACGTCCAGCCGAAACTGGTAGAGGCGAACGTCAGCGCCAGCGGCACGGTGACCAAGACGCCCCCTTCCCCGACCCATCAGGCCTTCTCCCCCTCCGTGGACTCCGCGCTGACCTCCATGCTGGAGCAGGTCGTGGCCACCGGGACCGGGACCGGTGCCTCGGTCCCGGGCTATACGGTGGCGGGCAAGACCGGTACGGCGCAGATCCCGACACAGGGGAAGGACTCCTACGTCACCGGCGCCTACATGGCGTCCTTCGTGGGCTTTGCCCCCGCGGTGAACCCGACGCTGTCCATCATCGTGGTCCTCAACCGCCCGACCCCTATCTTCGGGGGAACGGTGGCCGCGCCGGTCTTTTCCCAGATCATGAGCTACGCCCTGCATCGCTACGACATCCCGACAACCCCAGGTGCGACGACGACGCCCCCCTCTCCGACAGAGTCGGCCTCGAGCCAGGCTCAGGACATCACATAACCGTGACCCGATACCATCAGCGAGCCGATGGCCTGTGGTTCGGACTTTCCGAGCCGATGTCGCCGTCGCAGCGACGATGCGAACCGTGCAGATGAGCCTCCTCTTCGACGATATCGAGGTCATTGAATCAGCCGGGGACCCCACAACGGTGGAGATCAGGGGCATTGCCCATGACAGCCGACGGGTGGTGCCCGGAGACCTGTTCTGCTGCGTGCCCGGACTGATCTCGGACGGCCACGATCACGCCTCCGAGGCGGTCGATCGGGGCGCGGTCGGGCTCTTGTGCGAGCACTTCATCCCCGAGCTGCTCGACCGGCCCGTGGTGCAATCCCGTATCGCCCCGGGCACGGCGCGTCCGGTCATGGCCCAACTGGCTGCCGCGTTCTACGGGCACCCGGCGCGCGACCTGCTCATGGTCGGGGTCACCGGCACGAATGGAAAGACCACGGTCACCCAGCTCCTCGGGGACGTGCTCGAAGCCAGCGGTCGGCCCACCAACGTCATGGGGACCCTCTCGGGCGCGCGCACCACGCCGGAAGCGACCGAAGTCCAATGCGTGCTGGCCGGAGTACGTGACCGGCAACGGTCCGACGGACGTCGTCATGCCGTGGCCATGGAGGTGTCGAGCCATGCGCTGGTGCAGGCGCGGGTGGACGGGGTCCATTTCGATGTCGCCGTCTTCACCAATCTGAGTCATGACCACCTCGACTACCACGGGAGCATGGAGGCCTACTACCAGGCCAAGCGCCGGCTGTTCACCCCCGAACACTCGTTGCGCGGCATCGTGAACGCGGATGATCCATGGGGGCAACGGCTGATGAAGGAGTCGCGCATCCCGGTGACGGCGGTGCACCTGAGAGACGCGCAGGACATCGCCCTGCTCCCGGGACAGACCAGCTTCACCTGGCGCGGGCATCGCATCACCACGCCGCTCACCGGCGCGGTCAACGTGGGGAACACCCTGCTGGCGGCCGAGGCCGCTCTGGCCCTGGGCCTCGAGGTGGCAGAGGTGGCCACCGCACTCTCCCTGGTGTCCCCGGTCCCGGGCCGGCTGCAGGTTCTGACCGCTCCCCGTCGCGACGGAGCGGTTGACGCCAAGCGTCCGCCTTTCACGGTCATGGTCGACTACGCCCACACGCCGGCGGGCCTCGAAGTGGTGCTCCGCGAGGCGCGCCAGCTCACCGGTACGCCGGGGCGAGTGCTGGTGGTGTTCGGCTGTGGCGGGAATCGGGACAGGGCCAAGCGCCCCAAGATGGGGGAGACCGCCACCCGCCTGAGCGACGTGGCCGTCCTCACCTCGGACAACCCCCGCGACGAAGACCCCATGGCCATCCTGGCGGAAGTCCAGGCCGGCATGGTGGCCGGATCGGGGACCGCATCGACGGTGATGGTCGAGGCAGACCGTCACGTCGCCATTCGGCGGGCCCTGGCCGAGGCCGCGCCCGGCGACGTCGTCGTGATCGCCGGCAAGGGTCACGAGACGTATCAGGAGATCGCCGGCCAGCGGATTCCTTTCAACGACGCCGAGGAAGCACGCCACGCGCTGTCGGTCCACTTTCCCTCGGATCCGTCATCGTGGTTACCAACTCCTTCCGACGGTGTGCCCATTGAGGATCACTAGGCCGTGCTCGGCCTGCTTGAATCCGGAGGGGTGGCCCTCTGGGTGGCCATCCTGTCCACGCCCGTCCTCATCCGCTGGCTCCGGACTCGAGGTATCGGTCAGCACATCCGGGAGGACGGCCCGGCCAGCCACATCGTCAAGGCTGGGACTCCCACCATGGGGGGCCTGGCCATCGTCACGGCCGTCGTGCTCGGGTATGCGCTCGGGCACGTCGACACGCAGATTCGCTTCTCGCGCACCGGCTACCTGGCCGTCATGGCGGTGGTCCTGTTCGGCGCCATCGGATTGATGGACGACTGGATCAAAGTTCGCCACAAGCGCAGCCTGGGTCTGAACAAACGGGCCAAGTCCCTCCTGCAAGTCGGAAGCGCCGTCCTGTTCGCCGAACTGGCGCTGCACTGGGCTCATACGTCCACCGCCCTGTCCTTCACGCGCTACGACGTTCCCGGCATCAACTTGGGACAGATCGGGTGGGTGATCTTCGCCACGCTGGTCATGGTGGGAGCCTCCAACGCCGTGAACCTGACCGACGGACTGGATGGGTTGGCCGCCGGGTCGGCCACGTTCTGCTTCGCCGTGCTGGCCATCATGGGGTACTGGATCTTTCGTCACGTGGGCATCTATCACGTGTTGCCCGCCTCGGCGATCGACCTGGCCCTGGTGTCCGTGGCCCTGGCCGGTGGCTGCATCGGGTTTCTTTGGTGGAATGCCGCGCCGGCCAGAATCATCATGGGGGACACCGGCTCTCTGGCCATCGGCGCCGGTCTGGCCGCCCTGTGTCTGTTGTTGAACCTCGACCTCCTCTTGCCGATCATCGGCGGACTCTTCGTCATGGAGACTTTGTCCGTCATCGGTCAGGTCGTGAGTTTCCAGGTCTTCCACCGCCGGATCTTCCGGATGGCGCCCATCCATCACCACTTCGAATTGCTCGGGTGGCCCGAGACAACGGTGATCGTGCGGTTCTGGGTGTTGGGCGGCCTGTTCGTGGCGCTCGGCTTGGGCGTCTTCTACGGCGATTACCTCAGCGTGGCGAAGTTCACATGAGGAGCCTCGTGTGGCGGAGCGTGGTGCCGGCGCCCGTCGCTGGAGGGCGCGGTCTCCCACCCATGGCCACGACGATCGAACGGCTCACGAACCCAAGGAGGTCATCATGACGACGAAACGGGTGCGGTCAGGCTTCATCGCTACCGTCCAGCAGCTCCCGACGGCCACCCTGCTCTTGATCATCGTCTCGTTGCTCTGCCTCTTCGGTCTGGTGATGGTCGGATCGGCCTCGTCGGTCGTCTCCATATCGCTCTATGGGACGCCGTGGGCCATCCTGATCCGGGAAGCGATGTGGATGGCGATCGGCACCCTCGCGCTCTTCTTGGCCATAAAGTTCGACTACCGCAAGTTGCGCCGGTGGAGTCCACTCCTGCTCCTGGTCACCTTCGGGTTGCTGTGTGTCGTCCTGGTGCCCGGTCTCGGGCTGCACGTCGAAGGCTCGAGTCGATGGATCGGCTTCGGCCAGCTCCGCCTGCAGCCGTCGGAGCTGATGAAGTTGACGCTGACCATCTTCGCGGCGGATTTCATCGCCCGCCGGCTCGATGAGGGGTCTCCCGACCGTCGCATCATGGGTCCGCTGCTCCTGGTCACGGGCGCGGCTGGCCTCCTGATCCTGGCTCAGCCCGACATGGGGACGGCCATGGTGGTTGGGTGCATCGCGCTGACGATGCTCTTCGTCTCGGGCGTCAGTATTGGACCGGTCCTCAAACTGCTGGCCGTGGTGGTGGGATTGGCGCTCGTGGTGGCGATCGCCTCCCCGTACCGACGGGAGCGCCTGTTGTCGTTCCTCGATCCATCGGCTCACGGCAACGGATCGGGCTACCAGGTGGTGCAGTCGCTGATCGGGCTGGGCTCGGGCCATCTGCTGGGGTCCGGGTTGGGCGGCGGCCAACAGAAGTGGGGATTCCTGCCCAACGCCCACACCGACTTCATTTTCTCGGTCATCGGCGAAGAACTCGGATTCATCGGAGCCATTGCCGTTCTCCTCCTCCTGGGATCGTTCGTCTGGTTCGGGATCAGAGCGGCCACGCGGTCGGCCGATCGCTTCGGTGGGCTCTTGGCCATCGGCCTGGTGGCCTGGTTGGCCAGCGAGACCTTGATCAACATTGGTGCCGTCATCGGCGTGCTCCCGGTCACCGGTATTCCGCTGCCGTTCATCTCCTTCGGGGGGTCGTCGCTGGTCATCACCATGGCCGCCGCCGGCATCCTCATCAACATCGCACGCCAGGAGAAGAGCCCGGCGAAGAGCGGGCAACCTCACGGCACCATCGCCCTGCCCCGACGCGGCAGCGAACGGATGACGGTCGGTTCGACGTCGGGCCGCGGTCGAGGTCGGTGACCCGGCGACGCCAGGCCGTCATCGCCGGTGGAGGGACCGGTGGTCATGTCGTCCCGTCGCTGCAGATCGCCCGGGCCCTGGTCACGCTGGGCAATGACCCCGCATCCATTGAGCTCTTCGGCTCGCGCCGCGGCCAAGAAGCCACCGACTGGCCGCCGCTCGAGTTCCCGTTCACCCTGCTACCGGGCCGGGGCATACGCCGAAGCCTCCGACCGGCCGCGCTGTGGGACAACGCGGGAGCCGTGCTGGGCCTGGTCTGGGCCACCCTCCGATCGGTGGGCACCTTCCTGGCCCACCGTCCCGGCGTCGTCGTGGTGGTCGGGGGTTACGCCGGCTTCCCGGCCGGGTGCGCCGCCGTGGTGACACGGGTGCCTCTGGTCCTGGTCAACACCGACGCGGTCCCGGGCGCCGTCAACGCCGTGCTCGGCCGCTTCGCCGTCGCATGTGCCGTGGCGTTCCCGGGCACCGACCTGCCCCGGGCTCAGGTGACCGGGACACCGGTGCGACCCGAGCTGAGATCGCTGGATCGATCCGAGCCGGGACGGGAGGCGGCCCGGGCCGAGTTGGGCCTGCCCACCCGGCGACAGACCGTGGTCGCCTTCGGTGGGTCGCTGGG
>DATDHU010000069.1:0-9395 GCA_036521415.1 Acidimicrobiales bacterium
GTGGCCGCCATGTGCGCCGGCGGGGGCATGGGCTCGGCCACCGTCATCGAGGTCGCTGCCCGCTGAGGCCCGGCGACCGGCGACACAGCCGGGCCACACGCAGTCGATCCACACGCAGTCGATCCACACGCAGTCGATCCACGGGGAACAGTGATGAGCTTTCTGGACGAACGGGCGGCCCTGGACGGCCGCGTGGCTGTGGTCGTCGGCGGGGGCGGCGGCCTCGGCCGCGCTTGTGCCGCCGACCTCGGCGGAGCCGGTATGCGCCTGGCCCTCTGCGACAAGAACGCTGACGCCCTGACCGAGACCGCCGCCAGCATCGCCGACGCCGGTGGCGAAATCATGACCGGGGAGCTTGACGCGCGCGACCCCGAGGCACTCGGTGCGTTCTTCGTCGAGGTGGATGAGCGCTACGGCGGCCAGCTCGACGTGCTGGTCAACGTGGTGGGGGGCACGTTCCGGCAGTCGTTCGAGGAATCGGGCCCGCGGGGTTGGGACGCGCTGATCCGGACCAACTTCACCTGGCTCCTCCACGCCACCCAGCTGGCCATCGCCCGCATGGGACCCGGTGGGGGGAGCATCATCAACATCACCTCGATCGAGGGCCATCGGGCCGCCCCGGGCTACGCCGTCTACGCGGCGATGAAAGCCGGGGTGACCAGCCTGACCCGCACCCTGGCCGTCGAGCTCGCCCCGCGAAACGTCCGGGTCAACACGATCGCCCCCGACTACATCCCCACCCCAGGGCTGGAGTCCGTCCTGACGGGCAGCGAGGAGACGAGGGCCCTGCAGCACCGCATCGCCACTCCGATGGGCCGAGAGGGCACCTTCGAGGACGCCGGCGGGTGCGCGCTGTTCCTGGCCTCGAACCTGTCGTCGTTCGTGACCGGGACCACCCTTCATCCCGACGGGGGGGCCATCGCCTCCTCGGGCTGGTTCAACTGGCCTGACGCCGGCTACCTCAACCACCCACCTCAGGCCGTCCTCGAGCAATTGCTCGAGTCCTGACCGCCCCGGTCGGGAATGGGGCCGGTCCGGCTGTTCCCCTCTCGTGCTACCGGTTCAGTGCGGTCGGTCCGGTGCTACCGGGCCCACTGTGGGTAGGCGGACCCGCTCAAGTCGGCGCCCCGACCCCGCTGCCCAGGTAGGCCGAGGCCAGAGCATCGGTGTCCACCTCGCTGCGCGGGCCCGACCAGACGATGCGCCCGAGGGTCATGAAGGCCACCGTGTCGGCTAGGGCCAGGACCTCGGCCGCCTTCTCCTCGACCAAAAGGACGGTGACCCCTTGGCTGCGCATCTCGTCGAGGGTGGCACAGACCGCCTCGGAGGCCAGCGGGGCGAGGCCCAATGTGGGCTCGTCGGCAATGAAGACGTCGGGCGGCCGCACCAGGGCGGAGACGAGGGAGAGCATCTGCTGCTCCCCGCCCGAGAGCAACCCGGCCAGCTGCTTGCGGCGGCTGCCAAGGATGGGGAAGTGCTCGTAGGCGTGTGCCCGCTGTTCGGTGGAGGGCAGCCACACCTCCAGGTTCTCCTCGACACTCAAACCCGGGAAGATCCCGCGGCCTTCGGGCACGGTCATGAGACCCTCGGCCGAGCGCTGGTAGGCGGGCCATGAAGAGACGTCGACCCCCCGGCGCAAGACGCGGCCCTCTGTCGGTTGCAGGAGCCCGGCGGCAACCCGGCACAGCGTCGTCTTGCCCGCGCCATTGGCTCCGAGCAGGGCAACGATGGTCCCCTGCTTGACCTCGAGATCGGTGTGATGGAGGACCTCGACGGCCCCGTAGCCGGCGACGATGCCCTCGAAGGCCAGCACTGTCGGCCTGACGTCGTCTGTCCCCGACCCCGGCCCGACGCCGGGGGAGGCCGTCGCCGAACTGCCTGCGGGAACTGGCTCCAGGCCAGCTGGCAAGGGGGGCGTGGCGGCGCCGATAGGAAGGTCCGGGGTGGCGGCACCGACGGGCAGGTCCGCGGTTGTTCCAGCATCGGCACCGGCCACAGCCGGCGTGGCCCCGGCGCGGGTGCGGGCTGCCCTCTTCTCCCGGAACCGCGCAATCGTGCGGGCGTTCTCGGCCAGCACCCCGTCGGGCTCGCGGGCCAGGCCTATAGCGCCCAGGCCGAAGAGGATGGGGAGGAAGTAGGGGGACTGGGTGGCGGTGTGCAGCGTGTCGTTCCAGCTGGTGATCTTGGCGAAGAGGCTGGTGCCCAGGGAGAAGAAGAGGCCGGCGAGCAGCGCTCCGGCGGGCCGGCGGATTCCGAAGGTGACCACCACGGCCAGCCAGATGAGCCCGACCACCGTCGGGGCGGTGGTGTTGCCGAAGGGGCTGGAGGTGATGGTGAACAGCGCGCCGCCCACCCCGGCGATGGCGGCTGAGAAGCCGAACATCAGGACCTTGATCCGGTCGGGGGAGAGCCCGGTGGTCCGGGCGCCGATCTCGGTGGACCGGGCGGCGAACATCGTCCGTCCCGACGCGCCCCGCTGGATGTTGTAGATGAGCAGGGTGATAACGCCGAAAATGGCCAGAAACAACATGGTGAGCGAGCGCGGGCTCGAGAAATTGAGGAACGACCCGATCGCCGGCGGGTTCACCGTGTAACCACTCGATCCCCCTGAGATGGAGTTGATGTTGAAGAAGATCAGCTCGCAAGTGAAGGCGAGGGCCAAAGTGGCCAGAGCTAGCAACAGGGCGCCGAGCCGGCGCACGACGAAGGCGATGGCCATCCCCACGATGGCCGTGCCGACCGCGCTGGCCACCATGGCCAGGCCGAAGTTGAGGTGGCCGCCGCTCATGATGACCGGGATATTGCCGAACTTGTGGGTCACCAGGTACCCGGCGATGAAGCCCCCGGCGGTCACGAAGGTGGCCTGGGCCAGGCTGACCATGCCCCCGATCCCCGTCACCACCACGAACGACAAGAAGATGATGGCGTAGACCATGCCCTGGGCCAAGAGGCCGGCCCAGAACGAGTTGGCCAAGAGCGTGGTGTAGAGGATCAACGCTGTCGTGGCGATGACCCAAGGCAGGCGGCGGCGGAGGGGGGACAGCCCGGTGCGGTGATCGGGCCGGGGTTCTTCGGGGATCGGGTTTCGGGTCCGCCTGCGGGTGAGCCAGCCGAGCAGGATGAGCCCGACCACGGCGAGGACGAAGGGCACCGAGCTGAGGAGGCCGGAGAGCTGGGCCACCGAGGGTGGCAGAAAACTGTTGGCGTAGCCGGCCACCATGTTCTGGATCACGCCGAGGGCCAGGCCGCCGATGAACACGAATGGGAGCGAGCGCAGCCCGCCGGCCACCACGGCGGCGATCGAGCCCAACACGACCAGGGTGAAGGTATTGGGATCGAGGCCGAAGAGCGGGACCATCAGCACGCCGACCAGTCCGGACAGGGTCGAGACGAGCACCCACGCCACCATCGAGACGCGAGCCGGGCTGATGGCGCGCAGTTCGGCCAGCTCACGGCGGTCGACGTTCGCCCGCATGGCCAGCCCGAGCCGGGTGTGGCGCAGGATGATCCACAGCCCGCCGGCCGATACCACCGAGGCGGCAAGGATAGCCAGCTGGTCGGTGTTGATGACCACTCCGGACAGGACGTGGAAATAGTTGGCCGGCGTGGGCCCGAGACCGGGGCCGGTGGTCACGCTCTGGTTGGTGGGCAGGTTGGCCCCGCCGATGTTGATGACGGTGACCAGCCACAGGGCCAGGTTGGGCAGGGCGACGATGAGCCCGATGGTGCCCACGATGCGGGCATAGATGGGGGCGTCGGACAGCCGCCGGAGCATGATCCGCTCGAGCAGGAAGCCCATGAGCGGGGCGAAGACCACGATGCTGATCAGCGCCGACCACACGATGGACATGTGCTGGCCGGTGTGCA
This sequence comes from Acidimicrobiales bacterium, assembly GCA_036521415.1. Taxonomy (GTDB): domain Bacteria; phylum Actinomycetota; class Acidimicrobiia; order Acidimicrobiales; family RAAP-2; genus DASXMT01. The sequence goes on from DATDHU010000069.1 coordinate 3,868, forward strand.
GCTGAAAGTAGAGATAGGCCGTGGTGAATGCGATGGCCCCGTAGCCGAAGTTGAAGATGCCCGCCGTCTGGTAGCCCAGGACCAGGCCGGTCCCGATGATGGCGTAGAGGGCACCGGAGACGGCGCCGGGGACGAAGAGCGAGAGGAACTTGGTCACCGGTATACGGACACCTGCATGGCGCGCTTCCTCACCCCTCGTTGCTCCTGTGCCGCCGGCGGCCCCGTCCTGCCGGGCGTGCGCCGATGAGCGTACGGCTGGCCCTCCGGTGCGTCAACACTGGTTTTCGGTCGTCCGCCGGTCAGCGTCGCTCATGCTCCGGCCGTACGGCCGACTCTGTCGCTTATGCAGCCACCCGGGCGGTCACCAGCGCGGCCAGCCGGTTGTCGTTGCCCACGTCTCGCACTTCGGCCCGGACCAGGCCGGCTCCGAGGGAGACGGCGGTGGCCCTCCCGGGACCGTGCCGCACGGCGCTCAGGTACCGGGTATCGAGGTCGAGGACCGTGCCGCCGGTCAGGGTCTCGGCTGCCATCTCGGCCAGCAGGGCCACGGCCCCACCCTGGAGGGTGCCCGAGGCCTGTTGGAGGAAGGGCCCGTGCTCGATCTCGGTGACACCGGGCTCAAGGACCCGCGCACCGATGTAGTCGGGGAAGGCGACGGGCATGGACCCTGTCGTCCGCATGCCCCGGATCAAGGGAGGGGCGGCGTCCTGCGGGCGCGGCGAGGCCATGAAGGTGACATAGCTGTGGGCCACCAATTGGTGGGTGAGCGCGTCGGTGAAGCAGACCTCGGCGGCCACCGTGCTCCGGCCCATTTTCACGATCTCGGCCGTGAGCGCCAACGAGTCGCCGCACCGGTCGGACAGGATCCGTACGACGATGTCGAGGGTCACGGCCAGCCGAGGTGTCGTGGTCAGACAGGCCGGCACTCCCGCCACGCAGTCGGCGATCGTGGCCAGGACCGACGGTCGGGGTAGCGACGATCCGGACTGGCGCACTGCGTCGGTGATCGTGGCGTCGCCGGTCATGGTCATGCCGTCCTCGGACAGGTCGAAGCCGAAGAGGAGGTCGTTCACGAACATCTTCCCGCCCTCGCCGATCACGGGCGTTCCGGCCTGGCCCGCGCCGGGTACTTGGTCGTGCAGTCGGGTCATGGGGAGGGGAGGTTATCGGCAGCCGTCGGCACGGATCGAGCCCGGGGACGAAAGGGCCAGAGGAGGGCCGGATCCCCGGCTAGACCACACCGGCGGAGCGGAGGGCGGTGAATTCGTCGCCCGAAAGCCCCACGAGGTCGCACCACACCTCGCGATTGTGCTGGCCGAGCGCGGGTGCCGGTGCCGGCGGGACCGGTCGCTTCCCGTCGAGGCGGGGATAGGGGGCCTGCTGGCGGAGCGGGCCGGCTATCGGATCGTCGACGGTGACGATGTCGCCCCGAGCGGCCATGTGGGGGTCGGCCAGGATGTCGGTGGCGTCGTAGATGGTCCCGACCGGCACCCCGTGCTCGATGCAGCGCGCTTCGACCTCGTCCGATGGGAGGGCAGCCGCCCAGTCGGCGACCACGCCGTTGATCTCGTCGGAGCCCGCCGCTCGTTTGGCCAGCGTTGACCACCGGGGGTCGTCGGCCAGCTCGGGGCGGCCCATCGCCGCACACAGCCTCGAGAAGTTGGCGTCGGAGCCGGCCACGATGCACACGTAGCGTCCATCGGCGGTCGGGTAGTTGTCGAGCGGTGCCGAGTTGGGCATGCGGTTCCCTTCGCGCCGTCGGGTCAGCCCGATCCGGTCCTGCCCGGCGACGGTCCATTCCAGGATGCGCAGGATGGACCCGTACAGGGGGGCGTCGACCACGCCGCCACGTCCGGTTCCCCCGTCGGGCCGGTCACGGCGGTAGAGGGCGGCCGTCACCGCTTCGGCGGCGAAGACGCCGGTCAGGTAGTCCGAGACAGTGACGCCGGGACGCACGGGCGGCCGGTCGGGATACCCGGTCAGGTTGAGCAGGCCCCCGTAGGCGATGCCCATCCGGTCGAGGCCGGGCCGCCGGGCGTTCGGGCCGTCCTGTCCGAACACGCTGATCCGGGCCCAGACGGCGCGCCGGTCGCAGTCTTCGGGGCCCACGCCCCAGGCTTCGAGGGTGCCGGGCCGGAAGTTCTCGCAGACCACGTCGGCGTGGGCCACCAGTCGACGAAACAGGTCCTGGCCCCGGGGCTGACGGAGGTCGAGGGTGACCCCCTTCCGGCCGCGGCCTTCGACCGCCCACCAGAGGGAGTACTGGTCCGAGTCGTCGCCGGTGGGGACGAACGGGCCGATGGTGCGCATGAAGTCCCCGCCCCGCGGGTCCTCCACCTTGATGACCTCGGCGCCCATCTCGCCGAGCAAGCCGGCGCAGAACGGGGCGCTGATCCGGGTGCCGACGTCGATCACCCGGAGGCCGGCAAGCGGCAGCGGCTCCTCAGCCATCTCGGTGCTCGGCAAAGACCTCCTGCATCGAGGACTTGGACTTGCGGGCAGCCAGCGCATCGAGGGCGGTCGAGGTGTTGTGCATCCAGTGGTGGGCCATGAAGTGGTACTTCCACGACTCTTCTTTTCCCATGAGCGTGGCCGAGTTGTTGATGGTGTCCTTCACCACCTGGGCGGTGGTCGGGGGCACCAGGGCGACCCGGTCCGCCAGCTCCCGCGTGCGCTCGGCCAGTTGGGCCGCCGGTACGACCCGGTTGACCAGCCCCAGCCGCCAGGCCTCCTGGGCGTCGATCGTCTCGCCCGTCCACAGGAACTCCTTCGCCTTCCGGATGCCGAGCTCCCACGGCTCGACCAGCAGTTCCACGCCGGCACCGGTCATCCGGAGCACCGGGTTCGAGAACGTGGCGTCGTCGGCGGCCACGATGAGGTCGCACATGCAGGCCAGCATCAGGCCGGCGGCCACCGTCGCCCCCTGGACCTGGGCGATGGTCGGCTTCCGGAACGAGTAGAGCCGCCGGCACCGCTCGTAGTACATGACCTGTTCGTGCCGGAACTTGCCCTCGGGGGTCTCGCGCATCGGCACCCAGGGGTCGTCGCCGGCCCCGGCGACGAGCGCCTTCAGGTCGTGACCGGCGGAGAAGTGCTTCCCCGACCCGGCCAGGATGATGACGCGAACCTCGTCATCGTCATCGGACACGTCGAGGAAGTGGTCGATCCCGTCGATGACCGCCGTGTCCTGGGCGTTGGCCACCTCGGGACGGTTCATGGTGATCGTGGCCACGTGCTCGTCCACCTGGTAGAGAACGACTTCCTCGGTCATGCCCATCCTCTCCTCGGGTGACGCCGCTTCAGGGTGAAACCCCTCCAGGATGACGATAGGCCAGATCCCCAGATCCTCCTGCCGTCGGCCCGGAGAGGCCGGCACCGAGAACGGCGGGTTTCGGATCCGGCGGCCAGTGGCTAGAGTCGCCCCGATACGTCCCGCACCTGGGCCGGGTCTTTGTTGCAGTGGGGAGGAACCATGCAGGACCACCGATTCGACTTCGTCGTCGACGGGACGCCCGAGGAGGTCTGGGACGTCATCTGGGCACGCACCCGGACCGGCATCGAGACGGACAAGGTAAAGATCGAGATCTTCCACCAGGGGGACGAAGAGGGGAACGGCTTGGTCCGGCACTGCTACTTCCCCGTTCCGAAGTACCTGCTCTCGCGGGGCAGGGCCCAATCGTGGGAGTGGATCACCGAGGCGCAGCGCCCGATTTCGTGGCGGTACGACGCCATCGGCAAGCCGCTGTGGTCGAAAGCATCGGGTTGGACCCGGCTCGAGGACCTCGGCGAGGGAAGGACCCGCGTGTACTTCCGGGAAACCTACGAGGTGTTCAACCCGCTGATGCGGGTGCTCCTGGAGAAGCGGGTGCACGATTTCATCTCCAAGGACAACGACCGACTGATCGAGGCCTCGCTGCACGCGTCGCTCCGCAAGCTCCATGCCCCAGCGGGGGGCGCGGCGTAGTGGACGACAGAGGGGCCGGAGCCGAGTCCTGCGCCACGGTCCGTGCACGGCTGATCGCTTACCGGGGTCACCGGGAGCTAGCGTGCCAGTGTCGACAAGGGGGCAACACATGAGCGTGGAGACGCCGGCAGCACCGGATGACACCGGGCCCGAAGAGGACCTGAGCATCTGGGGTGACAACGTGCAAGAGGACTGGGAGCGGATGCGAGTCGGGCCGGCCGTGCTCGACTTCGGCAGTGTCTCGATGATGGTCAGCCCGACCGCGGTCGACGAGTTGATGCACGATCCCGCACTGCTCTCTTCGAATCCCGACGCCCAGTTTCTGGGCTCGGAGACCGGGCTGATTCCCCTACAGGTCGACCCGCCCGACCACGTCCGCTATCGCCGCATGCTCGATCCGTTGTTCACCCCGCGCAAGATGGCCAAGCTCGAGGGCGAAGTGTCGGCGCTGGTGAACCAGTGCATCGACACGTTCATCGAGCGGGGGAGCTGTGATCTGGCCGCGGAGTTCGCCCAGCCGATACCGTCGGGCACGTTCTTGCACCTCCTGGGACTTCCGCTCGAGGGGCTGGATGAGTTCCTCGCCGTCAAGGACGAGTTGATCCGTCCGGTAGGCAAGGGCCATGCGGAGCTCGACGCCATTCGGGCCCGAGCGGCCCAGTGGGTCTTCGACCTCTTCGGGGAGGCCCTCGACCGGCGGGCCGTCGAGCCGACCGACGACATCCTGGGCCACCTCTCCCGCCTTGAGATCGCCGGCGAGCTGACCAGAGAGCAGACGCTCAACATCAGCTTGCTGCAGCTGACCGCCGGGTTGGATACGGTCACGGCCAGCCTCGAGTGCTTCTTCTCGTTCCTGGCCCGGAGCCCCGAGCACCAGCGTCAGTTGGTGGAGCAGCCGTCTCTGAGGCCGAAGGCGGTCGAAGAGCTGCTCCGTTGGATGTGCCCGGTGCCGACCGTCATCCGGGTGACCATGTCCGACACCGAGGTCGAGGGCTGCCCGGTCAGCGAGGGGACGAAGATGGCCGTGCTGCTCGCCACCACCAACATCGACCCCGACCGGTTCGAACGTCCGACCGAAGTGGACTTCGCTCGCGAGTCGATCAAGCACCTGAGCTTCGGCGTGGGCGTCCACCGCTGTCTCGGCTCGCACCTGGCCCGCATGGAGTTACGGGTGGCACTGGCCGAGTGGCACCGGCGGATTCCCTCTTACCGGCTCCCCAAGGGGTTCGTGCCCACCTACAGCCCGTCCATCCGGGAGATCGCCCACCTGCCACTCCAGTTCGAGCCCGGGGTCCGAGAGGGCTGACCTGCGGGCGGGGCCCGTCAACGGCTGTTTTCCGCCGGATGGCCCGGAGCTATGCTGGGGTTTTGCTCGGCTCCCGGGTCGACATCCTGGATCCGGGCAGGGAGCTGTACGAGCGAAGGGGTCCCCGATGGACGTTGATGACCTGATCCTTGTGAGCGTCGATGACCATGTCGTCGAGCCGCCCAATGTCTTCGAGGACCGGTTGCCGGCCAAGTACGTGGACCTCGCCCCCCAGTTCATCACCCGGGCCGACGGGAC